>JAQWCI010000213.1 GCA_028706005.1 Lachnospiraceae bacterium
TGTATTCATGTGGTACTTGTTCACAGGTATGCTTGCGTCAGCTGTGGTTACCGGGCGCGCTTTCTTACCCGCGAATTCGACGGTCTGCCCCATTTCGCGGGTAAACCCGCTGAAGTCTCTCTTGCCGGACTCGCTTTCTTACCCGCGAATTCGACGGTCTGCTCCGTCAATTGTGAACAGCAACAATTATTGCGAGTCATACAATCATTATCAGAGAATTTCTTGTGATATCTCCCCCGATGAATTAAGATAATCAGCATGGAACAAATGCCTGGCTGCCATATTGCAGACATCAATTCCAGCATGGAGGAAACAAATGGCTTTCAACGGAATTACAGTCGCCTGCCTTTGCCACGAAATCTCAGACAAAGTAACCGGCGGTCGAATATATAAAATTGCACAGCCCGAGAATGACGAGATCGTTCTGACGATTAAGCCCGAGATGTCACGCGGCGGCGGTCAGGTGCGCCTGCTTCTTTCAGCAGACGCTTCTCTCCCTCTCTGCTATTTTACTGAGATCTCCAAAGCCTCACCGGCTCAGGCGCCCACTTTTTGTATGCTTCTTCGCAAGTATATTACAAACGGCAAAATAAGTTCTGTGACTCAACCTGGCCTTGAGCGCATTCTCCGCTTTGAGATCGAGCATCTTAATGAGATGGGCGACATCTGCCATCATACGCTCGTCCTCGAGCTCATGGGCAAATACAGCAATCTCATCTTTTTAGATGAAAACGAACAGATAGTCGACAGTATCAAGCACATATCCGGGATGGTAAGTTCCGTCCGCGAAGTGCTGCCTGGGCGCCCATATTTCATACCTGAAACGCAAAACAAACGAGATCCTCTCTCTGAGACAGAGCCCGGTTTTTATTCTGCTCTCAATAATGACATTGATCCGTCATCTCTTCTTGTCAAAACATACACTGGCTTCTCAAACATCACCGGCAATGAACTCTGTGCAAGAGCCGACATTAAGAATGATATGAGCTCTGCAAGTCTTGACCGCGAAGAAAAAGACAGGTTGTGGAATGAATTTCATTTGCTGGTCTCCGATATACTATCCGGCAACTTTTACCCTACTGTCTACGGAATCGGTGATAAGCAGACAAATTCAATCTCAGATCCGGCCTCACCTGATTCTCACGGGAACGGTCTTGAATCAGGCAGCACTCGTTTTATTCCAAAGGAATACTCAGCTTTTGAGCTTAAGTCATTCTCTGAGATGCAGTCCAGAACATTTGCCGGCATGTCAGAACTCCTTGAGTTCTACTATGCGGAAAAGAACAAGATCACGCGTATTCATCAGCGTTCCTCTGATCTTCGCAGAATCGTTCAGACGCTGCTTGAGCGTGATCTCCACAAATATGATCTTCAGTGCAAACAGCTTAAAGATACTGAGAAGAAAGACAAGTATCGTGTGTATGGCGAACTGCTAAACGCCTATGGATATGAAATTCCGGAAGGCTCTAAATCTGCGGTTCTCGATAATTACTACACTAATGAGAAAACAACTGTACCGCTTGACCCAATGCTCTCTCCTGCGGCTAATGCCAAGAAGAACTTTGAGCGATACAATAAGCTCAAGCGGACCGCAGAAGCTCTGACTGAGCTCACCGCCGAAACAAAGGCTGAGATCGATCAGCTTGAGAGCATCAAAGTTTCACTCGAGGTCTCAGCCGATGACGCCGATCTCGCCGAGATCAAACAGGAAATGATTCAAAGCGGGCTCATACATCATCGTGGAAGTCTCGACCGGCGCGGCGGAAAATCTGGCAAAACCTCAAAACAAAGAATTCCCAGGAGCAAACCTCTTCACTATGTAAGCTCTGATGGATATGACATTTATGTTGGTAAAAATAACCTTCAGAATGATGAACTCACTTTCAAGTTTGCCAACGGCGGCGATATCTGGTTCCACGCAAATGACATTCCCGGCTCCCATGTTGTCCTCAAAACAAACGGTGACAAAATGGACACCATCCCCGACCAGACCTTTGTGGAGGCTGCGTCCCTCGCCGCCTACTACTCAAGCGGCCGTGAACAGAGCAAAGTAGAGATCGACTACCTCCTTCGCAAAGATGTGAAGAAACCTGCCGGCTCAAGACCGGGATTTGTGGTCTATTACACCAACTACTCAATGAACGCAGTGCCGGAAATTTGTAAATCAATACAGCAGCGAGTATAATTACGAGAGTTTCGTTACTCAACAGACTTCGAAAGGATCATATGAAAATTAAACGTATAACAGCAATTCTTCTCTCAACAGCTATCTGTTGCTCACTGATCGCAGGATGCGGTGACAGTACTACACCTTCATCTGAATCATCATCAGAAACAACTGCATCCGCAGCCGCAACTTCTGAAGCTACTACAGCATCAACATCGGACGCAGCTGCTTCAGCTACATCAACAGTAACAGATGAAGCCACAACTACTGATGCAGCAGCAGCAAGTTCCGTAGATTCCAAATACACTGCTGATGACAGCGTACTTTCAGAACCTGAAGGCGAGAAAAGCAGTGATGACAAAGAGACAGAAAGACCTGACTTCAGCGGAAATATCACCAATAATGATGGCAAGCAGTTGCAGATAGTTTTTCTCGGCGACAGCCAGCTTGATAACTTCAGGGATATAACAGGGCCTGCATATCTCACAGGGCAATACTGTGAAGCAAACGTATATAACCTCGCAATCGGCGGACAGACTCTTTCAATTGATCATAATGACAACCCATCTTCTGGCGAATGGACCAGCCCGTCAGGTGTAGGTTGGGCATATGTATTGTCAGGAAAGGTAGATGCTGATTTCCTTAGCAGTTATCATGCATATGATGTTTACAAATCCTGCAATCTTAACGATACAGATGTTTTTGTTGTTGAGTATGGGGTCAATGATTATCTGTCAAAACACCCTCTTTGGGGTGGTTATGATTCTGATCCATACTCATATGCTGGTGCAATAAATATTGTAATTAATACGCTTAGGAATACTTATCCAAATGCAAAGATCATTTTCAGCACACCATCTTATGTCTATTTCACAAGCGCTAACAGCGTTCTTGGGACCGGCGATGGGAATCTGATAAATAATGGTTATGCCACATTGTCTGATTATTCTTACGGTGCATCTAATACTGCTCAGAAGATAGGGGCAGAGACATATAATGCTTACCAGTTGCTCGGTGTTGGCCCTGAAAACTATGATGAGTTTTTACTAGATGGCATCCATCTTAATGAAGACGGCCGCAAGAAGCTTGCTCAGGCATGGTCCAGAATG
>JAQWCI010000054.1 GCA_028706005.1 Lachnospiraceae bacterium
ATGGTGAACCTTGCATTTCGCGGGTAATATGTTAATTCAAACAATCCAGTAGAACTTTTTCACTTTAAGGAAACCAGCTAACAGTAACAATGCAATAATTGGGTCATGATAACTTCATTCAATCTTTAGAATTACATAAGAAGTTTGTTTTTATAATGAAATAGTACAGTGATTGCGAATATCGCAGTATGGCAGGGCGTGACTGCAAGCGATTGAGCGAGAATACATGCGATGCCCTGGCGTGATTATGGGAGTCAAATACAGGAGAAACAACTCATGTCATTTGTTGAAATGAAGGATGTCAGGAAGACATATAAGATGGGAGATGTCGAGATTCATGCCGTCGATGGCATGAATTTCAGCATTGATGAGGGAAAGTTCACAATCATCGTAGGCCCCAGCGGAGCAGGCAAAACTACTGTCCTCAACATCCTCGGCGGAATGGACACTGCGACTTCCGGCGAAGTAATCGTCGATGGAGAACATATCAACGAATACAATAACAGAAAGCTCACGGACTACAGACGAGAGGACATCGGATTTGTTTTTCAGTTTTACAATCTTGTACCAAATCTTACTGCCAAAGAAAACGTAGAACTGGCGCTTCAGATCTGTAAGGATCCACTGGATGCAGCGACAGTGCTCGGCGAAGTCGGACTCGGAGAACGACTTGACAATTTTCCGGCGCAACTCTCAGGTGGCGAACAGCAAAGAGTCGCCATAGCGAGAGCACTTGCAAAGAACCCAAAGCTCCTTCTGTGCGATGAGCCGACCGGAGCACTTGATTACAACACAGGAAAATCAATTCTTAAGCTTCTCCAGGACACATGCAGGAAACAGGGGATGACAGTCATAGTGATCACGCATAACTCGGCACTTACGCCGATGGCGGATCACGTGATAAAGATAAGGAACGGCAAGGCGGCATCATCAGTGATGAATGAGAACCCGAGACCGGTGGAAGAGATCGAGTGGTAAATGCGACTGTGAAACAGTCGCATACGAGGTTGTCGTTCCGCTAACCTCGGGGGTATCGATACCGCGCTTTCACATACGAGGTTCGCGCGTAGCGCCAACCTCGGGGGCATCGAGGATACAGGTTTGCATAATAAGAAGGCATTGAAGAAGAATTTCATAATGGAGATCCGGCGGAGCATGGGGCGTTTCGTTTCCATCATGCTTATTGTCGCGCTTGGCGTCGCTTTCTACTCGGGGATAAAGGCATCTGAGCCTGATATCAGGTTGTCGCTTGATCAGTATTATGACAGGACGAAGCTGTTCGATATCAGGGTCCAGGGAACGCTGGGACTTACGGATGATGACCTCGAAGCAATCCGCGCGCTGGATAATGTTGAGACGGCGGAACCCGCCAAAACAGTCGATGTCCTTTATAATCTGAATGACAGTCAGGATGTTTTTCATTTTTCTACTATGGGCACGGACATGGATCTTGTCGAGGTCACAGAGGGAGTACTTCCGACAAAGAAAAACGAGTGTGCAATCGATGCTTCATTTGCTGAGCATAATGGGATTAAGGTCGGCGATAAGCTGACTGTCTATATGGATTCTGACGATGACGAAGATATTCTTGATACGCTTGCGACGGATACATTCACAGTAACTGCACTGGCTTCATCATCAATGTATGCTTCTTTCAGCAGAGGCAGCTCACAGGTGGGACAGGGCGAAGTGAACGCCTTTGTTTTTGTGCCTGACAGTGCTTTTGTCACCGATGTTTATACGGAGATCAACATAATTGCAAAGGAATCAAAGGAACAGACTGCATATACAACAGGCTACGCAGATGTAGTCGCATCACTTGAGGCTGAAGTTAAGGGAATAGAAGATGAACGAAATGATGCCCGCTATGATGAGACAGCGGGCGATGCTCAGCGTAAGAACGATGATGCCAAAGATGAGCTTAGTGATAACCTGCTCACCCTTGAAGATAACAGGATAAAACTTCTTGATTCACAGAAGGAAATAGATGACTCAATAAAGAAACTTGAAGATTCGACAAAAGAGCTTGAGAATAATAAGTCTGCCTATGAATCTGGCAAGGCGGAGGCTGACTCGCAGCTTGCCGCCGCACTTGAAAAACTTGACAGCTCCAAGGCACAATTAGACGCGCAGGAGCAGCAACTCGCCAATGTCAAATTGCTGATAGATGCTGGACAGACTGACTATCAGGCACAGTACGATGCAGGAATGGCGGCAATAGCGCAGGGCAGGACGGAACTACAAAGCGGCTACGATTCCTACTACGCTCAGAAAGCATCGACGGAGGCCGAACTCGCAGAGAATAAGGCAAAACTGGATGATGCCGCAAAGCAGCTTGATGATGGAAAAAAGAAAATCGAGGACGGACAGAAAGAAATCAACGATGGCTGGGCGGAAATCTATGACGGCTATGAAGAGATTGCAGAAGGCAGAGTAGAGATCCTTAATAACCAGCTCGAGGTCAATGACATTGAGTATCCCGAATGGTATGTGACTGACAGGGACGATCTCCCTCAGTACACACAGTGCGGAGACAATGCAGACAGTGTGGGGGCAATAGGGAATGTTTTCCCTGTAATATTCTTCCTTGTAGCGGCACTTATTTCGCTCACAACAATGACAAGAATGGTGGAGGAAAACCGTTCTCAGATAGGCATCCTTTCAGCACTTGGATACAGAAAGCCAACAATAATCGGTCAATACCTCATGTACGCGGCGCTGGCCACTTGTTTTGGCTGTATTGCAGGCGTGTTTATCGGTGAGAAAATCTTTCCGTTTGTAATTGTGTATTCGTACCAGATAATGACGCCGTATGCGACTGACATTGTGATTCCGTACATGGCCGGATTCGGGATAACGGCCTCAATTGCGGCTCTTGCATGCACAATGGTAGCGACTTTGTGGGCATGCTACGGCGAACTTATGTCAAAACCTGCGGCGCTGATGCGCCCGGTGCCGCCGCAGAACGGCAAGAGAATTCTGCTCGAGAGGATCACTCCTTTCTGGAAAAGGCTCAGTTTTTCGAATAAGTCGACGTTCAGAAATCTCTTCAGATACAAGAAACGATTCATGATGACGGTGCTCGGGATCGGCGGGTGCATGGGCATCATGCTGGTCGGTTTTGGCATCAAGAATTCAATCGAAGAAATCGCAGATCTGCAGTACGGTGAGATACAGCATTATCAGGGCACGATCATCTACGATGACGACACGGCTAAGAAAGAAGTCGACAGATATCTGAAATCGTATGATGACGGTACCAGCTACGGAACAATAAGTCTCGAGAGCGTGGATGGTTCTGAAAATGGCTCTGACAGGTCATACAGTTGCTACGTTTTCGTTCCGGAAGACAGGGCGGAAATATCGGATTTTGTGACGCTGAGGACAAGGAACGGGCATGAACCGCTGACACTTTCCGACGACGGTGCTGTTGTGACTGAAAAGCTGGCAAATATGCTGGATCTTTCAGTCGGAGATTACATTACACTGACTAAGGACAACAAGAATTATAAGGTGAAGATCAGCGCAATAACCGAGCAGTATCTCTATCATTATGTCTACATGACTGATTCATGTTACAAAGCCACGTTTGGAAATGAGCCCGATTATAACGCTGTAATATACAAAACAAGTTCATCCGAGGAATCTGATTACAAGAAGGTAGGCGAGGGAGCACTCGGCATCGATGGTGTTGTCAGGGTATCATATGCGTCTGCAACGCGCAGTCAGCTGGACAGCATGCTGTCTGCTCTTGATCTTGTCATTGTTGTACTCGTTGTGGCGGCCGGAATGCTTGCTTTTGTTGTTATCTTTAATCTCAATAATATCAATATCAATGAGAGAAAACGTGAACTTGCAACGCTCAAAGTCCTTGGCTTCCATGACATGGAGGTCGCAATGTATATTTACCGTGAAAACATATGGCTCACGCTGGATGGCTGCGTAGCCGGATGTTTTATCGGAAATCTGCTTCACAGATTTATAATCACGACCGTTGAGATCGACACCTGCATGTTCGGACGCTCGATCGCTCCGGAGAGCTATGTTTACTGCGCGATTCTTACTGCATTATTCGCTGTGATAGTCAATGTCATCATGTTCTTCAAATTGAGACAGATAGACATGATAGAATCGCTGAAGAGCGCCGAGTAACAGGAGTAACAGGAGTAACGGCATAATGCGCAGCGGCTTCCATAGAGGCCGCTGCAGCACATGGTACTTGACATAGCTCAGGCCTTATTATAAAATTCTCCCGTCGATGGTTAACCTTAATCAAATACAAGGTTGACAATAGCAGAGCGGAGTAGCGTAAGATTGAGTAGCGCAAGATTGATTAACGCAAGATAGAGTGGCTCAATATTTGCGACATCACTTTGCTTTGAAACATCGTTAGAAGAGGGAGAATTTTTCATGAAGAAAAATCAAACAAGATTTCTTACCAGCACTGCACTTATGACTGCGGTGCTCTGCATTCTGGGACCGCTGACAATACCGATCGGACCTGTCCCGATATCACTTGCGAATTTTGCAATATGCGTTATCGCATATATTCTTGACACAAAGCGCACAGTGATTTCCGTCTGCCTGTACATTCTTCTCGGACTTGTAGGACTTCCTGTATTCTCAGGTTTTGGCAGTGGAGTCGGAAAACTGTTCGGGCCTACGGGCGGCTACATAATCGGCTACATTCCGATGGCGATCATCGTGGCACTTTTCGTCGGTAAGTTCTATAAGAAGCGCATTGCCTGCATTATAGTGCTGGAAGCTTCGACCTGGCTCCTTTATCTAATCGGCACAGCGTGGCTTGCATATTCAATGGGAATGACATTCAGCGCTGCTCTTGCGGCAGGCGTTATCCCGTTCATCATTGAAGACTTCATAAAGATGGTGGTCGCAGCGTTCCTCGGACCTGTACTCAGGAAGAGGCTGTCAAAGTTCACAACACTTGAAGAAGCGTAAGTGGCAAAACATTTGTTGGCGATAGAACAATAAAGAAAATCAAGTACTGTAATACGTGTTATAAAATGCTAATAGTCCGTGAGGTCTTCTACAGGCCTCACGGATTTTTTGCTATTGCTGTTATAAAACAAGTTATGTATGAGAGATGGACATACTCAAATGAACAGTTACACGAACACTGGAGATGTTCAGATAGGCTGTTCATTGACAATAATATATACTGATGATACGATTAAATTACTTAAAGGGTAATTTAAGCCAAGGGGGAAGGCGTTGAAACTAATTTACTCAAATGATAAAACGAAAGAGCAGTGTACTAGTATGAAAGCCGCAAAAAAACTATTTGGCGGCAACGATATGCTGGCAAAAAGCCTGATGGCGCGAATAAATGCTTTGAAACAAGCAGATACAATTAGAGATATTGTTGTTATGCCGACTTTTCACTTTCATAAACTGAGGAACAAAGATGGAAGAGACTTAGAAGGTTACTTTGCAATTGATGTGAAGTCAAGAAAAGACCAGTGGCGTATTATCTTAGAACCATTAGATGAAAATAAAGAGCCATATGTTCCATGCAATATCGATGAAATTGCAAGGATGGTCAGAATTTCAGAGATTATGGAGGTGAGCAAACATTATGAGTAACTATATAGAACATAACGATAAAATTGCATTTCATCCTGGATATTACATTAAAGAAATTGTTGATGAGAGTGGACTCACACAAGAAGATTTTGCAAAGAGACTGGATACAACACCAAAGAATCTAAGCTTACTTATTAGAGGAGAACAGAGTTTATCCATTGATATTGCCATGAAACTTTCCAGAATGATAGGAACAAGTGCTATTTATTGGCTTAATTTGCAAAATGCATATGATGCATTGATTGCAGACTTTCAGTCAGAAGAGGAATTAGTGGCTGAAAGAAAAGTGTTTGAGTATTTTGACTACAAATATTTTAGAGATAATTTTGGATTGCCAGACTTTCCAAGAAAAAAGGACGAACAAATACAAGCACTTAGAGAGTTTCTTAATGTAGCAACATTGACTGTTTTTACAAAGCGGGATATGGCAGTTAGTTTCCGTAGTTCAACAGAAGAGTTACCTGAATCAAGTGTAGTGAAAGCAAATGCAATGGTTCAAATTGCAACAAATAAAGCGCTTGAGGTAGATGCCCCCAGGTTTAAAAAAAAGAAGTTTGAATCAATGGTTGAATATGCATTATCATTAACAACAAAACATACAGAATTCTATCCAGTGATAAAAAAGACGTTTATGGAAGCAGGAGTGATTTTTGTTATTCTTCCTAATATTCCAGGATCACAAATTAATGGTGCGACCAAGAGGATTGGTGACAACATTATGTTAATGGTTAATGATAGAAGATTGAATGCTGATTGTTTTTGGTTTACATTATTTCATGAAATTGGTCACATAATTAACGGAGATTATGGCATTTCATTCGAAAAAGAAACTGGTAAACAAGAAGCCGTTGCTGATAAGTTTGCAGAGAATTGTTTAATTCCTCCAGAGGCATATAAGCAATTTACTTCTAAGAAGCAATTTAGTTTGCAAGATATTAAACGATTTGCAAATAAAATAGAGAGAGATCCTGGTATAGTACTGGGAAGATTACAGAAGGATGGTTTGGTTGGCTTCGATGATTGGACGATGAAACCATTGCAACACAAATATACAGTAAAAATGAGTGTATAGGATGGTGACCACCAGATGAAGAAATTGACCAAAAGCGCAATAATCCGTTTTGCAATAGGGCAGCTTGGGTGGAGCACTCTGTCGGCCCTTGTGGCGAACTGGATTATATCGTTTTATCAGTCTGATGAGACAATGATAAATGAGGGTCAGACGATATTCGTTTCGCAGTGCAGGGTAATACTTGGAATATTCACGGTGCTGGGCGGCATTTATGCGTTGGGAAGAATTTTCGCTGCGTTCTCAGCTCCTCTCATCGGCAACATGTCTGACCGTTGCAAGAGCAGGCGCGGGAGAAGACTCCCTTTCATGAAATGGTCGGCCATACCATTTGCACTTGTGACAGTCCTCATTTACTGCGCACCGATTGACCACGAATCATCGCTGAACGCAGTATGGGTGCTGGTGACAATTCTGATGTTCTACCTGTTCATGACGCTGTATTGCACACCCTACAACGCATTTGTCGCCGAGATGAGCCACAGTCAGGAAGAGCTTACCAATATATCGACTGCGATATCATTCACTTTTATCTTAGGGTCGGCGATTGGCTATGCAGCTCCATTCATCTGGGTGCGCTGACTCCGTCACTCGGTCGTGTCGGCGCAATAAGGTTGACTTTCGCAGTCCTCTCAGCATTTGCTCTGATCTGCCTTCTCATTCCGCCGCTCACACTGCGTGAGAAAGATTACGTCGCGGAGACAAAAACTGACGAAAGCAACGCATTCACATCACTGGGCAAAACATTCCGCAACCACGCTTTTCGTGTTTTTGTCGGAAGTGATATTCTCTACTGGATCGCAATCACAATGTTCCAGTCAGGGCTCACATTCTTTGTCACGGCCCTCATGAAACTTCCGGGAACATATAATACGATATTGTATCTGGTAATGACGCTTCTGTCGGTCTGCTGCTATTATCCGGTCAACCGTATCGCTCACAAGGTCGCCAAGAAAAAACTTGTGATAATCGCATTCTTCGGGATGTCACTTGTTTTTCTGATCACAGGATTATCAGGGCTTTTCGGAATCCCGGGATTGATATCAGGAATTCTTGTCGTGATTGTTGCAGCCTTCCCGATGGCTATCCTCGGTATCCTGCCGCAGACTATCGTCGCAGATATCGCGAAAAGCGACGCCCTCGTAACGAAAGAAAATCATGACGGAATGTTCTTTGCAGCCCGCACATTTTCCATGAAAATGGGTCAGAGCGTGGCGGCACTCCTGTTCACAAGTCTTGGAACAATCGGCGCTGCAACAGGTCTCGGCTACCGTATTGCGGCGTTCTCAGCGACAGGCCTCTGCATTCTTGGCGCTGTGGTCCTCACCGGGTATAATGAGAAGAAAGTAATGACAATACTTGGCGAAGAAGTAAAGTAAAACCTGCCAAAGTAAACCACACATACAAACCTGAGCAGCACTGCCGGGAAACCGCGTGCGCTGATTTTCTGGGTTGCGCAATGCGACAAGAGCCCTCGCATAAGCGACAATAGCCGTCGCATAAGCGACAATAGCCGTCGCATAAGCGACAATAGCCTTCGCATTCGCAAACTGCGCTCAGTCATGAAGGAAAAAATGACAATTATCAACTCAGCAAACTCAGCAAACTCAGCAAACTCAGCAAACTCAGCAAGTTCAGCAAGCTCAGCAAACTCAACAGTCAAAACAAGTGACCATCCCGCAGGCAAAGGCTCCGTGGCACTGCCTGAGGAATTTGCTTCGAGAATGAGAGCAATCCTCGGCGACGAATATGACGAGTTTGCGGCCTCATACGACCGCGAGCCACGCCGCGGGCTTAGAGTCAACACGCTGAAGATAACAGTGCAGGAATTCACAAAGCTGCAGATGGATGAATTTGCGAAACCGCACACGGATGAATTCATGAAGCTGCAGATGGATGAATTTGCGAAACTGCACACGGATGAATTCACGAAGCTGCAGATGGACGAATCGTCAGCATCAGTTGAAGATGACAACGACGGCTGCGCGAACGCTGATCCGGAATCACGTTTCAGGTTGAAACCGATCCCATGGTGCGCCTCAGGATTCTATTATGACGAGGAAACGCGCCCCGGAAAGAACCCGCTGCACGAAGCAGGACTCTACTACATTCAGGAACCGTCAGCCATGGCGGTCGCCGAAATTTCAGGCGCAGGACCGGGAGAACGCATACTCGATCTCTGCGCTGCACCCGGCGGCAAAACAACTGCTCTCGCCTGCATGATGAAGGGCGAGGGACTTCTCGTATCGAATGAGATCAACGCGTCGCGTGCAAGAATCCTATCCTCAAATGTCGAGCGTATGGGAATCACCAATTGTATTGTCACAAATGAATCACCTGAATCACTGGCACAGAAGTTCCCATCGTTCTTTGACAGGATAATCGTGGATGCCCCATGCTCGGGTGAGGGAATGTTCCTCAAGGAAGAGCAGGCGCTGACCGGCTGGTCAACAGACAATATTAAATTATGTGCTGACAGGCAGCAGAGCATAATGGAATGCGCATCGAAGATGCTGTGCGAAGGCGGGACCATCGTCTATTCGACCTGTACTTTCGCTCCCGAAGAAGATGAAGGAACGGTCGCGAATTTCCTCAATGACCACAGAAACTTTCATGTAAAAGATATGCTGACGGATTCAGGATTATTCAGTAATGGCAATTCTGCTTATCTGGATGCGGTGAGTTTTGACTATGATAAAAAGCTGGCTGGAGAATTGTCACGAACTATCCGTCTCTGGCCGCATAAGGTCGAAGGAGAAGGTCATTTTATTACAGTGCTGAAGCAGGATGGGACGCCATCGCCCAAGGTCTGTACCGACAAAATTGAAAAGGCCGATGCGGCGAAGCTGAAACTGTGGCATGAGTTCGCGGATGATTTCCTGACAGCAAAGAATAATAATGCAGGATTATCGAAATCTCAGGATCTGCGCATCATTTCATTTGGAGAAGAACTGTATCTGATTCCTGACATGCTATCCCTGAAGAGACTGAAAGTCCTGCGCCCGGGACTCGACCTCGGGACAGTCAAGAAGGACAGATTTGAACCGTCGCATGCGCTGGCACTGGCAGCTAAGGCTTCCATATGTGCCGGTTATTCAGTAGATTTTGCCGCAGATGACAAAAGGATAATTGATTATCTGAAAGGCGGAACACTTGTTTTGACTGATGAGACGGCCGTATCGAAAGAGAGCGTTTCGAAGATCAGGGGCTGGGCACTTATCACAGTCTGCGGATTTCCGCTCGGCTGGGCAAAAGCCTCTGGCGGAACTTTCAAGAATCATTATCCGAAAGGGCTGAGGTGGAACTGAGATTTTCGATGATTCCCCGCGCCATGTTCAGGCGGCTGCTGCCCGGAAATTTGAGGTGAGTTACATATGGAATTGATATATCTTGATCATGCCGCGACAACGCCGATGAGGCCTGCCGCCATAGAGGCAATGGAGCGCGCGCTCGAGGAGACTTACGGGAACGCCAGCGCTGTTTACAGACCGGCCTCACGGGCAAAACAAGTTCTGGAGAACGCCCGTGCCGTCATCGCTGACAGTATCGGCGCCGCGAGGAATGAAATATATTTTACTTCAGGCGGAACAGAGTCGGACAACTGGGCACTGACCGCGGCCGTGGATGCCATGCACAATTGCAGGCCTGTGATTATTACAACGGCTGTTGAGCATCATGCGATTCTCAAGACCTGTGACTACCTGAAGAGGCAGAACAGGTGTGAAGTCAGGATCCTGCAGGTCGACGGGAATGGAAGAGTGGATCCGGGGAGCGTGCGCACCGCGCTGGAAAGTCTGGACGAGAAGAGCGGCAGCGGTGCGCGGGAGACGCTGTTATCGCGGCCGGGCGAGAAAGAGGCCTCACAATCCGCGAGAGTGTCCGCCCAGCTCTCGCAAATATCGCGCACGAACGTGACTGGGGCAGCGTGTCAGCAGATTATAGAGCCTGCGATAGTCTCAGTCATGGCTGTAAATAATGAGATCGGAACCATAGAGCCGATAGCTGAAATCGCTGAGATCGTAAAACAATATAATGACGAACACAGGAAAATGACAGCACAGGGCTTTGGCAAAACAGCCTTCGTTCCGGTGCTTTTTCACACAGATGCAGTCCAGGCATACGGAAAGATCCCGCTCAGAGTCGATGAGATGCCGATCGACCTGCTCTCTGTGAGTGCACACAAGATAGGCGGGCCGAAAGGAATTGGCTTCCTTTATATCAGGAACAACCTGCAGCTCGGTGCTTTCATGCACGGCGGAATGCAGGAGAGAGGCCGCAGAGCAGGAACCGAGAATGTCCCGGCCGCCGCAGGTTTTGCCGCAGCTGTGAGTGAATTTGAGAGCAAGGCTGTGAGTCTTCAACTCTACTTTTGGAACAAAGTCAAAGCAGCAATCCCTGATGTTATTTTGAATGGACCTGCTCCTGGGGATCCTGGAGAGGTTCAGGCAAGAATTTCCAACAACCTGAATTTCTCGATTCCGGGAGTTGAGGCCGAGTCTGTGCTTATTATGCTCGATATGCAGGGAATCTGCGCGTCTGGCGGCAGTGCATGCACGACAGGAGCACTTGAGCCATCACATGTTCTGACCGCGATCGGTGCGGACGGGGAGAGAGCGCGCGGCGCGCTGAGATTCACGATCGGGGCTGAGAACACGCGCGAAGAAATCGACAGAACAGTTCAGGTGCTGACAGAAATTGCCAGGAGACTCCGCTCCATGGGAGGCCATTGAGCGGGAGCCGGGCGTGAATGCCCACCAGTGAACGATGTCAGCCGGGCGTGAAAGCCCACCAGTGAGCAAGTACCCGCCGGGCGTGAATGTCCGCCAGTGAACAGTATCCGCCGGGCGTGAATGCCCGCCAGTGAACAGTGTCCGCCTGGCGTGAATGCCCGCCAGTGAACGATGTCAGCCGGGCGTGAATGTCCGCCAGTGAACAGTGTCCGCCGGGCGTGAACATCAGCGGCAGATTGGCGGCTTCCGTTGCAAGGTGAAAACGATTCTGCTATAATTTTTGTTCGGCAAAGACATTTGTTTTGACATGAGAAATGGTCAGAACTTGTTATCATTCAAAAAAGCATGGAGGTAATTATGAAAGGAAATATCGTAGTTGGTCAGTCAGGCGGCCCCACAGCCGTAATCAATTCTTCGGTCGCAGGCGTTTACGCTGAAGCTAAAAAGCTCGGTGTCAAAACTGTTTATGGCATGGTTCACGGAATCGAAGGATTCCTTCAGGACAAACTTGTTGATCTCGACGGGTACCTCGCTGATCCTACAGGAGTAGAGATGCTAAAGAGAACTCCTTCTGCTTTCCTTGGCAGCTGCCGTTTCAAGATGCCCAAGATTGAAGGTCACGAAGATGTATACGAGAAAGTCTTCGAAATCATGGAGAAACACGATATCGAGTGCCTTTTCTATGCAGGCGGCAACGATTCAATGGATACTGTAAAGATGCTGAGCGACTACGCTGCAGCGCATAATAAGCCCCAGAGATTCATGGGCGTTCCCAAGACTATCGACAATGATCTTCCTATCACGGATCACTGCCCTGGCTACGGCTCAGCAGCAAAATACATTGCAACATCAATGAAGGAAATAATCCGCGACAACGAGTCTTTTGGCGCAGAGAAGCCAACAGTTGTAATCGTCGAGATCATGGGACGTGACGCAGGCTGGCTCACAGCTGCAGCTGCACTTTCACGCGGCGATGATTGCACGGGACCTGACGCAATCTATCTTCCTGAGCGCGATTTCGATATGGACAAATTCATGGAGAAGATCGATTATCTCTCAAAGACAAAGCGTTCAGTTGTTATCGCTATTTCAGAGGGTATTCACACAGCAGACGGAACTCTTGTCTGCGAGATCGGAAGAGACCTCCCTGTCGATGCTTTCGGACACAAGCAGCTTTCAGGATCTGCAGCTAACCTCTGCCAGATCATTGCAGGCAAGACCGGACTCAAAACACGTGCAGTCGAATTCTCAACTCTTCAGAGAGCAGCAACACACATCGCTTCACTCACAGATATCAATGAGGCATTTGCTTCAGGCGCTGCAGCTGTCAAAGCAGCTGACGAGGGCAAGACCGGCATGATGATCACGATCAACCGTGTCAACGACGATCCTTACCAGACATCAACAAGCCCTTACGACATCCACGCAATCGCAAATGTCGTAAAGAACGTTCCACAGGAATGGATCAATGCAGCAGGTGACGATGTAACAGACGACTATGTCAAGTATGCCCGCCCGCTCATCATTGGCGAGCTTGAGCCTTTCTATGTAAACGGAACTCCCAGACACCTTGTCATGAAGGAACTTGCAACTTTCTGATTGCTGTAAGACTCATGGTGTTCTATAAGATTTTCTATAAGACAAATATTCAAAACAATCAACTCCCGTGCTGCTCTCTGTGGCCCGGGAGTTTTTGTGTTCGGGTTGACATTCATCCTGCTCATCATTCACCCATCTGGCCAGAAAATACTGGTTCCGGATGAAGCCGCAGACTGCTACTGGAAAAATCTTCATCCATCCTGGCAAGTTTGGCGAGGTTTGGATGAAGCCGCAAGACCGTGGCAACAAGCCATTCATCCATTTGGTCAGAACTAACAGGTTTCGGATGAAGCCGCAGACTGCTACTGGAAAAATCTTCATCCATCCTGGCTTGTTTGGCAGGGTTCGGATGAAACCGAAAAACTGTGGCAACAAGTTATTCATCCATTTGGCCAGAACTAACAGGTTTTGGATGAAGCCGCAGACTGCTGCTCAAGAAATCTTCATCCATCCTGGCAAGTTTGGCAGGGTTTGGATGAAGCCGAAAAACTGTGGCAACAAGTTATTCATCCATTTGGCCAGGAAATACAGGGTTCGGATGAAGCCGCAGACTGCTGCCGG
>JAQWCI010000055.1 GCA_028706005.1 Lachnospiraceae bacterium
TACACGACGCTCTTCCGATCTCCAGGAAGTACTTCAGGCTGTTCCCAGGCAACGAAGTGCGTCTCATGAATGCATATTATGTGACATGCACCGGCTATGAGAAAGATGCTGACGGCAATGTGACTGTAGTACATGCAACATATGATCCAGAGACAAGAGGCGGAGACAGCCCTGATGGCCGCAAGGTAAAGGGCACTATTCACTGGGTGGAGGCTTCCACGGCTGTACCGGCGCAGGTAAGACTCTACGAGAATATTATCGATGAAGAAAAGGGAATCTATAATGAGGACGGTTCACTTAACCTGAATCCGAATTCACTTACAGTATGCGATGCGTATGTGGAGCCGGAACTTAAGGGAGCTGTAGCTTTTGACCGTTTTCAGTTCGTGCGCAACGGATTCTTCTGCGTTGACTGCAAGGATTCCGCTGAGGGAAAACCTGTTTTCAATCGCACTGTTGGACTTAAGAGTTCATTCGTAATGCCGAAGAATTGATAATAAGTTATGGAGTTTATTGCCTTGCAAGTATCGCACTGAATGCGCTCTTGCAGGGCTTTCATGTTTCTGGCTGTTTGTCGGGGTGGCTCATATGAAGGAAAAGCTGTACACAATACCTCTGAATGATGCGGTAAACGCCGGTGATGAGTGCCCGCTCTGCTGGGCTGAGCGGAAGATCGAGCAGGATGCCATGGATTTCACGCTCGGGAACAGCTCCTCATATATGGAGAAAGATATCCGCGCGATGACTGACGAAGAGGGCTTCTGCAGGCGTCATTTCAAGCAGATGTTCGACTATGGCAATGCGCTTGGAAGTGCGTGGATCCTGTCGACACACTTAAGAAAGATAAGTGCGGAGCTCGATGCGGAAACGGCAAAACATAAGAACACCGGAAAGCCGGCGGGCAAAGCTTCTCCTTCCATATTTGCGAGATTCAGAAAGCCTGAAACAGCTGTGACTCCTGATACGGCGCAGAGCTACGAGACATCAGGGAAGACCGATTCAGTCGCAGCCTGGGTAGAAGCCAGGGAAGGCACTTGTTTTGTCTGCAGACAGATTGCAGACACGAAGAAGCGTTATATAGAGACATTCTTTTATCTCTGGCAGAAGGATGAAGAGTTCAGAAATAAGGTAATAAACGGAAAAGGTTTCTGCCTGCCACATTTCGGGGATCTCTGCGAAGCTGCAAAAACGGAACTTGATGACAGCCAGAGACAGGATTTTTACGATAGTATATTCAAACTGATGCACGATAATCTTGCCAGAATGACAGATGACGTTGACTGGATGATAGAAAAATTCGATTATCAGAACGCGGATAAAGACTGGAAGAATTCAAAGGACGCAATACAGCGCGGGATGCAGAAGCTGAAAGGCGGTTATCCTGCGGACAGCGCTTACAGAATGAAGAAATAGAACTTTCAATACTGAGATTGAATGACTGTTCAAGGGTTTACCTGGAGATTGTGAGGCTTTTCAGAAAATGCAGAACGTTGTTGATCTCGGAGAGAAGATCTTTGGGGTCAAAGGCTTCGTCTTCAAGATGAGCCCTGAGAAGCCCCTGTTTTGTGTAAGAAATAATCTGACTCATTTTATCGGAATCGTCTGTAGATGCAAACGCTGAGAGATCAGCCTGACTGAGCAGCGCGGAATAGCACTCGTCGACCATTGACCGCGAGGAAGAAATTGACGACAGAGCTTCCTCACTTGTTTCGCGGGCCACGGAGTCAAGGAACATTGTGATATAAGGATACTGACCTTCCAGGTCGGCTTCGGCAGATGCTATCTGGCTCTGTATTTCAAAATAGTCCTTCTCGTCTTTTCTGACGCCTGATTTGAGCTGGACTACGGCAAAACGGGACGCGTAGTCAAAAAGGAACTCATAGAGACCGATCTTGCTTTCAAAATAATGGAAAAGAAGACCTTTGCTGATTCTGGCCTCAACGATAATATCGTCTGTGCTCGCATGCTTATAGCCATTGAGGGCAAATACCTTCAAAGCACCGTTTATCATGCGATCCTGTTTTTCTTTTTTGAGATCATAGAACTTTTCGTTCATCAGTCGAGGCTCCGTTGACCAAATTGGTCTTAAAAATTACTATATCACGGGATTTTGGCGCTTTCAAGCCTTAAACTGCTTTACAGGTGATAAAATATGCATATGTTTCTTTATTTATGCTGTGAATTGAGGTAGAATTTCATAAATGATAAGAATTATCAGGAGGAAACATACATGAGCAAATTTGGCAAGACACTATTTGGCCTAGCTGTATTTACAGTTGCAGCTGCCGGTGTATACGGTTATCTGAAGAGCAGTTCCAAAGAATCAGTATGTGATTCCGATGCTGACACCGGTGATAAGTCACCTGCTGATGAGGATCCAGACGAAGCTTGTGAAGAAACTGACGATTCATCAGATGACGATGACAGCCGTGAAGATGAGAACAGCAAAGGTTTTACTGATCCTGACGTCGACAGCGGAGCTGATGAAGATTATGTGAGCGATGCTGCTGCATTTGCTGAGAGGGCATATACTACTCTCAAAGAGACAGCGACCAGTGCTGCAGATAAAGTCAGGACTGAAGTGGTTCCCAAGGTAAAGGAAACGATCGGCCCCAAAGGAGAAGATATCCTTAAAGTGGTCGGTGACACGGCTGTTCAGTTCAAGGATGCAGTGGTTGAATCAGCCGGAAAAGTCAGAGACATAGTAAATGATAAAGAAAAAACATATACGACAGTAAACAGTAATGCGGAAGAAAAATCAGATAATGTAGATGAATTCTTTGATGACAGTAAATCATAGAAAGCACACCGGCGTGGGTGAGATACCTGCACCGGTGTTTTTTTGAGTCAAAATTCCTTGACGTTGATAAAAGCTATCGGTAGAATATTACGGGGTGTCCGGGAGGACACAGAAAGAGAGGGAGAAGATGTCATCTGTCAAAAAAAGCAAGATCGGTGAACAACCTATTTACGATGCGAGGGCGCTTGGTGCTCCTAAAATGATGCTGCTTGGTCTGCAGCACATGTTTGCAATGTTCGGGGCTACAGTACTTGTACCTGTACTGACAGGACTAAGTGTTTCAACAACATTGCTCTTTGCCGGTATCGGAACACTTATGTTCCATGCCATAACAAAGAAAAAAGTTCCGGCTTTTCTTGGATCATCATTTGCGTTCATAGCAGGATACGCGGCTATAGCACCTGACGGGGAGAAAGAACTTCTGCCGTATGCTTGCTTCGGTGTCGCTGTTGCCGGTCTCATGTACCTTGTACTTGCCGGCCTTTTCAAGGCATTCGGTGCAAGAAAAGTAATGAAGTATTTCCCGCCTATAGTGACCGGTCCTATCATAATTGCAATAGGTCTTAATCTGTCACAGTCTGCTGTAGATAACTGCGCGACTAACTGGTGGGTAGCACTTGTAGCCATAGCGGTGATCATAATTTGTAATATCTGGGGTAAAGGAATGATCAAGGTAATTCCTATCATCCTCGGTGTTGTTTCATCATATCTTGTGGCAGCATTTGCAGGGCTCATTGATTTCACAGCAGTAAGAGAAGCTGCATGGATAGGCCTTCCTGTTCAGTGGGATCGCACAGTATTCGGAATCTGGACAAACGGCAATGTAAATACATCACTCCTTATTTCATCAGTCATCATGATCGTTCCCATTTCATTTGCGACCATGATGGAACACATCGGTGATATCTCAGCCATATCTTCAACTGTAGGCCAGAACTTCATACAGGATCCGGGCCTTCACAGAACACTCACAGGCGACGGACTTGCTACAACAGTGGCGTCACTCTTCGGAGCTCCGGCCAACACAACATACGGAGAAAATACAGGTGTCCTTACGCTCACAAGAGTATATGACCCAAGGGTCATAAGACTTGCAGCTGTATTCGCTGTTATCCTTTCATTCTGCCCCAAGTTCGCAGCAATAATCGAAGTTATGCCGGCAGCAACGATAGGAGGAATTTCACTGGTGCTCTACGGAATGATTTCAGCAGTCGGTGTCCGCAATATCGTAGAGACAAAGGTGGATTTTTCAAAGAGCCGCAATGTTATAGTCGCAGCACTTATCCTTGTTCTTTCGATCGGCATCAATTACAGTTCGGCAGGTTCAGTAGGATTTACTGTAGGAGCAACTACAATAAGCTTCTCAGGACTTGCAGTAGGTTCGTTTGCAGGTATTATTCTCAATGCAATACTTCCGGGCAAGGATTACAATTTTGCTGAGGAAACACCAAATGACACCGGTGTGGATTTCCAGATTGCACAGGGTGAGAGTCTTTCTGAAGAGGAAGAAGACGAAAAGAAGGCCAAAGATAACAATAATTGATTTCTGTTCTTGTCTGAAATCCCATATGATGTGATAATGCAGCGGGAGGAACATGTTTCCTTTCGCTGTTTTTTAATTGGTGGAGTGTATGAGCTATAGATTTGTTTTCGGAGCCTCGGGCGCAGGAAAGAGCACTGAACTGCATAAAGAGATCATTGACAGAGCGACGGAATCACTGCGCGCCCAGTTCGGGATGCATGAGACCGGTGACAATGATGAAAGCGGAGCTGCCGGACCGGAAAGCCAGGCGGGCAAGGTGAAGGCTGCAAATTATGTCTTTATTGTTCCCGAACAGTATACGATGCAGACGCAGAAGGATATCGTTATGGCACATCCTTCACGTGGGATCCTGAATATAGATGTGCTGAGCTTTGGCAGGTTATCACACCGCATATTCGAAGAGGCGGGCACGGCGCAGGTCAGGGCACTCGGCGATGTGGGCAAGAGCCTGATTATCAGAAAACTTGCCGGAAAGATAGCCGGCAGTCTGCCGGTAATAGGCGGCAATCTCAAACGTGAAGGATATATTTCTGAAGTAAAATCGGCCATCTCGGAATTTATGCAATACGGTATAACACCGGAAGACATGAATCAGCTTATAGATTATGCGGAAAAAGACGGCCGCAGGGGCGCACTGGTGGCGCGCCTCAAGGATCTCAGGACAATCTACAGAGCATTTCTTGATTATGAACATGAGCGCTTTGTCACAACAGAAGAGACGCTCGATCTTGTGGCCGAAGCAGTGTCACGCTCTGCCTTTGCAGCAGGGTCAGTATTTGTTTTCGATGGATTTACAGGTTTCACGCCTGTTCAGAACCGCGTTGTAGCTCAGATCATGAAATATGCACCGGAGGTGATAATAAGTCTCACCCTGTCTTCGGATGGCGGGATAACTCCGGATGAGATCCTGACTTCCTCATCAGCCGGTGCACCGGAAGACCTGTTCTATCTGACAAGAAAGACAGTCAGAGATCTTTCCTCCCTTGCTGCGGATCTCGGCGTACAGCACGATGCAGATGAATACATCGGCATGGATCGCAGCATGAAGGCGTCCTGCGTGCCTGTGAGATTCTCAGCGACTGCCCCTCTTTCACATCTCGAGAAGAACCTTTTCAGATATCCTGTAGTTCCATTCACGGATAAATTATGTGATGCAGAAAATCACTGCGCGTTCCGCATTTATGAGGCTTCTTCCATCGCGGAGGAAGTCCGCCAGATGTGCATAATGATAAGCGACATTATAAGGCAGCGCGGCTTCTGTTACAGAGATTTTGCCGTGGTCACCGGTGACATGGCTTCTTATGAGGATCCGGTGCGTAAATATTGTGCGCGCTATGGGATACCGGTATATGTCGATGTCACTAAGAAGGTGATGCACAACCCGCTGATAGAGGCAATAAGGGGCGCTGAGAAGATAAGGTCTGACAACTGGTCGTACGAATCTGTTTTCCATTATCTCAGGTGCGGACTGGCAGACATCACTGCAGACGAGACTGATCTCCTTGAGAACTATTGTCTGGCGCGAGGAATTGCCGGCAGGAAGAAGTGGGAGACGGCGTTCAACGCGCAGCTTGAGCCTGTGAGAAAGACACTTGTGGATAGTTTTGCCCCGCTTTATGAGAATGCGGAAAATGGTGAGAGCGCCGGTAAGAGAACAGAGCGCCTCAGGAATTTTCTTACGCAGCAGCGCGCACAGGAGAAAATGGATGAAAAGGCTGAGGAGTTCCGCGCTGCCGGGGATCTTGTCAGAGCGGATGAGTACACTCAGATATGGCAGAGCGTTGATGAACTCCTGCGTGAAATAAGTGACCTTCTGGGCGACGAACCGATTTCGTCAAAGGATTATCTTGAGCTTCTTGAAGCTGGTTTTGCCGAGATAAATCTTGGAACGCTGCCGCAGCAGGCAGATCATGTCCTCGTGGGAGATCTCGAGAGATCAAGGCTCACACAGGTCAAAGTGCTCTTTGTTCTCGGCGCTGACGATGGTAACATTCCGGCTGGCGCAGGCAAGGGCGGAATAATTTCGGACCCTGACAGGGAGTTCCTTGAGGGCGCAGGAGTGGAGCTGGCTCCGGCACCGAGAAAACAAATGTATATCCAGAGGCTCTATCTTTATCTGAACCTGACAAAACCTGATAATATGCTGTGCGTTTCATACGCTGATGTTGCATCTGACGGAAGGAGCATGAGACCTTCATACCTGATAGCGATGCTGGAGAAGCTCTTCCCGGGGAGTCTGTCTGACGGAAGGGTGGAGGCACCGGAGCGCCGGGCAGTGGAGGAACAACTTGTTTTCCCTGAGGACAGTGTAGCTTTCGTGGCGGACTCTCTGCGCCGGTATGCGGACGGGTATTATGACGGGGCAGATAAGCTCTCTGAGAAGCGCGGATTCCTGACTGTTTACGGCGTATGCTGCGATACGGCGCCCGGAAGCGGGCTCAGGGATCAGATGATGAAGCTTAAGGACGCCGCGTTCATGAATTATACACCAAGGCGGCTTTCAAAGAGCGCTGCAGAAAAACTCTATGGCAATACGGTCAGTGGCTCGGTCAGCAGACTTGAGCAATGTGCTGACTGCTATGCGAGACAGTACCTGCAGTATGGACTCAGGCTCCGCGAGAGGGACAGCTTTGTCCTGAGCCCGGCTGATACTGGCATTGTACTGCATGACGCACTGAACATGTTTTCAAGGGAACTGATCAAAGAAGGGCTTACGTGGAAGAGCTTCAGCAGAGAACAGGGAGAAGCGATATCTTCGCATATTCTTGATGAGGGAGCCGAGATCTATGGCGACCGCATCCTGCACTCGACGGCGCGGAGCACATATCTTCTTGCCAGAATGAAGAGGGTCCTCGCAAGGACCGTCGACACACTGCAGTATCAGGAGCGGAGCAGCAGCTTCGAGCCGTATGCCTTCGAGCTTCCTTTCGGGACGACTGAGCCTGAATCCATAGACGGAGTAAAGATCTTTCTTGATGAGGGGAGCGGCGGAAGGGCTATGTTCCTCAGGGGAAGAATTGACCGGGTGGATGTCTGCAGGGGTGAAAACGCCACCTATGTAAAGATCATAGATTATAAATCCGGAAACAGGGATCTCTCCCTGGATAAGATCAACGAGGGCAGGCAGTTGCAGCTCGTGGTTTATATGACAGAGTTCATGGAAAATATGGCAAAACATGAGCCGGGCAGGGGGGTAGTGCCTGCTGCGATGTTCTATTGCAGGCTCCAGGATCCGCTCATAGAAGAGACGGCCAGAGTCACATCCGGAGTGGAAGATATTGAGGATGAGAGACGCAGGATGCTGAGACCTACCGGAATGCTGATGAATGATGGGACTGTGATTTCTCTGCTGGATACCACGGCCGGAAGCGGGAGTTCGGAAGTGATTCCTGTTTCGTATAAAAAGGACGGAACAGTTTCGGCATCGGCAAGACTGTACACGAGCGAGAGTTTTGACGGAATTCGCGACAATGCATACGGAAAGATGAAGGAAATGGGGCGCGGAATTCTGGACGGAAGGATAGAGACAGAGCCGTTCAGGGACGGAAATGATGACGCGTGCAGGTACTGCCCTTACAGGAATGCCTGCGGTCTTGATCTGAGGATACCGGGCAGCAGAACAAAAGGTGGGAAGAAAGACTGATATGGGCGCTATGAGATTTACTGACAGTCAGCAGAAGGTAATCGACCTGAGAAACAGGAACATACTGGTTTCGGCGGCGGCGGGCAGCGGTAAGACGGCCGTCCTCGTCGAAAGGATAGTAAAGATGATCACTGATGGGGATGAACCCTTTGATGTGGATCGTCTTCTTGTAGTGACTTTTACAAAGGCTGCTGCTGCGCAGATGAGAGAGAAGATTGCGGCGGCTATAGAAAAGAGACTTGAGCGCGATCCGGAGAATCGTCATCTGCAGCGCCAGGCGACGCTTGTTCATAATGCTCAGATAACAACGATCGACAGTTTCTGCACCTTTCTGCTTCGCAACAATTTCAATGATATAGGCCTCGACCCGGGATTCAGACAGATGGATGAGATGGAGACCAAGATGCGTGCCGGCGAGGAACTCGACAAAATGCTCGAGGAAGAGCATAAGAAGGGAACGGAAGAATTCCATCAATGTATCGAGTATTTCTGTCCGGGAATGAACGACAGCGATCTCAATGACAGGATCCTTACGCTGTATAAAAATGCCATGAGCCACCCGTGGCCCGATGAATGGCTGGCACAGAGAATGACTGACTACGACTGCGCATCGGAAGATGAGTTATTTATGAAGAACTGGGTGCGTGATTTTCTGCTTCAGGTGGCAGAGACGATAGGAGAATACGAGGACGAATATTCAGAGCTTGTGAAACTCAGCCAGGAGAGCGGAGGACCATACCCATACGCGGACTTCCTTGAGAATGAGAGCAAGGTGCGTTTTGCACCTGTAAGAGCGGCCGCGGCTGCGGTGACGGCCACTGGAACATCGGTCTGGAAAGCTCTCTGGAGCAGCATTTCCATTTGCTGCTGTTCAGAATGGGATAAAATACCGTCAACGCGTGGCAAGAAGTATTCCGACATCGATCCTGAAATGAAGGATGCGGTCAAGGGCGAGAGAGATGATATAAAGGGTAAGCTGAAATCTCTGAACGCTGCCTTCTTTGCGGAATCCCCCGGGATCATAGTGAAGAAGATGTGCGATGCCAGAGGACCTCTGGGTGAGCTCATAAGGCTGACACAGGAATTCGCTGATGCCTTCTCTGAGGCCAAGAAGGACGACAACGTCATAGATTTCAACGATCTCGAACACATGGCTCTGATGATACTCTGCGACCGCGGAGATAACGGATCGGTCAGACCCAGCAAGGCAGCTCTGTCATACCAGGATTATTTCAAAGAAGTCCTTATTGATGAGTATCAGGACAGCAATGACGTGCAGGAACTGATGCTCAGTATGATATCCGGCGAAGAAAACGGGAACTATGACCGTTTCATGGTAGGTGACGTCAAGCAGAGCATATATAAATTCAGGCTCGCAAGGCCTGAAATATTCATGAACAAATATACTGAGTACAAAGAAGACGATGAGCATCGGGCCCGCGTGGATCTCGACAGAAATTTCAGGAGCCGCAGGACTGTTCTCGATGCGGTGAATTCAATATTCGCAAGAATCTGCCGCCGGGAGATAGGCGGAGTCGATTACAATGAGAATGTATTCCTTAAGCATGGAGCGGCGGCTTACCCGGGTGACAGCAAAGATGATTTCGAAGATGCGGATCCCAAACCGTGGAAGGATGATAAGTTCAGGGCTGAGCTGCTCATAATAGACGGAGCAGAAAAAGAAACGCCGGAAGATGAAAAGTCTGTAAGCAGACAGGGACTGCTTTCAGACAACGAGGCAGATGCCGAAGGCGAAGACAGCGGTAAGAATGATAATGAGGAAGCTCCGCTTTCTCCTAAAGAGCTCGGAAGCCGCAGGTGCGAAGCTCTGGCGATAGCACAGCGGATCCACAGCATGGTCAGTGAAGAGTATGTGACTGATCCGGAAAGCGGTGAACTGCGGCGTGTGAAATTCGGAGATATTGTGATCCTTCTGAGAGCCCTGAACGGCTGGGATGACGAATTCCGCGAGGTCTTCGAGCGCGAGGGAATACCCTGTTATGTCACATCGAGGACGGGGTATTTTGCGGCAGATGAGATAAGGACTGTGCTGCAGTTCCTGCGTGTGCTCGATAATCCGAGACAGGACATACCGCTGTACGGCGTGATGAGAGGGTATTTCGGAGGATTTAATGAGGACGAGATCGCCTTTGTCCGTTCTGAGAATAAGGATACTGATCTCTACGAGGCACTGGCAGCCTGCGCATCAGACGCAGACCAGGCACTGCGTGACAAGTGCGCAAAATTTATGGAAATGATCGCGACCTGGCGTGACAGACTGTCTTATCTCAGTATACGCGAGCTGCTTGAGGAAGTTTTTACGAAGACAGGGTATGAGGATTACATTCATGCCATGCCTGCAGGAACTCAGAGGGGCGCAAATCTGCGGCTTTTCATGTCGATAGCTTCGGATTTTGAGAAGACAAAATACACCAGCCTCTTTCATTTCCTCAGGTATATCGACGAGATGCACCAGCGCGATGTTGACATGGGCGAAGCCAACACGCTCGATGAAAATGCCGACGTGGTGCGCATCATGACGATCCACAAGAGCAAGGGACTGGAATTTCCGGTCTGCTTCGTTTCGGGCCTGTCAAAACAAATGAATATGCGGGATACGACAGCACCCATACTCTGTGATAACGAAAGAGGTATCGGGATCGACTGGTGCGATACTAAGAATCGCGTCAGAAGCGGGACATTCCGCAAAGCGGTGATTTCTGAGATGATACGCAGGGACAGCATAGGCGAAGAACTCCGTGTACTGTACGTCGCGATGACGAGGGCCAAAGAGAAGCTCATCATGACAGGTTACAGCAAAGATTATGAGGCAACTCAGAGCAGAAGAGAGATGCGCGTCATGGCCGCGGCAGGTGCCGCTCCGACAGGCAGGCTTCCTGTGTCAATGATAGAATCGTCAAGGAATTATTATGATCTGGTCATGAACGCTCTTATGATGAACGGGGAGCTGAAAGAGGCCATTCCTGTTCTGATACGATCAGTCAGCGCAGATGATCTTGAAATATCAATGGCAGTTGATCAGGACGGACTTCTCAACAGGAAAATGACACTCGGTACCATAGAGCAGAAAGTCATGAGTGACGGTATAAGGGCACTCCCTGACAGCAGGCTTGCGGGGGATCTGGAGAGGCGTTTCAGCTGGCGCTATCCTCATGAGAACTTAAAAGGACTTATCACAAAGACAACTGTCACTGAAATCAAGAAGAAATATGATGCGGCTCTCTGGGATGAGGACGGAGCTGCTGCTGCGGCATCTGACGGACTGAATATTTATGAGGATGCCCGGAATGGCAGCAGGGGAGGCAGTGCAGATCAGACAGGTAATACGGGCAGCACAGGTAAGATATCGGGCGCATCAAGAGGTACTGTCATTCATCGCTGCATGGAAATATTCGATTATAAGGAGTTCCCTGATCCGGGCACTGTGAGCGCGGAACAGTTTAAGGAGTGGCGGGGCAGGCAGCATGATGCCGGGCAGTTTACCGATGAAGAAGCTGCAGAGCTTAAGTCATCTGTCATACTTCCCTTCCTTCATTCCGCTCTTGCAGCCAGGATGGCGGCAGCGGATGCGCTTGGCCTTCTTCGAAGGGAGCAGCCATTCGTAATGGGCATAGA
Organism: Lachnospiraceae bacterium; assembly: GCA_028706005.1. GTDB lineage: Bacteria > Bacillota > Clostridia > Lachnospirales > Lachnospiraceae > CAG-791. The sequence continues at coordinate 11,623 of JAQWCI010000055.1, forward strand.
TGCAGACAGAGTGAGTAAGGAGTACCCTGCCGATGAAACTGTTCTGATCCAGGGAATAATTGACGCCTTCTTTATCGAGGATGGTAAGATAGTTATCGTGGATTACAAGACTGATCATGTGAAAACCCCTGAAGAGCTCACAAAAAGATACAGGATCCAACTCGACTACTACGGAGAAGCACTGGGCAATATGCTGAAAATGGAAGTTGGCGCAAAAATTCTGTGGTCTTTTGCACTGGAAAAAGAAATTATGCTGTAAAATTACTGTAAAGGAGTTTGTTACTGAACCAATGAAAATCAAGTACGCCTTATTTGACCTCGACGGGACGCTCACAGCGTCAGCACCTGGAATTACAAAATCTGTTCAGTATGCTCTGTCAAAACTGGGGATAGAGGAACCAGACATCGCAAAACTTGAGGATTTTGTGGGACCTCCGCTCAGCTATAGTTTTGACAGACATTATCATCTGTCTGAATCTGATATAGCGAAGGCAGTGGAATATTTCAGGGAGCGCTACGCAACTATAGGGATATTTGAGAATGACCTTTATCCCGGGATAGATGAGATGATGAAGGAAGCCTCACGCTGCGGTGTGCATACGGCTGTTGCCTCGAGCAAACCGGAAGAACATGTTTTGACGGTGCTTGAGCATTTTGGCATAAGTCAGTATTTCGATGTGATATGTGGTTCGAAATTCGAGAGAGAAGCTGACGGGGTCGTAAGACCAAGTGACAAGAGCGAGATAGTTCGCAGAGCACTGGATTATTTTGAGAAGGAAGATCCTGATTACAGGGAGCACACGGTGATGGTCGGAGACAGAAGTTACGACATCGAGGGCGCGCTGAGCAACAAAGTGTTTCCTGTGGGTGTAACATATGGTTACGGTCCGCGTGAGGAACTTGTGTGCTCCGGCGCACGGTTTATTGCTGATAATGTAGAAGAACTGGAGAAATTCCTGACAACGGGATCGATCTGATTTTTGAAACGGAAAATCAAGCCTATGGGGAGGCGGGATATGCTTTATGTTCTTACATATATCGAAATCGATGTTTTCTGTCTGCTTTTTCTGGCACACATACTTCTCAAAACTCAGGGATTCAGTGGCACTGAGCAGGAAGTCCTGACTTTCAAAAAGGTCATTTATTTATCTATGGGAATTCTTCTGACAGATATTATTTGGATGATGACAGAAAACGGTATTATTGAACGACAGATGGCACTCGATTATATATTGAATATTATCTATTATATTCTGATGACCGTTATGGCGTTCTGCTGGCTCAAGTATATTGATCTTCGCCTTCACTGGAAACACATGATGAAGAATGACTTCTTCCGCAATCTTTTTCTGTAAGTTCCGATCATGGTTTCAATGGTACTGTGCATGGCGTCAATAGGTACCGGCTGGGTATTTACAATTACTGACAAATGTGAATATGTAAGAGGCCCATTATATTTCCTTCAGATACTGATGACAGGGGGGTATTTGCTGGCGGCGATATACCATGCCCTGTACCTGACGGCGCATTCAAGACAGAAACTGAGAGTCCACAATGCACGTGTACTTGCTTTCTCAGTTGCGCTTCCGATAATCGGGCAACTGGCAGAACTTGCAGTGCCGGGACTTCCCATAGTCCTTCCGGCTATTACATTGTCGCTTAATTTGGTATTTGCTGATCTGCAGGAGCAGCAGGTATCGACTGACGTACTGACAGGCCTTAATAACAGACGCAGGACAGATGAATACTTCCAGATGATCGCTTCTGAA
>JAQWCI010000056.1 GCA_028706005.1 Lachnospiraceae bacterium
AAAATCCGTTCTGTGTTCCGATTCAGCTCTTTTATGCAGGGCCAGCAGGTCACCCAGGTGAAAACACTGTGGAGCTCTTGCCATCTGGCACTGTTTCCTGTCAAGGATCTTTCCGACTTTTCCCTCTGTGCTGTCAAGGAATATTGTCTCAGTCGCGGGCACTACTGTTATTGCGTTTCCTTTTTCCTCAGCACACCTTATCGCACTTGTAATCGTATTCTGGGCTACAAGAGGTCTGACACCGTCATGAATCAGCATTATCGTATCTTCCGGAAAGTACTCGCCTGCTGCCTTAAGTCCGTTCTGAATGGACTCCTGACCGTTCTCACCGCCCGGCACAACGTCTTTCACCTTCGTTATACCAAACTTCTTAATGTACCCCTTCATCCTCGGGATCCAGTCCTTGAGGCAAACTACTATTATTCCGTCCACGAGATCGTTCACTTCGAACTTTTCAAGAGTATAGATTATTATCGGTTTCCCGTAAAGCTGCAGGAACTGTTTTGGAACGGAGCTTGTTGTCATTCGTCTTCCCGTCCCGCCTGCGAAGATCAATGCACAGTTCATAACGTGCTCTCCTTATTCATCGAGTTATCAAGATAAAACGGGCGAAAGAACAGATGCTTCTCCCTGTCCTGCTTCGCCGGGGGCTCCATGAAATCTTTCCCGTACAGTCTTGTAAGGTACTCAGTGATTGCCGCCGGGCAGCGCCTTTGTGCGCCGCAATATGGCAGTTTGGTTGTCCTGCAAATATCGTCTCTCCGGTACAGCTCACCTTTGAAAAGCTTTCTTCCTGTCGGGATCGTGACATATTCTGAGTTTTCATCACGGCATCTTCCATTCCACCTGTCGCCGTTCCTTACAAGTCCGTCAAGACTGCGCCAGCTTATGAGCGTGCCTATTATGATCTTCGTTCTGAACTTTCTTATAATTGCTCTGTCTGCGGTGCTCCGGGCCAGTTTCATGAGTGGCTCCCGATCCCGCCTGAACTTGCGGCATGATACCAGAAAACCATATCCCATGCAACCAATCTCATGAACTTTTCTCATGAACGGGTTATCATACGTGTTCTCAATCACAAAGATGTCAATAAACGCCCCGCACTCAGGATTACAGAAGTCCTCTCTTGTTTTGACCGATGTGCCCTTCAGAAGGATCCTCGTGAGCATTAATCCGTAATTTCCGGTGCCCTGAGGTGTATGGATCCAGTATTTTTCCCCGAACCGCTCCCTGAATTTTGCGATAAATCCATCATAGTCACGACGCGGCATATTGATGTCTATGTCATCATCCCACGGGATAAATCCGTGGTCTCTGTATGCGCCGAGGGCTGAGCCGCCCCCGAGTTCATAGTCAAAACAATTGTCATCGCAGACAGCGCATATATCATCCAGGATCCCGACGAGCACGCTCTGGAGCTTATGCAATTCATCGTCGCTCAGCTCAATGCACTCATCAGACCTTATATGCTTGAAGGCGTCGACTGTTGAAAGTGACAAAAGCAGCCTCCTCAGAATTCGTATTTCTTGTGAAAGAATTTTGCCTTAAGAAAAGATGATGTCTTTCTGCCGTAATCGACAGGTTCCATATAGATATACGGAAGCTCCTTTACCTGATCTTTTCTTATCCTTCCGGACTGGACCTGGTAATCAAGCCAGACATTGAAGATTATCTCTCCCACGCGGCCGCAGTATCTGCCCTGATAAAATGACAGCCCACTTGTATTGACGCGTTTATCAAGCTCTGAGAGGATCATGAAAAGCCAGCTGCAGTATTCGTTCATCAGCGTGCGTTCCATTATCATCATATTGAACATGTGTCCTGAGTAATGCTTCATGACATGATCATAAGTCTCAAGATATTCAGGACAGCGGCGCGCGATAATGCCGCGCGTCTCATAAAGGTGTACAACGTAATGTGTATGAGCATAGTGTGAATACAGTGATTCGATCACATAATGTCTCTTCTTTGGAACAAAGACAAGGTATTGCCCCAGCATAGGTCCGAGTTCATCACTCTTTATGACATGATCAAAAGGATCCTTGCTGTTTATCTTCTTCAGTGACCCGAAATGGCGTCTGTAATGGACCAGACCAAGATAATCCGCGTCCATGTGTTTCCACGCCCAATAAAGACCGGTCAGCTCGCAATAAAGAGCATTCCTGTCCGAAATATTATCACCTGTGCTGTCCATCAGGTATCCGAGATCCAGCGGATCACCGTTCTCATCTTTCTCAATGGCGGCCCCGACCTGCATGGGGATGTACATAGGATCATCAGGCATACGATATTCTTTGTGTGTTGTCACTACTATCTTTACAGTTGGCGTTTCCATATTACCTGCTTTACTGTGCCGGAGTCGTATCGGCAGCTGCCTGTGCCGCAGCCTGATCTGTTGTTGGTGTCGTCACCGCCGGTGTTGTTGCCGCAGCCGCTGATGCTGCCTGCGCCGCACTGTCAGTTCCCTGATCTGTCACTGCACCTGTCCCTGTATCTGTCCCGGTGCCTGTATCTGTCGTAGTCGTACCTTCCGTGTGCGAGCTGTAAGTCGCACCGGTAGTCGGATCCTGGGCTGTTATCGTCTGTGCTCCGGTACCTGGATTGACTGCCGTCACCACAATGGCTCCGGTCACTGTATCCCGCATCGTCGTCGTCACAACACCTGTTGCCGGGTCGCTTTCCACCGACACTATCTCGTAGTTCGCCGTCTGCCCTGTGGCGCTTCCATCCACAGCACTTCCATCCACAACTAACGTTCCGGTGGCCGCGCCATCCGCAGTCTGCGTTGCCGCATCACCTGTTGCCGTACCCTGGCTGCCTGAAGAAGTGCCACTTCCATATGAAGAACTGTACTGCGAATAAAGCTCGCTGCGCTTGTATGTTTTAGTTGTGAGATTATCGTAATAGTCAGTCATTGTTTCGGCTGACTCCCCGTTATAAACCACCGCCTTAAGAACACTCGCATTAGTATCGAAGTCTACGGCATACATGCTGCGGCCGCCCATCCCGGTCATGACTCCGTATGTATTGGAAAGCGGCATAGTCCACTGTTCAAAATCCGAATTGAGCAGCGTTGACGCCTGCATGACAAGATCAGCTATATCACCCTCTGTCATGTTGGTCTGTACGAGTGGAAGCACTTCGTCAAAAAGACTGTTGAGCTTAAGTGCACTCAGATTCTTGATCTGATCCACACAGGAGAGAATAACCGTTCTCTGCCTCTCTACCCTGTGCCAGTCACTGTCTATGGATCTCAGTCTTGCGTAACACATCGCCGTTGCACCGTTGAGGTGGTTAACTCCGACTGTCAGATCCTGCTGGACCTCATTTTCAACATGCATACCGCTGATATAACCTGCCGTATATGTACCTTCAGGATGGTTTATATTATTGGCTTCAGCTTCGGTCAGATCAACATCAATACCACCGACTGAATTCACCACCTGCATATATGTATATATATTGACACGTATATATTTCGTGACATCTATCTTATAGCATTCCCTGATCTCCTTCATCATGAGATCAGCCCCGCCGTACCTGAATGAATGCGTCAGCCAGTCGTACTGGCCTTCATACTCACCATCTAAGATCGGAACCCCCTGTCCTCTTTCAAAACTCGTGAGAGTGATCTTGCCGAGCTTATTATTTATTGAACACAAAATGCATGAATCACCGCGTGCATTATCATTAAATTTCTTTGTTCTGTCATCTGTTCCAATAAGAAGAATATTTGTGACCCCATCATCAGAAGTGACATCTCCGGTAGCCTCGACTGACTGCGTCTGTTCCATGTCCTGAGTCAGCTCTTTCATTTCTTCATCTGACTTCTTGTCCTCTTCATTCTGAGTCTTCTCATCTTCTGCCGATAAAGACGAAACAGTCTGGAGTTTTCCATCATTGAACTGCAACAGCAGATATTTGCTGTGAAAATACCCGTATGCCGTCCCAAGCAGCAGATCCACAACAAGAAACACCGCCAGCAACGCCGTCAATGCTCTGTGGTGCTTAAGAAAACTCCCAGGCGTCCACTTTGACAGAGCTCCGGTCTTTTCTTTCTTCTCTTCTTTCAAAACTTCGTCTGCAGTATTCCCGCCTGCACTCTCCGAAGTATCTTTCTTACACTTTCTTAACAATTTCATTCTCTGCTCTTTTCAGAAAAATCAGAACTTATTTCTGCGCATTTTCTGCTATGAAGCTTCATAGCTGTGCCTACCCGATAATCATAACACACAGCAAAACAAATGTATTGTAGCACATTTCTTAAGAAATCAAGTCAAACAAGTTAATTGTATGTTAAGTTTTTGTTGTAACAGAACTCCCACAGTGTCACTATGTTGCCTGCAGGCACTGACTGCCTGCATAAAAACCCCGGAGCCATAAATGGATCCGGGGTTCTGAGATTTCTTGAAATTGATCAGCGCTTGCTGAACTGCGGAGCGCGTCTTGCAGCTTTGAGACCGTCATTTGAAATACTGCTTGCTAAGCCAGCGGGTGAGGAGGAATCCTTGCCCACTGCCTTTTTTGCTGTTCAAGACGAAAAACAGCACTGCATCATTCCCTACACGATAGGTATGATTATACAGTGCTGTTTTGAGATAACACGGAGTAAATTTAGAGATTTTGCGGAGATTTTAGTAATAGCATTTATTGCTGCTCATTGCCGTTGCTGATTATGCACTTCGATGGTCATTTGTGACTGAACGGCATTCAGTTCTTTGTGAAGATGAAGTGCCATAAACACCGTAATCATTGCGGACAGGACATCTGCCACAGGTTGTGCAAAAAGGATACCATTAAGTCCCATAACATTCGGGAGTATCAGAATGACCGGGATAAAGCAAATTCCCTGTCTGCAAGCGCCGAGAACACATCCCTCTTTTGCTTTTCCCATAACCAGAAACAAGAATGAATAAACCGTATAAAAACCAAAGAGGATAAAAGAGATGCCGTTTGCGCGCAGTGCAATCTGCCCAACGCAAATCATTTCCATATCATTTTTCGTAAACTGTGCCATGATTCCATTTGAAAAGATTGCTACAGCCAATTCGAAAATCACACAAAAGCAGGTAGACCAAATAATAGATGTCCGAATCGCTGCATGGAGACGATCATATTTTCTGGCTCCATAACTGTACCCGGCAATGGGCTGAAAGCCTTTTAAAAAGCCAAAAACCACAAGACTGCCCATGGACATTATCTTGGTGACTGGCCCCATGGCTGCAAGTGCAGAGCTGCCGTAATCTTTTGCCGCGCCATTGATCATGGACATGGAAACGCTGGTAAGTATCTGAAATACTAAAGTTGGAATACCGATTTTAAGAACCTCTGACATAACGTCCTTTGTGAAGCTGTATTCTTTGATGCTGAAGCTAAACATACTGCTTTTTCGGAAAATATAAATCAGATACACCACAGTGGAAACCATCTGAGAAATAGCTGTGGCAATCGCTGCACCCGCAATACCAAACCCAAGTGAATAAATAAAGATTGGATCAAGGATGACATTCAAGATAGCCCCAGCCATAAGCGCACACATTGCAGTCTTTGCTGCACCTTCACTGGATACGATATTATTCATGGTCACATTGAACACATTAAAAATCGAGAAAACAATATAAATGCTGGTGTACGAAACAGCATAAGGCATTACACTGTCCAATGCTCCAAGCTGCCGCAAAATCGGTTTCAGAAAAATCACCGAAATGATGATTGCAATGGCTCCAATGATAACACTGCTATACAATGCGGTGCTCGCCACCTTATTAGCCGTTTCTTTATCACCTTTTCCCAAAAGCCTTGAAAGGTATGCAGCCGCACCATTTCCGAACAGCAGCCCCAGCGCTAAAAGTGCTTTTGGAACCGGCACACTGCCAAGCAGTGCCATTTTTGAGTTTTGTTCTTTCATCGTTACTCTCCTTTACTCTTGCAATAATATATAGTACTATAAAATATAGCACTTGACAACGGCGATTATAGTACTGTAATTTATAGTAGTTGTCAAGAGCGAAAGGAGAAAATATGGCTACCATTGATTTAATTGTTTTAGGAATGCTAAAGGACCAGGCCTTGAGTGCCTACGATATTCAAAAACTCGTGGAATATCGCAACATTTCCAAATGGGTGAAAATCAGTACCCCATCCATCTACAAAAAAGTAATTCAACTCGAAGAAAAAGGCTACATTGCAGGAAACACCGTTAAGGAAGGGAAAATGCCTGAAAAAGCAATTTATTCCTTGACGGAAGCTGGTACGCGTGAGTTTGAAAAGCTGATGCTGGAAATTTCGGAACAACCCATTCGCATTTTTCTGGACTTTAACGCTGTGATCGTGAATTTGGATAAGTTGGATGCCAGCTACCGAGAGAAATGCTTGCAGCGGATTGAAAGCAGCGTTGCAGAGCTAAAGCAGTATCTGGAGGAAAACCGAAAACTAAAAGAGGACATCCCGGACATTCCAGAAACCGGTTTGGCTGTTTTGCAGCAACAGTATATTTTGGTACAGGCCATTGAAACATGGCTTGCATCATTGCGGCCAGCAGGCGAATAACGCAGGATACTGCTATCACCCAGATTGCAAAATCAATGAGGTCTGGCATGACATTGTCAGCGGAAAGCTTCCGTTGATGTTTGACAGCGTTGGAGCTTTCCAGAAGGGCTTGTCTCCCATTTCCAAATATGCAAACTACGAATCGGATAAAACAGGTGCTTATGACCTGACCATCTTTACCGCAACAGCGGATTTCTTTGCGCAGATGCAAGAAAAAGTGCAGACCGGCGAATACTGTGCCTATGATTTTGACGGTCCTGACATTCAGGAAGCCGCAAATAAAGCATGGACGCAAGTCTGGGAGAAAAAACGCACCGGCAATCTCTGCCGTGCTTTCACAGCCGACTACGAGAGTACCGTACCGGGTGAGTACACAAAGGATGGCAAAGCGCATTGCCATCTCTATATTGCAGTAAAGTCGTGCTGACAGCACATCGCTTTTGTGCAATAGAAAAACCATGGCACAGCAACTAAAAGGAGCGCAAACAATGGAAAACAAAAAACCAGAACTATTCGGGGTGCTCAGCCGAATTCTTGTGTATGTAATTGTAATGAGCTTGTTTGAAAGTAAATATGCAGATCACAGCGGTCAGGCATACATTGAATGAAAGGTGATGGTTGTATGGATTATTATAAAATGCTGTTCAAGCGGAAATCCTTTCATTTGTTCCGGGGAGCCGATGAAATTTCTACGGAAGAGTTCTGTCAACTGGAAGGATTTCTAAAAACCGTAAAACCGCTGGATAAAAACATCCACACGGACATTCGCATTGTGCCGGAAAGTGAGACAACCTGCTCCCGTGGCGCACAGTACTGCATTTTGTTTTACAGTGAGCCGGACGGAAACTATCTGCGCAATATTGGCTACATAGGTGAGCAAATCGACCTTTATCTTGCCTCCCAAGACATCGGTGCCTTGTGGTTTGGCATCGGCAGGCCGGAGCAGGCGGCTCCGGATGGCATGGAGTTTGTCATTATGCTGGCTATTTCCAAAATGTCAGCTGGTCAATTTCGCAAGGATATGTTCAAGGCAAAAAGAAAATCTCTGTCCGAAATATGGGAGGGCGATCCTCTCCCTGCTGCGAACATCGTTCGTTTTGCTCCCAGCGCCTGCAATACACAGCCATGGATCGTAGCGCACCGGGATGACACGCTTTTCGTGTATCAATACAAGAAGCCCGGTAAAAGAGGAATTATGCCCGCGGATAAAGTGCGGTTTTACAACAAAATCGACATCGGTATTTTCCTGTTTATTCTTGAAACCTGCCTCGATCACGATGGCTATGAATTTACCGATGTACAGTATACCGAATGCGCTGCGGAGGATGAAGAACGAATCCTCACAGCGGAATATAGGCTTCATGCAAAATAATCAGAATTAACCTGTTGAATTTCAGATACAGAATGCGGCATAGAGAGGGACAATCTTTTTATTGTCCTCAAAGCCAAAGTTTTTAGCCGAGAGCTTAATCGCATAGGCGGGCTTATAAGTTTCCATATACACTTTCAAGCTCTTGGCTCTGGTGTTGTCGGCGCTCTTTACCTCAACAGGAATAAGCTGACCTTCACGCTGAATAACAAAATCAATTTCTGCCCCACGCTCAGATTTCCAATAATAGGTGTTGTATCCGTTTATAGTGAACTGCACATTGACATAGTTTTCCGTCATGCCACCCTTGAAATCATTAAGTTCTTCAACCATATAGAGAATATCGTTTGCTGCTAAATCCTTTTTGGCGCAGAGCAAGCCTAAGTCTGAAACATAAATTTTGAACGCATCTATATCTCGGTAGTTTTCAAGTGGTTTCTTGATTTGCTCTGCCCTGTAAACCTGCGAGACAATACCAGATAAGCAAAGCCATTCGATCGCGTTTTCAAACTCGGAAGCTCTGCCGCCCTTTTTAATCAGCTTATATTGAAAACGGGTGTTTTTCTTTGAAAGCTGAACGGTAATGTTGTCATAAGCAAGTCTTGTTTTCTTGATTTCATTGAGGTTGTTATACTTACTCATATCGTTCAGATAGCTTGCAAGAATAGTGTCTTGTGTATGACGGACAAGGATATAATCCTTTGTTTCTGCAAACTGCATCACACATTCTGGCATGCCGCCTATAATAAGATACTGACGATAAAGCTGCATCGCCGCATCGTGTAAGGCAGAGGGCATTGGAGAGTTGTCGGTAAAACAGTTTTTGATTTTCTTTACGAGAGCATCCTCGCCCAGAGCCAGCATAAACTCCTCCATATCCATAGGGTAGAGTGTTTTCATGTCCACTTTGCCCACAGGAAATGAGAACTTGGCTCTGTTGACTGCCACACCGAGTAAACTGCCAGCCACAATGATATGGTAATCTGGTGCGTCCTCACAAAAATACTTCAAACTTGTCAATGCTCTTTCGCAAAGCTGCACTTCGTCAAACACAATCAGAGTTTTTTCCTTGACTATTGTTTGCCCTGCAATATGCGAAAGAATAGGGATCAGATAATCTGGGCTAATATTCTCATTAAAAGTTTCATTCAATTTGGGATTTGTCTCAAAATTAAAGTACGCTACATTCTCATAGTGCGTACGCCCGAACTCCAGTATGGAGTAGGTTTTGCCTACCTGTCTTGCCCCCTGCAAAATAAGGGGTTTGCGGTGGCTGCTTTCTTTCCACGCTTCTAAGAAGCTCATAATTTTTCTATACATAATCAGCCCTCCTTAAAGGTACTGATCATATCATAGCACATTGTCATGTCCAATTCAATGATTTTCGCTTTGATTTTCGCACTAAATCACATGATTATTTTGATACAATCTCCATATTTCGACGCGAACAGTGCAAAATCGTCTTTTATGCCGATGCACCAACAAGATAACCAACAAATCGGCTCTTGGTTGTCCTATTTTTTAACCACTAAAAATTGGGTTAAATTGGGTTAGGTTCAGTCAAATTTCGTCAAACCCTTTAGATAAAGAAAAACCCCGAAAGCCGCATGGCTTCGAGGTTTTTCGGGGTTTTTTGGTTGTCGATCAGCGCTTGGAGAACTGGGGTGCGCGTCTTGCAGCTTTGAGACCGTATTTCTTTCTTTCCTTCATACGAGGGTCTCTTGTGAGGAAGCCCGCCTTCTTGAGGATCGGTCTGTATGTGTCTGAATCGACTTCAAGCAGAGCACGTGAGATGCCCTGGCGAAGTGCACCGGCCTGGCCTGTTGTTCCGCCGCCCTTTACAGTGATCATCAGATCATACTGATCAGCTGTCTGAGTAGCTGTGAGCGGTGCTAAAACTATATTCTTAAGAGTCTCAAGTCCAAAATACTCATCGAGTGTTCTGCCATTGACTGTTATATTGCCTTTTCCGGCTTTCATGAAAACTCTGGCGATGGATGATTTTCTCCTGCCGGTTCCATAATATGTGACTGCTTTTGCCATGATTTATCTCCTTCTCTTCCGATCAAAACTTCAGTTCTTCAGGCTTCTGAGCTGCATGGTTGTGCTCTGCGCCTTCATAGACGAAAAGTTTACCGAACATATGCGTGCCGAGAGTTCCCTGAGGAAGCATTCCGCGAACGGCATGCTCGATGACCTTAACGGGTCTCTTCTCCATCATCTCGCGCAGTGAAGCAAATTTCTCGTTCCCGGGGTAATCTGTGTGCTTGAAGTAGATCTTATTCTCCATCTTCTTGCCTGTTACCTTGATCTTGCCGCAATTGACGATGATCACATAATCGCCGCAATCAAGAAAAGGTGTATAAGTCGGCTTGTTCTTGCCGCGAAGTATTATCGCGACTTCAGATGCAAGGCGGCCAAGCGTCATATCAGTAGCATCAACAACATACCATTTTCTCTCAATGGATGCTGCGCTGGGCATATATGTATTCATTGCATTTCCTCCAAATTAATTTCCATCATGTTACCGTGCGATTCGCAGGGGCAGACAGACGCTTGCAAGACCGGGGTGATCTGCATGTTTCCGCACACGCGAAAATGCGCCTTTGCCGTCGCACCCCGATATTATAATCCAGGAGTTTCAGGCGTGTCAACGACTATTTTCATATCAGCGAGCACAAGTCCCTGAGGCGGAGCTGTGGGGCCGGCTACACTCCTGTCCTTTTTCCCGATAATAGTGTCGATGTCATCCGGCATGAGTCTTCCGCTTCCGACCTCCACAAGGGTCCCGACTATGATGCGGACCATATTATAAAGAAAGCCTGTTCCGCGCACTCTTATCGTAATATCCCTCGGCATTTTCTCTGCCGTGCATATGACTTCTGCCGACAGCAGTGTCCTCACTGTCGTAAGGACCTGGCTTTTGGAATTGCAGAAACTCCTGAAATCCTTTTCTCCTACAATATGCTGCGCGGCATCACTCATAGACGCGATGTCAAGATCCGTATGCATGAACCATGCGTATCTTCGCTGGAGAGGATCCGGAAATTCAGCATTGTGAATGTGGTATTCATATGTTTTGACGAAGTGCAGATGACGCGTCGTGAAATCGTCTGCCACTTTGCGTGACTCAATAACGCGGATGTCCTCAGGCAGTTTTGAATTCAAAACATATGAGAACTTCTCAGGCGGTATGCGCGACGTGGTGTCGAACCAGGCATAGTTGCTCAGCGCATGGACTCCGGCATCAGTGCGGCTCGCGCCGCTGACCTCAATATCCTTCTCACCGGTAGCCGCAGTGACTGCACGTGCTACCGTCCCTGCTATCGTGCGCGGTGTCTCTATCTGGCGCTGGAAACCGCTGTATTCCGTGCCATCATATGCAATTCTAAGAAGTATTCGTGGCATAATATGTACCCTTGCTGTGCGCCCTCAGGCCGTATTTACACAATCACTCTGATAACTATCGCTGCGGCAAAATACACAGCAATCGTTGCATAAGCCATGTAATCCTTCTTCTCATATATCAGCGGTTTCATTTTGGTCCTTCCGTCGCCGCCGTGATAGCATCTTGCTTCCATGGCCATTGCAAGGTCATTTGCCCTTCGGAAAGCCGAGACGAAAAGAGGCACCAGGAGCGGCACCAGAGCCTTGATTTTCTGAATAAGGTTGCCGCTCTCAAAGTCTGCTCCCCTCGCCATCTGCGCTGTGCGGATCTTGTCTGTTTCCTCCATAAGGATAGGAATAAAGCGCAGCGCAATTGACATCATCATTGCTATTTCATGCACCGGTACATGTAGCTTTCTCAGCGGACGGAGGAGATCCTCAAGCGCATCCGTGAGCTGGTTCGGTGTTGTCGTCAATGTCATTATTGTGGATCCTGTGATGAGAAATATGAGTCTGACAGCCATTTTTACAGAGAGATCTACGCCTTCCCTTGTTATCTTAAGTGCATAAAACTGCAATATTACATCTCCGCCTGTAAGGAAAAGGTTGCAGAGAACTGTTATGATCAGCAGGAAAAATATAGGCTTAAGCCCCCTGAAAATGTAGCCCACAGGGACACTTGAAAGGAGGATCGCCACCGCCAGTATCAGTCCTGCAAAAGAATATCCGATATAGGTGTTGACTATAAAAAGGGAAATAATGTACGCAAATGTAGCCACAAGCTTGACTCTCGGGTCAAGTCTGTGAAGGATAGAATCCGTCTGATAATATTGTCCCAGTGTTATATCTTTGAACATCTGTTATTGTCTCTCTATTTTGGCACATACAGGGATCTCGTTCCTGTGAGCGATGATCTCAGCTGCCGCTTCCTCAACTGTCAGCATATCAGTCTTTACAGGCAGTCCGGATTCCTTAAGATAATTCATTATGTACATGATCTGCGGTGCCGCAAGGCCCATGGATTCAAGTTCTTTATAATGCGAAAAGACTTCTTTTGGCACGCCGTCAAACGCAATGTTTCCCTCGTTCATCACGATAATGCGATCCATGTATCTGGCGACATCATCCATGCTATGTGAAACGAGCAGTATCGTCATATCCCGTTCACTGTGCATTTTTGAAATCAGATCATATATCTCATCGCGCCCTCTTGGGTCAAGTCCGGCTGTCGGCTCATCCAGTATCAGAAGCTCAGGATGCATTGCAAGAACGCCCGCTATAGCAGCTCTCCTCTTCTGTCCTCCAGACAATTCAAACGGCGATTTCTGATAACAACTCTCGTCTATCCCTACCGAATTCAACGCCTCCCTCGCGCAGGAAGCCTGTTCATCCGCGGACATGCCCATATTCTTCGGTCCAAAACAAACATCCTTAAGAACAGTCTCCTCGAAAAGCTGGTGCTCGGGATACTGGAAAACAAGTCCTGCCCTCGCGCGCAGCGCGCGTCTGTTATAGCCATCACTGAAAATATCAACATCGTCGCAGAGCACTCTCCCCGACGTTGGTTTCAGCAGTCCGTTCAGGAGTTGCACAAATGTCGATTTTCCCGAACCTGTGTGTCCTATAAGTCCGATAAACTGGCCATTTCCTATCTCCGTTGAAACTCCACTGAGTGCAACGGATGCCATCGCGGTACCTTCCTGATATATGTAACTTACATTTTCAGTTTTGATTATCATCTAAGTCCCAGTGCCCCGGCCAATTCTTCTTTAGTCAGTATCCCTTCAGGTAATGGAATACCATTCTTCTTAAGCTCATACGCAAGCTGTGTAGCTTCCGGAACATCAAGATGCAGTTCTTTCATCTTTTCCACCTGTGA
>JAQWCI010000057.1 GCA_028706005.1 Lachnospiraceae bacterium
CCCTTGCTATCTCCCATGGTGACTCAGGCACCTGCTGCTCCGTTTCCCCGCAGGCTCTCTGGACTTCGAGTATCATCGACATCGGAGAGAGAAATCTTCCGTCATTTGCCGGCACTATCGATTCTATTGATTCCTTAGCCGCCATATCGCAAAGATGGCCGAATCCATAATCCTCATCACCGGTAAAGTCCTTGTATCTGTATCCTGTCTCGAATTCTTTCTTAACGGACTGGATCATCCAAAGCCCCATGATATTCTTGAGGAAGCGATAACGATGGTCATAACCGCCTTCATTTGTAAAGTTCGCTGCCATTGCAGCATGGCTGCAGTCTGCTTCTTTTCTCTCGGTCCCCATAAGTGACCAGGTGCCGGATGATATGTAAAGTGTGTCATCCGCATCTGTCGGAACGCTCATGACAGCCGATCCTGTATCGTGTGTTGCGGGCAATACTACTGCGCAGTCAAAACCCACTTTATCTCTTATTTCCAGCTTAAGCACGCCGATCACTGTTCCCGGCATTGAAAGAGGTTCAAAGAGCCGCTTCGGATATCCAAGTTTTGTTATAAGCTCTGTATCCCACTGTCCCGTAACTGCATTGACTAATCCGGTCGTTGAGGCATTTGTATACTCCTGAGCCTTCACTCCGGTCAGAAGGAAGTGAAAATAGTCCGGAACCATCAGCATTGATGCAGCGTTTTCAAGGTCTTGCGGTGCCTCTTGTTTTGCCGCCATGAGCTGGAACACAGTATTGAAAATCGCCTTCTGGATTCCAGTCCTTGCGTACAACTCGTTCTCTGGAACGACCTTGTAGACCTCAGCATCCATTCCCTGAGTCCTTGAATCGCGGTACGCATAGCATTGGCCGATCCGTCTGTCGTCTTTATCAAGCAAAACATAATCGACCGCCCAGGTATCGATTCCCATAGATGTCGGAATCTTTCCGAGTTCGGCGCATTTCTTCATGCCGTTTATGATCTCGTCAAAAATTCTGTCAGTATCCCAGACAAGATGTCCGTTCACTGTATCGTTTCCGTTGTAAAAGCGGTAGACTTCCTCGTTGACCATCCTGCCGTCTTCCATGTGTGAAAGAATATGTCTGCCGGAAGACGCACCGATGTCAACTGCAAGGTAATACTTAATTTCTGCCATATTGCCCCCTATACCCGTTTTGCCAGAACATCTTTCTCGTATTTCTCGCAATCCGCAAACCATTCGTTCTCAGTCGGGACGCCGTTCTTCTCACAGTAGTAATCCCAGACCGCTCCGAAAGGAAGAGTTTTGACTTCTTCGCGCAGGCTCATGAGTTTTGTGAAATTGCGCTTCTCCTGAAGATCTGCCATCTCTTTATTGGGAGTGAGCTCAGCGTACAGCAGCGCCTTCTCCATATTTCTCATGCCGTTCGTCCATGCCGACACGCGGTTAATGGAAGCGTCAAAATAATCCATTCCAATGAAGATCCTGTCAGCGCCGTTGCGGACGATTTCTTCAGCCAGCTCGCGCAGGTCATCATTGAAGAGAACTACATGATCTGAATCCCAGCGGACAGGGCGCGAAACATGAAGAGCCATCTTATCATTGAAGAGAAGCATCGAAGAAAGCTTGTCAGCCACGTTCTCTGTCGGATGGAAATGTCCTGTATCAAGCAGGCACAGAAGATTATTCTTTGCCGCATAATTCATATAGAACTCGTGAGAGCCGACTGTCATTGATTCCATGCCGATCCCGAAGACCTTGGATTCAACAGCGATGTAGACTTTGCTGTGGTCATAAGGTGTTGCTATGATCTGGTCGAGAGAATCCTTAAGTCTCGCTCTCGGTCCTTTGCGGTCAGCCGGGATATCCTTGAATCCATCCGGAATCCATATATTCATGAGGCAGGGCTGGCCTGTCTCTGTAGCCAGATACTCTGAGATTCTTATAGAAGCAACACAGTGCTCGATCCAGAACTTTCTGATTTCCTCATTCTCTGATGATAGTGTTGCTTCCTCAGCAAGCGGATGTGAGAACAGCGTAGGGTTGAAGTCGAGACCGAGATTATTCTTCTTGGCGAGTTCTACCCACTTTGCGAAATGCCTCGGCTCAAGCTTGTTGCGGTCTGCCCACTCTCCCTCATCAAAAATAGCATAGCTTGCATGCAGGTTCAGTTTGTGATGTTTGCCCGGGACGAAGCTCAGAACTTTCTCAATATCCTCGAAAAGTTCCTGTGGTGTGCGAGCGCGGTAAGGATAATTTCCTGTCGTCTGGATCCCGCCCGAAAGCGGTCCCTTGCGGTCAAAACCTGTGACGTCGTCACCCTGCCAGCAGTGCATGGAGACAGCGATCTTGCCCGCATCTTCCATTGCCTTGTCAACGTCTACACCTACCCCAGCGTACATTACTTTTGCATCTTCATATCTCTCTTTGATTGTCATGTCTGTAACCCCTTTCTTTGTTTGGTTTACTGTGAAGTATTTACCTGCACTTTTCGGAGATTAGCTTGTTCCCCGGGTATTTCGGCCCTCCAAGGCTGCTATCCGGGCCTGGATTACCTGCACTTTTCGGAGATTAGCTTGTTCCCCGGGTATTTCGGCCCTCCAAGGCTGCTATTCTGGCCTATATTACCTGCACTTTTAGGAGATTAGCTTGTTTCCCGGGTATTTCGTCCCTCCAAGGCTGCTATCCTGGCCTATATTACCTGCACTTTTAGGAGATTAGCTTGTTTCCCCGGGTATTTCGTCCCTCCAAGGCTGCTATTCTGGCCTATATTACCTGCACTTTTCAGAGATTAGCTTGTTTCCCCGGGTATTCTGGCTCTCCAAGGCTGCTATTCCGGCCTATATTACCTGCACTTTTAGGAGATTAGCTTGTTTCCCGGGTATTTCGGCCCTCCAGGGCTGCTATCCGGGCCTATATTACCTGCACTTTTCGGAGATTAGCTTGTTCCCCGGGTATTTCGGCCCTCCAGGGCTGCTATTCTGGCCTATATTACCTGCACTTTTAGGAGATTAGCTTGTTTCCCATATACTATCATGTCTGTTCTTGCACTATAATGTCCGCATTTGAGCAAATCAGTGTCCTTTTTTGCATATTCGCAGCGATGATTATTGCATTATACTGTCCCCTGCTCTATATTCAGTATATGGACAAAAAATTGCTTGCGCGTCTCGACGCGATAACAGATGAAGAGAAGGCCATATTGGCCGGCCACAAGGATATCGACAGGACTCTTTACTACAATCCGGCTGGCAGGAAGAGCGATGTCATTGACTCATCACTTGTTCTGCAGAATGGTAAGCTGATTGATATAAGGCCTCATGTCCGCTTCGTTCACTTCCCGCGTCACACTCACAATTTCGTCGAGTTCGTCTATATGTGCCAGGGCTCGACGACTCACATAATAGACGGCCAGAAAATCGTCCTCAAGGAAGGCGATCTGCTCTTCCTGAATCAGCACGCCATTCAGGAAATAATGCCGGCCGGCCGCAATGATATCGCTGTCAATTTCATGATACTTCCGCAGTTCTTCGATACAGCATTCCAGATGATTGGGACTGAGCCCAGCGCACTGCGCGACTTCATCATCTCCTGCCTCACAGACAAAAATTCCGACGGCAATTACCTGTATTTCGCCGTGTCCGGCATCACAGAGATCAGCAACCTCATGGAAAACCTGATTCTCACCATGTACTCTGAATCCCCCAATAAGCGCAGCATCGCGCAGACCACAATGGGCCTGCTCTTCATGAACCTCATGAACCACACTGAGAAAATCACAGTCTCGTTTAATTCATATGAGGAAGACATCATCATCAAGCTGCTCTCCTACATTGAGACAGAATACAAAGATGCCACTCTCACCTGTTTTGCAGACAAGAATGGCATCGATCTGTACACTATATCGCGGCTCGTACACAAGCGGACCGGCAGCAATTTCCGTGAGCTCCTTCAAAACAAGCGGCTCACCCAGTCCTGCTACCTGCTCCGCAGCACAAAGCTCCCTTCATCGGAGATCGCAGTCTCCGTCGGCTACGAGAACGTAAGCTTCTTCCACCGCCTGTTCAAACGTGTTTACGGTGAGACGCCCGGCGAATACAGAACCGGAGGCTGAGCCCGCCGATCGTACTGCGAGCAAGGATCAGACGTGCTGCCTCGCAGGAACGATTGGCGTAGAGCCGCCGGTTCTGCGCCACTTTACCATGCAGAACCGATACAGGCCAGCCGATCGGACTGCGAGCAGCACGTCTCACTCACTTTCGCTTGTCCGCCTCGGCACCCTGATCTCCACATCCGTCCCCTTGCCGTAAATACTCGAATACTTCAGCCCGTAACCCGGGCCGTAGATTACGCGCAGCCTCCTGTGCGTGTTGTAAACCCCGATGTTCGTGCGGTCAGTTCTCTCCGCTTTCTCTGAAAGAATAGTACCAAGCTGCTCTTCCTCAATTCCGATACCATCGTCAGAAATCTGAATGATAATATCATTCCCCTCACTCCATGCCGTGATGACTATCGTTCCCTCTCTCGTTGTTTTCTCCAGTATTCCGTGCAATATGGAGTTTTCAACGATTGGCTGGAACGTAAGTTTTGGAATAATGCAGTCATTCATTTCATCCGGAATATCTGACACAAAATGAATCCTGCCGTTGAATCGCATGTTTTGCAGCTGAATGTAGAGCGTGACATGCTCTGTCTCTGATGCGATCGTGCCGTAAATGCCCTTCTTGCTGAGCGTCAGCTTGTAGAATTTCGAGAGCGCCTGGATCGCCTCTGTCACCTCCTGCGGTTTACCCGTCTGTGCGCGCCAGTTTATCATATCCATCGTGTTATAGAGGAAGTGCGGATTTATCTGTGCCTGAAGTGCGCGGATCTCCGACACTCTCAGCTCCTCGGCGTCTTTGGCCTGCTGCTCTATCATAAGATTCATCTTGTCCGTCATGTAATTGTATGACGTTATCAGGTCGCCTATTTCGTCATGCGTATTTGATTCAGGAATCCGCACCGGTGGCTCTCTTCTGACCTTGCGCATCTGTGAGCTCACGACATCAAGACGCTTTGTAATTGATGATGACATGAATTCCGCGATGACAAGAGCCACGACAAGCATCAGCACATACAGAAGTACAAAATTAATGATAACCGTGTAGCCCTTCTGCCTTATAGGTGCCGCCGGCAGCACTGAGACCATTATCCAGTCGCTATTACCCAGCTTGTGGCAGCCTGTATAGACTTCCGTATCAAGTATTGTTTTTGTAGTGAACTGATTATAGCCCTGCTCGATCTCTGAGGCCGTGTCGTAACTCATCCTGTATGTACCGGACAGCGGATCATTCGAGGCCGCAACAAGTGATTCCCTTTCATTTATTATGTAGTACACACTGTCATTTATAGAAATGCCGTTCTGCAGTGTATTTTTGATGTAATCTCTGGAGAAATAAACTGCAAGATAGTTCTCACCGGCATTGCTTCCCGCCTGACTCAGCCGGTATATCAGTGCAAGCCCTCCGTATTCTTCATCTGCTCCCTTCAAATAAAAAGACGGGCAAAACAAGCTGTCCTTGTCGCTCCCATCGAAAATCCCGTGCCAGTATGTACCCTTGGTCTCTGAAACAGGACGGAATATCTCGCCGAGTGTCCCGTTGTAATATGACTCCGGCACATTGTCCGAATAAACATGAATGGCGGTTATCAGTTCATCCTTTGTCTGCTCATTTACAAGCGCAACAAATGCATCCCTTTCATCCTGTGAAAGACTTTCCATATCACCGTCGCCGCCTTTTGAAATCGGATCAAGATAAGGATTATCCCTCAAGGCGCCGGCAATCGTCACGATCTGATTGAGCGTCGCACTCACTGAAGCAGATGTCTGCAGCGATATTGCCTGTTCCTGTTGAATGGAGTCGTTGACGATCAGGTTATATATCCTGCTGTAGAATAACACCACTATTACAACAGTCGGTATAGCTATGAGAATAATATGTGAAAACAAGAGTTTTGACTTGATTGATAAATTACTGAAGAATTTTTTCAAGGCAGCATTTTCTCCCGGTATTCTGAGGGCGTAAGACCCACATATTTCTTGAAGCTCTTGCCAAAATAATTCCCGTCCGTGTATCCCACATCTGATGATATCTCACTGATCCTCGTTCCCTGATTTTCAAGAAGTCGCTTGGCCTTCTCTATCCTGTATTCAGTTATATACTGATTGAGAGTCTGATCAGTCTCTTTTTTGAACATAGTACAGACGTATGGTGCGGAACGATTCACATAATCGCTTATTGTTTTGACTGACAGCATCGGATCCATGTAATTTCTTGCGATGTAATCCTGTATTGCGAAGATAGTCGAGTTCTCAGCCTGCTGATCTGACAGCGCATCAAAATACTCTTTTGTCTTTTCACATAACGTTTCATGGAGCTGATAAAGAGTGTGCGCGTGATCAAGATAATCAAGTATAGTCTCTGATTCATGCGTTGATATGTGAGCACTCCGCGCAGCGTTTTCCAGTGCTATGAATAATTTATAATAGTCGTCCTTCACCTGATTCGGCAGAAGCAGCCTTGCCGCGCTCCTGAAGTTTTCCAGGATCCTGTCAAGGAAAACAAGAGTACCGTCGCGGTCTCTTTGTGACAGCAGTTCTCCGAAATCGGAAGCGTAACGCGCAGTGTCACTCACCCTGGCGGCCTCTTCATCAGCAGTCGGAACTATCAGGCTTCCCCTGCGGAAGAAGAAACTGCCCTGCATCAGTATTACTGCAGAGGTGTATGAATCATAGGCTTTTTCCACACCCGTTCTTATGGAACCCAGCGACAGGAAATGTTCGCCTGCATCGGCAAATATCTGGTGGATCTTCCTGGCGATATGCAGCATGAGTTCATCGTTCATTCTGGGGCCGTACATAAATATAATCAGGTATTGATCGTATTTATTAGTATGCAGTTCCTTCAGCCCATAATTGCTGATATAGTCATCTACCTGTACGGTAAACCCTTCTATATCCGGGAAGTCATCGACTGTATTGCCATTTGTGAACTTAAGGAGCATGACGTCAAAACAAGTTCCCGCCCCGAATGTGTATCCGAGTTTTGAGCATTCAGCCTCAAGTGATTCTTCACCATGGAAATCGTGGCGTGACAGCAGTGATATCATTCTGTCCTGCGTTTTCATATTGCCATGTCCGATATTTTTTGCGCTCTCGTTGTACTGATGATACTGCTCCAGTGCTTCGCGTATCGCATCTTCCAGTTCCAGCAGATCCAGCGGCTTTTCAACGTAGCGGACCGCTTTATACCTGATAGCGGCCATAAGGTATTCCTTATCGGAATATCCGCTCATGAAGATCACACCTGTCTCCGGCAGGAATTTGCGCAGTTTCTCGACCATCTCGGTTCCATTCATCTGTGGCATGCGCACATCAGTAAGTACGACCTCCGGCTTGTATTTCTCCGCAAGCTCAAGGCCTTCCCTGCCATCCTGTGCTTCAAGAACGGTATCGATCTGAAAACTGTCCCAGTTTATTGACGCTCTGATTCCATCCCGCGTCAGTTCCTCATCATCAACAATAAGTGCTTTGTACATACTTTTTTCTACCGTCATCCTCAGTCATTCAATTGCATTCATGATTATAAGAAACGTGTAACACAATGTAATTTACATTTTTCGATATCATCATAGCATAAAGGATCGGCAGCAGAATATCTGCCGCCGATCCCATTAGAAATTCTGTGCTGTTTAAAGTCCGCAACTGATCAATAAACGTCTTTCCAATCAGCTATGTTATCAGCATTGAATTCAAAAGGAGGCCCAAGGATGATTTCTGAACCGTTATCACCGGCATCTGTGAGTGTGTAATCACCCATATCGCCAGCTGTGAATTTCTCGCCTGTTGCTCCTGTAATTCCGCCGTTAACAAGTGCGATTGCTGTGTAAGCTGCAAGGTCGCCGAGTTCGATCGGGTTCCAGAGGAACATGTAAGGGCATGAGTGAGCGTCATCATCACCGATGTACTCAGCCATTTCTGAAGGAAGGCCGAGGCCTGTGAGCTTGACTGTTGACTTCTGATCCTGAAGTACCTTTGCTGCAGCACTGATACCTACTGTTGTAGGAGCGCAGATGACCTTGAGGTCAGGATAGTTTGTAAGGAGAGCCTGAGTCTGGTCTGTTGACTTCTGGGGTTCATCATCGCCATATGCAACTTCAACGAGCTCGAGGTTTGCATATTTGCTGTCTGACTCCATGAGAGACTTCATAGCATCGATCCATGCGTTCTGGTTTGTAGCCTGGCTTGTTGCTGAAAGAATAGCGAACTGGCCTGAGCCGCCTGAGATATCAAGAACAGCGTCCATAAGAGCCTGTCCGATTTCCTGTGTGCCTGCCTGGTTTACAAATGTCTGGCGGCTGTCAGCATTGACCTTTGAGTCAAAGCAGCTGACTTTTATTCCTGCATTCATAGCATCCTGCAGAGCTGACTGCAGTGCGTTCTCATCATTTGCAGCGATTGAAATGCTGTTGACTCCCTGAGAAATAAGTGACTGGATTACAGATACCTGTGCATCTGCTGTTGCAGCTTCGGGCTCTTTGGAAATGCATGTGCCGCCTGCTGCTTCTATGACTGCCTTAAATCCTTCGATCTCTTTTTCGTTGTAAGGGTTGCCGGCTGATTTGACTACGATTGCAAATGTTTTGCCTGTCGCGTCCATTCCGCCTGTTGCTTCTGTAGCTGCTGCAGCACCTGCTGATGTTGCCGCTGCTGTTGCTTCTGAAGTTGCTTCTGTTGCTGCCGCTGATGTTGCCGCTACTGCGGTATCAGCTGTTGCTGTGCTTGTTGAAGAGCTGCTTCCGCAGCCTGCAAGAAGTGATGCTGTCATAGCAACTGCAAGCATTACTGTGATGATCTTCTTTTTCATTTCTTTCCTCCTTGATTGATTTATGAGTTGTTTTTATACGTTTCACCTTTGGCCTTAAGGTGTAAGTATCGTTAATGATTCACTGACTTAACCGACATTCCTAATTCAATTCACAATTCGTTTGTGGTCTTCTGATGTAGTATTGCATACCGATCGTTTGTCATTCTACCGCTTTCATCTTTTGTTTTGCCTTGAAAGAGCTCGAGATGCCGGGGATGAGGACTGCGATTATGAGCAGTGCCCCGATTATTACAAGTATCAGCTGCGAGTTCAGGTTGATCTGTCCAAGTGCTATACGGAGCAGAACAATTATGAACGCTGATATGATGCCTCCGATAAGGTTGCCCTTGCCTCCTGTAGTCGCGATGCCTCCGAATACCGCCATGGCGATGACGTCCATTTCAAAGTTCTGGCCTGTCGTCGTGTTGGCTCCGAAAAGTGCCGATGTAAGGAACATTCCGCAGAGGCCTGCCATAAGGCCCATGATCGTGTAGACGATGAGGCGGCACTTCTGGACATTTATTCCTGCGTAGTGAGCAGCTGTCCTGTTGCTTCCTATCGCGTAGAGCTTTCTGCCGAATGTGGTCTTTGCAAGGATCACTGTGAAGATCACGGCCGCGATTATTACGAGGAAGAAAACAATCGGTACTATTCCGACTTTTCCGGCAATTGCGTTGTATCCTGCAGTGTTCTTGAGCGATACAGATCCGCCGCTGCCAAGTGTTATCTCGGCAATCCCTCTGAATATTATCTGCGTCCCGAGCGTTACTATCATCGCGGGGAGTTCTGTAAATGTCGTGAGAATTATTCCGTTAAGTAATCCGCAAAGTGTCCCGACTGCCAGGCAGGTAAGGAATGAAAGTCCCACCGGAAGCCCCGTGTTGCAGACAAAACATCCCATTGTGGCGCTCAGGCAGACTATAGAGCCTACCGAGATATCGATGTCGCCGAGTATAAGAATGTATGCCATCGGGAACAGCATGAATATCTCGCAGAGGTACTTTGGCATTTCTCTGAGGACATTTGTTACCGTGTAGCTCGGAGAAATGATCGAGTTAAAAATGTTGAGTGCTATGAAGAGTATTGCAAGTGCGCCTTCCCAGCTGAGCAGTGTGCTCTTCAAACTGTTCTTTTGTACTGACTGTATTGTGCGTCCTGATTTTCCGGCCATCTTACATTGCCCTCCTTTCAAGATTCTGTTTATCCATCATTCTCTGTGTCACTACATTAAGGATGACGACTACCAGAATTATGACGCCCTTTATCGTATTCTGAGCGATCGAATCGATTCCAATGAGGGGAAGAGCTTTGGCGATTATTGCCATTATCAGTGCGCCTATGAATGTTCCGACGACGCTTCCTCTGCCGCCGCTCATGCTCACGCCGCCGATCACGCAGGCTGCGATGACATCCATTTCCTTGCCGTACTGCATGTTGGGCTGGGCTGACGCGTAAACAGATACTGATAACGCACCTGCGAGTCCTGCGAGCAGTCCCATGATCCCGTATACAGCGGTCAGGGTGTTGTTGACATTGATGCCTGAGATTCTTGCAGCCTCAGCATTGCTGCCGACTGCGTATATCTTTCTTCCGAACTTTGTCCACTTCATCATGATGAAGAATATCACGTATACAACTACGAGGATCACATATGGCCCTGCAGATTGTCCGAAATCAGAATACCCGGCAACGTCTGCGCCGCTTGCCCATGAGCTGTTGCTTATTACATATGCGAGGCCTCTCCAGATATACATGAAGCCCATCGTGCAGATGATAGGTGTGACCTTTCCTCTTGAAATGATTATTCCGTTCAGTACTCCGCACCCGATCCCTATTGCCATCGCTATTACGAAAAGAAGGAACGTGTTATGAAGTATATCGTACTTTTGAAGAAGTCCTATCGTCATACCTGCAAATGCGAGCGTTGATGTTATCGAGATATCAATTCCGCCTGTCAGCAGTACGCACAGCATACCGAGTGCCATGATCATTGTCAGTGAATTGTTCCTGAATATCTCTCCGATGTTCTTGATCGACATGAATGTCGGATTCATGATAGTCACGACTACACACAGCACTATCAGAACAAGTACGAGCGAGGCTTCTCTGGATTTCCCTATTGTTTTCCAGATCGATTTCTTCTGCGTTTTACTGTTCATGAGTGAGCCTCCGTTTCCGCATGCTCATGTTTTGCCGAGTTCTCCATAGAGAGTGTGAGAATGCCTTCCTGCGTCGCTTCGCCCCTGTCAAGGCAGCCTGTGACTCTGCCGTTGCACATCACATATATCCTGTCGCACATTCCGAGTATCTCAGGCATTTCCGATGAGATCATTATGATCCCGTAGCCCTTCTTTGCGAGCTCGCCCATGATTCCGTATATCTCGGCCTTGGCTCCGACATCGACGCCCTTTGTGGGCTCGTCCATTATGATGACCTTCATGTTGCTCTGAGCGAGTGCTTTGGCAACGACCACCTTCTGCTGATTGCCGCCGGAGAGTGAGCTCGCCTGTTCGAAGATCGTCACCGCTTTTGTATCGACTTCCTCAAGATACTTTTTGGAAAGTTCGTTCTCTTTCTTATTGTCATTGAACCCGTGGCTCGCAAGTTCTTCCTGTATGGGGAGCGTTACGTTCCTGTTAAGTCCCCAGCTTAGGATAAGGCCCTGTTTCTGCCTGTCTTCCGGAAGAAGTATGATTCCTTCCTTCATCGCATCAGCAGGTCTATGAATGTGAAGCTCTTTTCCCTGAAGGAAAACCTTACCTTCATCAGGCTTTGTGATCCCACAGACGCTCTCCATTGTCTCCGTGCGGCCCGCGCCTACAAGTCCTGTCATTCCTACTATCTCGCCTTCATGGACATCGAGTGAAACATCCTTGAAGAAACCTGTGCGGCTCATGCCTTCTATACGGAGCAGTTCGTCTCCGATCTTAACTTCCGGCTTCGGGTACATATCTGATATCTCGCGGCCGACCATTGCTTTTATAAGATCAGCGTTCGAGATCTTGTCCACGTCATATGTTCCTATGTATTGTGAATCTCTGAGAACAGTGACTCTGCTTGCCAGCTCGTACATATCTTCAAATCTGTGTGATATGAAGATGACCGAAACTCCGTGATCCCTGAGCTGTCTTACTATCCTGTAGAGCTTCTGTGATTCATTCTGTGTAAGAGATGCTGTTGGCTCGTCAAGGATTACGATCTTGGCATTTGTTGAAAGAGCTTTGGCGATTTCCACCATCTGCTGCTGGGCAACTGAAAGGGCGCCCATCTCTTCTGTCGGTCCGAAGTCCGCATCAAGCCTTCCGAGAAGCTCTGCGGCTTCATCGTTCATGACCTTCCACTGGATGAGCCCATGCTTCATCTTCTCATGACCTATGAAGATATTCTCTGCCACCGAAAGCTCCGGATATGATGTCGGGTGCTGATAAACTGCCGCTATTCCGGCGTCAGATGCATCCCTGGGTCCCTTGAAATGCACTTCTTTGCCTTCGAGGATCATCTTTCCTTCCTCGGCAGCATGCACTCCCGTAATGACCTTTATGAACGTTGACTTTCCAGCTCCGTTCTCCCCCATCAGCGCATGTATCTCGCCACGCCTCAGATCGAAATGAACGTTGTCGAGAGCTTTGACGCCCGGGAAGATCTTCGTTATGTTCTGCAATTCAAGAATCGTATCTTCTGCCACAGTCGCCTCTCCTTTCTGAAACCTTTACCTATTCCTGCTGCCTGTCCAACTCTATCAGTGGAACAGGCCTGAATACTGCCAGCCGCGTTCTCACTGTATTTCTCTTCGGCCACGATTGCTGACCCCACGCGGCGGCGGAACACAGCATGTACTTGGAACCCTTATATCATGTTATAAATTTAACATTTCGCCGCCTCACAAAAAACGGTAAAATTATTCGATTCGGGGTAAATTTGTATGCTATAAGGGTCGAGGATAGAATCTGATTTCATGCTCGCATGAAAATCAGATTCTATTTGAGACCCAACCAAACATGAGGCTGAAGCGGTTTGCGCAGCAAATCAGCGAAAGCCGAATGTTTGGAGAATTGCGAAAGCTTCCGCAGGAAGCGGAGCAATTCGTATAGCATATGCGATTGCGAAAGCTTCATCTCTTTGAAGCGGAGCAATTCGTATAGCATATGCGATTGCGAAAGCTTCATCTCTTTGAAGCGGAGCAATTCGTATAGCATATGCGATTGCGAAAGCTTCATCTCTTTGAAGCGGAGCAATTCGTATAGCATA
>JAQWCI010000214.1 GCA_028706005.1 Lachnospiraceae bacterium
AGAGTATCCGGTATTTGAAATCGTGTCGACTGAAAGAACCAGTGATACGGAGTATGTGATTACCTGCAGCCATGAAATGCAGGAGCGCTTGCCGCTAACAAACTTCATTTCTATTGTTCCGGATATTTTAATCGGATCGGCTCCGGTCGCGGCATCTGTTGTTATTGATGCCAACATGCTCCGCATTACAGCAGACAAGCCGGTGTCCTTTCAGCAGCGTGTGCAGATTAACTTGCAGAACTATAGCAGCTTACGCTTTCATTCATCGGAAACAAGCTGGCTGCTGGTTCCTCTTTTCACAGCGGTATTTCCGCCTGAACCTGTCTACGCGGACGATTCCACAGTCACGGCTGCACCGCTTGTAGAAACGTTTATAAACAAACGCGTCTACTACTCTGAAAATGACTATGAGGAACAGTCCTCAATCAGTATTTCATATTCTTGCACTTTAGCGGCCACACAGGTCGGCCCGGTGCCAATTTAAAGGAGCTTCCTGTATAATTTAAATGTAGATTGAAAAGTAAATACCTCGGAGTACAATTAGATTGCTGAACAAAACAAATCTAAATTGAACAGAGAGGTATCTACATATGAATTCTACACAAAACAGGAAGATTGCGCAAGTAAAAAACACAACATTAGTCATCGGCATCGATGTAGGCAGTGAATTTCATTACGCCCGGGCGTTTGATGATCGCGGCTATGAATACTCTGGAAAGCCACTCCGCTTCAGTAATACGGAGTCTGGATTCTGTGAGTTACTGGCATGGATGCAGGAGATAAAGGAAAAGCAAGGCAAAGAAAATATCATTGCCGGAATGGAGCCGACCGGACACTACTGGTTCTGTCTTGGGATATTTCTCAGGGACAATGGGATCAAACCAGTGTTGGTCAATCCACAGCATGTAAAGAAGTCAAAAGAACTTGACGATAACAGTCAAAGCAAAAACGACCGTAAGGATCCGAAAGTGATCGCGGGGCTGGTAAAAGACGGCAGATACAGTTATCCATATATTCCTGAAGGCGTATATGCGGAACTGCGAACTGCATCGAATCTCCGTTTCAGAATAGAATCTGAACTTACGAGCGTAAAAAATCGCCTGGCAAGATGGATAAGCATCTACTTCCCTGAATACCGTGAAGTGTATGGCAAATCAGATGCAAAAGGCGGACTTATGGTCCTGAAAGCAGCACCACTGCCGGAGGATATCATAGAACTGGGAGTAGACGGAGTCAACCAGATCTGGAGAGATGCGAAACTCAGAGGCAGCAATGGAATAAAGAGGGCCGAGAGCCTGGTAGGAGCTGCAAGGAGAAGCATCGGTGTCCGGCCCGGAAAAGAAGCAGCAAGGCTTGAGATGAGTATACTTCTGGAGGATCACGAGACAAAGGTGCAACGGCTGGAAGAGATCATGGATCTGCTCGATACGTTAATGGAAGAGATACCGGGAGCGAAGAAACTTCTGGAAATCAAAGGAGTAGGAGCGAAGACAGTATCAGGATTTCTTGCGGAGGTCGGTGATGTGAGACGTTTCACGGATCCGAAACAAGTGCAGAAATATGCGGGGCTGGCACTAGTGGAAAACAGTTCGGGGAAACACAAAGGCCAGACGACAATCAGCAGGAGAGGTCGAAAAAGACTGCGATATCTGCTATTCGAGGTATCGATGTCGCTGGTATCAAAGAATCCTGAATTCCGTGAACTGCATGTGTATTTCACGACACGAGAAGAAAGGCCTCTGAAAAAGATGCAGTCACTGACGGCGATCGGGTGTAAACTTATCCGCATTTTCTATGCATTGCTCACGAAAGACATCGAGTACAGTGCAGAGAAGATGAGGAAGGACATCCAGAGACCTGAGACGCAGAAAAGCGCAGCATAGAACTGGTCCGGTAAACTGACCGGATCGGAACTAAAGCGATCCATAAGTCGGGAAACGTCCGCCGAGAGGTGCCGACGAAAGAAAGCAATCAGCAATCAACAAAGAAATGAGCCAGTAGTCAGAATGAATATTTTCCATGGGGCATGACCCCGTAAAGGAGCTGATCTGACACCCTGGTTATGGATAGGCGGGACGAAAGAAGTTAGGGCACGACCCTGTTGGACATAGGAGGTTCGCCGCCATAGAGGGAAGGGTATACGCACGGCCATAAAACAGGTGGAGCAAGACGTTCCGCTTAGCGTACCCGAAACACCGCTATTTTAGCAGAGAATGCAAGGAATATCCATAACACCAGGCTCATTTCAATGAGGATTACAATCAACTACAGTTAAAGAACATTGAAAAATACACAATTTGTATTTGACAATATGAGGAGGTGCAGTATGAATATAGACGGAGTAACAACAGGAATAGTTCTCGATCATATACAGGCAGGCAAAAGCATGCAGATATACAAGCTTCTTGAGCTGGATAAACTGTCATGCAGTGTGGCAGTCGTGCAGAACGCGAGAAGCACAAAATACGGGAAAAAGGACATCATCAAAATAGACGCGCTGATCGATCTCGATCTCGACGTGCTCGGATATGTCGACTCAAACATTACTGTAGATATAATAAAAGACGGCAAGCTCATAGAGAAAAAACACGTAGCGCTGCCTGAAAAACTGACAAACGTCATCAAGTGCAAGAACCCGAGATGCATCACATCGACAGAGCAGGGGATAGACCAGAAATTCGTTCTTGTCGATAAGGAAAACAAGGTATACAGATGCTGTTACTGCGACGTAGAGCGCAAGGTACAGTAATGTAAAATAGTAAATCATCAAAATGAGGCCTTTGTGCGCGTAAAACGCATAGAGGTCTTTTTTGTTATAGAATAATTGACCTTGGCTGTATTTGAAAGAGCTTGAATTAATTTGACTGAAAATGATTGACTTTGAGTGACAATCATGCTATATTACAACCATAAAGAATAATTATTTACTTCAGTGAGGTGGAAGACATGTTACAGAGCGTAAGATATGACAGGATACTTCAGGAGATCGAAAGCAGGAAGGCCGTCAAGGTCACGACACTTTCAGATGAGCTCGGAGTAAGCGAGTCCACAGTAAGAAGAGATATAAATGAGCTCGATAAAATAGGAAAACTAAGAAAAGTTTTCGGAG
>JAQWCI010000002.1 GCA_028706005.1 Lachnospiraceae bacterium
AGTCTCTTATATGAATTGACGAGCGGGTTTGTTATTGCGACCATACTCTTTAAGTGAGCGAGGACACCGGCGATAAAGTAGTAAGCATCATCAGAGAGCCCCTTGTCCCCTTCAGGATCAGCGAAGATGTTCTTACCGTCCTTGAAGAGTGACATATTGATATGCATACCTGAACCGTTCACGCCAAAGATCGGCTTCGGCATGAAGGTCGCATGAAGACCGTTCTTCTGAGCGATTGTTTTGACTGCGAGCTTGAATGTCATTACATGATCCGCTGTCTCCATCGCATCGCCGTACTTGAAATCTATTTCGTGCTGGCCCATAGCGACTTCGTGGTGAGAAGCTTCGATTTCAAAACCCATCTTTTCGAGGTTCATGCATATCTCACGGCGGGTGTCACTGCCATGATCAAGAGGCGCGAGGTCAAAATATCCTGCCTTGTCACCAGTTTCAATTGTGGGATTTCCGTTTTCATCAGTCTCAAAGAGGAAGAATTCACATTCGGGACCAACATCGAACTCGTAGCCCATTGATTTGGCCTTTTCGATTTCTCTCTTCAGAACATTTCTCGGATCCCCTGTGTATGCGGTACCGTCCGGGTTGTAGACATCGCAGATAAGACGGGCGACCTTTCCGTGCTGTGGTCTCCAGGGGAGAACTGTAAAACTGTTAAGATCAGGGTAGAGATACTGGTCGGACTCATTGATTCTGGCAAAACCTTCAATTGAAGAGCCGTCCATCATGATTTCGTTGTTGACAGCTTTCTCGAGCTGCGAACGGGTGATAGCCACATTTTTGAGCTGACCGAAAATATCGGTGAACTGCATACGGATGAATTCAACATCTTCTTCGTCCGCGATCCTGAGTACATCTTCCTTTGTGAGATTATTCATATCCATGCCTCCTCGTTTGCTTTTTGTTTGCGTTCTTTCGCGATTCCCATATTCGGGAAGCAGCAGATTGCGTATCCTTGTATGCCTGTATACAATCTGCGAATAAAAAAGAAGAGCGTAGCACTACCGTTACCACGGAGCGCCATCGCTCTTCTATGCGACGAATTATAAAACTGCACGTGGGACCATGTCAATATTTTTTTTGAGAATGATTGTACATCGTTGAGTACATCGCATGAAACCGGACTTTGGGGGACTTTCATGATGCGGAGAAAATAATTATGGAAATTTTAAATCAACACTTTTCATCTGACTCATAGAGAGGTATAATCGTTTCTGTTTTTGTTTTTAATTTGCACTTGTGAATACCTGTATACAAATTGTCAGCCAATTTTATGAAGGGGGACTGTATGGTCAAGTATATTTTTGTAACTGGAGGAGTTGTCTCGGGTCTTGGTAAAGGAATCACCGCCGCATCTCTTGGCAGACTTCTCAAAGCCCGTGGATATAAGGTAACAATGCAGAAGCTGGATCCTTATATAAATGTAGATCCCGGCACAATGAATCCCATTCAGCACGGAGAGGTCTATGTAACTGATGACGGAACCGAGACAGATCTGGATCTTGGCCATTATGAGAGGTTCATCGATGAGAGCCTTGATCGCAATTCCAATGTGACTACGGGCAAAATATACTGGTCAGTTCTTCAGAAGGAGCGCCGCGGTGATTATGGCGGTGGCACTGTTCAGGTCATTCCACATATAACAAATGAGATAAAGAGCCGCTTCTACAGGGGAGACGGCTCAGATGAAACAAGGATAGCAATAATAGAAGTCGGCGGCACAGTCGGTGACATTGAGTCACAGCCGTTCCTTGAAGCTATCCGTCAGTTCCAGCAGGAAGTCGGACGCGAAAATGCAGTACTTATGCTTGTGTCTCTTCTTCCTTACCTCCGCTGCTCGCGCGAAGTCAAAACAAAGCCTACCCAGATGGCAGTTAAGAGCATGCAGTCGATGGGATTGCAGCCGGATATAATAATCTGCCGCTCAGAGATGGAGATAGAGCCCCAGATAAGAGAGAAACTCGCGCTTTTCTGCAACGTTCCGAGCTCACATGTTTTGCAGAATCTTGATGTTGAATACCTTTATGAAGCGCCTCTCATGCTTGAAAATGAGAAACTTGCGAATGTTGTCTGCGAGTGTCTGGATATTCCGTGCCCGGAGCCTGATCTCACTGACTGGAAAGCTATGGTAGAAGCGCTGCGTGCGCCAAAACATGAGGTGACGGTTGCTCTTGTCGGGAAATATACGGCACTGCATGACGCATATCT
The DNA here is from genome assembly GCA_028706005.1 of Lachnospiraceae bacterium. Classification (GTDB taxonomy): domain Bacteria; phylum Bacillota; class Clostridia; order Lachnospirales; family Lachnospiraceae; genus CAG-791. The sequence goes on from JAQWCI010000002.1 coordinate 2,224, forward strand.
CAGCGTTGTTGAAGCCCTTAAGCATGGCGGCATATCAAATTATGCAGATGTACATATAAAGTGGATAGAATCTGAAGATATAACAAGTGATAATATCGGAGAGCTCCTGGGAGATGTTGATGGACTTATAGTCCCTGGCGGGTTCGGCAGTCGTGGCATCGAGGGGATGATAATTGCTATCCGCTACGCGAGAGAGAACAATCTTCCTTTCCTCGGGCTCTGCCTTGGAATGCAGCTTTCGATAATAGAGTTTGCGCGTGATGTCGCAGGTTTTGACGACGCGCACAGCATAGAATTCGATCCTGACACGCCGCACCCGGTGATCGCACTTATGCCGGACCAGAACGGAGTCACTGATATCGGCGGCACATTAAGGCTCGGTTCATATCCCTGCCATCTCAAGGAAGACACACTTGCTTATAAGCTCTACGGCAGCGAGATGATCCATGAGCGCCATCGTCATCGCTACGAGGTCAACAACGAATTCCGTACGGCACTTTCTGATAACGGGCTTGTTTTCTCGGGTATATCTCCTGACGGCCGTATTGTGGAAATGTGTGAGCTTCCGACGCATCCCTTCTTCATTGCAACGCAGGCTCATCCGGAATTTAAGTCACGCCCGAACCGCCCGCATCCGTTATTCCGCGGATTTGTGGAAGCAGCGCTGAAACATGAAGATAATAAGGAAGAAAAGTAACAGGTGATCAGCCCGCGCACTGGCACCGGAAAAGAAGCGTTTGTTTGAGTGTGCCAGTTAAGGCGCGCTCTCGCGGCTTGTGGTAAACTTAGGGGCAAGACGATAATCAAATAAACATGTGGAGGCATCTTATGAAAGCAAACCCTCATTATCTTGACCTGCGCGGCTCATATCTCTTTTCTACGATAGGAAAGAAAGTAGCCGCATACCAGAAAGAGAACCCGGACAAAACAATCATCCGCCTCGGAATCGGCGATGTGACGCAGCCACTCACTCCGACAATCATTGAAGCGCTTCATAAAGCGACAGATGAGATGGCTGACGCAAGGACATTCCGCGGCTACGCACCGGATCTCGGATATGATTTCCTCAGAAATGCAATTGCTGAGAACGACTACAGGAAGCGCGGCTGTGATATTGCTCCTGATGAAATATTTGTTTCTGACGGCGCAAAGAGTGATTCCGGAAATATTCAGGAAATATTTGCCGCTGACAGCATTATTGCTGTCGCTGACCCTGTGTATCCGGTATATGTAGATACAAATGTAATGGGCGGACGATGCGGAAGTTTTGACGAGGCAAAGGAACAGTGGGACCGCGTTATTTACATGCCGTGCACAGCTGATAACGGATTCTCACCGCAGGTGCCGTCAGAGGATGCAGGTTCAGGGAAAGCGCCGGATCTGATTTATCTCTGCTCGCCCAATAACCCGACAGGGTCGGCACTCACAAAAGAGCAGCTCCAGAAATTTGTTGATTACGCTAACGCTCATCATTCAGTGATTATTTATGATGCGGCTTATGAAGCATACATAAGTGAACCTGATATTCCGCATTCTATTTATGAGTGTGAGGGCGCGAGGACCTGCGCGATAGAACTCCATTCATTCTCCAAGAACGCCGGATTTACAGGCGTACGACTGGGTTATACGGTAGTTCCTTATGATCTTGTTGATGAGAATGGTGTACAGATGCGCACACTGTGGGCGAGACGCCACGGCACAAAGTTCAACGGAGCACCTTATATCCAGCAGCGCGCCGGTGAGGCGGTGTATTCACCTGAGGGTCAGAAAGAAATTAAGGGTCTCGTTTCCTACTACATGGAAAATGCAAAGATGATACTCGAAGGACTTCGCGGCGCTGGCTTCACAGTGAGCGGCGGGATAAACGCGCCATACATCTGGCTCAAGACCCCTGACGGGATGACGAGCTGGGAATTCTTTGATTATCTGCTTGATAAGGCCAATTTAGTTGGCACTCCGGGTTCCGGCTTCGGACCCAGTGGCGAGGGCTATTTCAGACTCACAGCGTTCGGCAGCCATGAGAACACGAAGGCTGCGATTGAGAGGATAAAAGGACTATAATAATTTGTATCCGTGTATACAAATTTCGCAAAAGCTATTGACACACAGTTAATGAAGTGATATTTTTTTCACTATTAGTGGCACCGCTGAAGGGCAGACAGTTATTCCAAATGGGATAATTGCCTGCCCTTTTTGTTATTTTATAAGAGCCATTATGTACGCAAATCACCGGGATGAACCGGAAAATCAGAGAAAGGAGGCGTCGTTAATGTGTTCAATTATCGGACTTGAAAGGAGGGCCATTCCCCGAAACCGGCTGGAAGAATGTTTTGCAAGGACGGCGTCGAGAGGCCCTGATATGGAAAGAATCGAGGAAGCCGGAGAAGGGTGGCTCGGATTCCAACGCCTCACGATCATGGGACTCACGGAAAGAGGAATGCAGCCGTTTCATATGGATGGCGACATGGTAGTCTGCAACGGCGAGATCTATGGCTTCCGCGAGATCAAAACCGACTTGCTGATAAAGGGTTACCAGTTCAGGAGCATGTCGGACTGCGAGATACTGCTCCCGCTCTATCACGAATCTGGCACTGATATGTTCGCAAAGCTCGATGCGGAATTCGCACTTATCATCTATGACAGTCGGCAAAACAAGCTCATCGCGGCTCGTGATCCAATCGGAATAAGACCGCTGTATTACGGATTGCTAAAAGATGAAACGTACATCTTTGCCAGTGAACCCAAGGATCTTATGGGACTTTGCGATGTGATCTATCCATTCCCTCCCGGATGCTATTTCGAGGATGGTGTATTCACAAGATATGCTGACCCGGGATCCGTAGGAGATTACACGGAATATGCAAAAGAAAGTGCTGCAGCAACATCAGATAAGCCCGGAGATATCCCCGCATTCATGCCTGATGATCCTTCAGCAGTCTGCCATGATGATGTCGAGACGGCCAGCGCCAGGATAAGAGAACTTCTCGTAAAAGCAGTCGACAAGCGTCTTGATTCCGATTCACCTGTTGGTTTTCTCCTTTCAGGAGGACTTGATTCTTCGCTCGTGTGTGCTATCGCGGCTCGCCTCATAGCACCAAAGACGATCAAAACATATGCGATCGGCATGGATATCGATGCGATAGATCTCAAGTATGCGAGAACAGCTGCAGCGGCGATCAGAGCTGACCACACAGATGTCGTCATCACGAGAGAAGATGTTCTTGATGCACTTGAAACTGTAATCGCAGCTCTGGGGACATTTGATATTACGACAGTCAGAGCAAGCATGGGAATGTATCTTGTCTGCAAATACATACACGAAACAACTGATATCCGAGTGCTGCTTACCGGAGAAGTCTCAGATGAAATGTTCGGATACAAATACACGGATTTCGCGCCTTCAGGGGATGCTTTTCAACAGGAAGCGGCAAAACGCATGCGGGAGCTTCATGAATATGATGTGCTCCGCGCCGACAGAAGCATTTCAGTAAATTCGCTTGAAGCCCGTGTACCGTTCGGAGATCTTGCTTTCGAAAAATATGTCATGAGCCTTGATCCGGCGATAAAGATGAATGTTTACGGCAAGGGCAAATATCTTCTCCGCCACGCGTTTGAAGGCGGGAACTGGCTTCCTGATGAAATTCTTATGAGAGACAAAGCTGCGTTTTCTGACGCGGTCGGGCACTCAATGGTGAACGACCTCAAAGAATACGCAGAGAGTAAATATTCGGATACTGAGTTCAATGAAAAGCGTGAGAAATACACACATGCGGCGCCTTTCACAAAGGAAAGTCTTCTCTACCGTGAGATCTTTGAGAAGTATTATCCGGAGCAGTCGCAGATGATCACCGATTTCTGGATGCCGAACAAAACATGGCCGGGCTGCAATGTAAACGACCCGTCCGCTCGTGTTTTGTCGAATTATGGGGCATCAGGAATATAAACAACATTTCCTGTGAGGAGGGCAATGCGAGTAATCAGCTGATGCTGATTATTCGCATAACAGGTTTGCAATGCGAACGCGGAGCGTCGCATAGGTGCACAAACCTGTGGAATCGCACATTAGAAATCGCATGCGCAATTTCTAATGGCGCATAGTTGCACAAAGCGCACCTGTGAGGAGGAGAGATTATGAAATATGAAATGACTACAGTGATCTGGGTACTGGTGGCCACTGCGCTTGTCTACTTTATGCAGGCGGGTTTTGCCCTGTGTGAGGCGGGTCTCACCAGAGCCAAGAATACCGGCAACATTCTCATGAAGAACATGATGGATTTCTGCATAGGGACTCCGTGCTTCTGGCTTGTTGGTTTCGGTATCATGTTCGGGGGCCTTGGCCCTGTGATCGGGAAATTCGATCCGCTTATAAGAGGTGTGTATGACTCGACAAACAGTGTCGTGCCACAGACGATGCCGCTCTGGTGTTATGTAATATTCCAGACAGTATTCTGTGCAACAGCTGCGACAATTGTTTCAGGATCGATGGCAGAGCGCACTAATTTCAAGGCTTATTGTGTATATTCGGCTGTTATTTCCCTGTTCGTTTATCCTGTAAGCGGACACTGGATCTGGGGCGGTGGCTGGCTTGCAACACTCGGTTTCCATGATTTTGCCGGAAGCACCTGTGTACACATGGTCGGTGGAGCGATTGCCTGTCTTGGAGCTGCCATGCTCGGACCCCGTATCGGTAAATACGGCAAGGACGGCAAAGCCCGTGCTATTCCAGGCCACAATCTTACGGCCTGTGCACTCGGTGTTTTCATCCTCTGGTTCTGCTGGTTCGGTTTCAACGGCGGCTCAACTGTAGCAATGAATTCTGATGCGGCAGCTGATACGGCTTCACTTGTTTTCATGAACACTAACCTTGCAGCGGCTGTCTCAACATGTGTGGCAATGATATTCACATGGTTCCGTTATGGCAAGCCTGATGTGTCAATGACGCTCAACGCGGCTCTCGCAGGTCTTGTTGCCATCACGGCTCCCTGCGATTGTGTAAGCCCTGTCGGCGCTTTCTTTATCGGACTTGTGGCAGGCGTACTTGTTGTCTTCAGTGTTGAATTCTTCGACAATGTCGCTAAGATCGACGATCCTGTCGGTGCTGTTTCCGTACACATGATGAACGGAATCTGGGGCACGATCGCTGTCGGCCTGTTCTCAACAGGAGCTGATGGCGTCGGCAAAGGACTGTTCTACGGCGGTGGTTTCCGTCAGCTCGGTGTCCAGTGCCTCGGCTTTGCAAGTGTCCTTGCATATACACTGATTGTAATGTTCATTGCGTTCAAGATCATTGACAAGACTATCGGTCTTCGTGTCCCGGCCCAGGTCGAGATCGACGGACTTGATTACCATGAGCACGGACTTGTTTCGGCTTATTCAGGTTTTGCCATTCAGGATGTCACTGACATGAATATTGATGCCAATGAGAACACAGATCTCGGCGAGGATGATTTCGGTAAGGCCTCAGAGGCTCAGAAGAATGCCGCGGTCAAGGTCGTCAGCAAGGAAACAACAGGTGTGGCAGGAACAGTGACTCCTGTGGGTGATCTGGTAATGCCTGTGAACTACGACACAGGTATGCATAAGGTTTCCATAATCTGCAGACTCTCAAGTTTTGACCTGCTCAAGAAATCGCTCAATGAACTCGGTGTCACAGGCATGACGATGACACAGGTCATGGGCTCCGGACTCCAGAAGGGCTCTACTTCCAAGTACCGTGGCGCTATCGTCGATTCAACACTCATCCCGAAGGTTAAGGTCGAAGTCATTGTTTCGAGGATCCCTGTACAGAAGGTCATCGACGCGGCTAAGAAAGCTCTCTACACCGGGCATATCGGTGATGGCAAGATCTTTGTTTACAACGTCACACATGTTGTAAAAGTCCGCACCGGCGAGGAAGACCTCGACGCACTGCAGGACGTGGAATAACAATCAAAACTGAATAATGTCAGACTGATTTACCGGCGGCGCTTCCTGAATTGCGGGAGGGCCGCCTTCTTAGTGTAATATAAGAATGTAAGATGTTGAATAGTCTTATGGTGTTGTTGATATAGACGTAACAGCGTAAGATAATAAGCAAGATGATAAGCAGGAATCAAAGATATATAAAAAAGTGAAATAAGCTTAATTACAAAGGAGCGCAACTTGAAATCAGAACTGATACTGGCATCCGGCTCAGCAAGAAGGATCGAGATGCTGACAAAACTCGGGCTTGATCCGGAAGTCATTCCGAGCAATAAAGAGGAGAGGCCGAAGGCGACAGATCCTGAGGGCGTGGTGCGTGAACTCTCCAGACAGAAGGCTGAGGACATTGCATATCAACTCATGACGAAGATCCCCGAGCCTGATGCACCGTATATTGTCCTTGGAGCTGACACTGTTGTCTCTGCAGGCGGGAGAATACTCGGCAAGCCAAAGAGCCATGAAGACGCCGCGGATATGATACGATTGCTGTCAGGCACAACTCATCAGGTCTTCACGGGTGTGACGCTCGTCAGAGTTTTGTCAATGGACGAGAGAAATATGGCACTGCCGGAAGATCTTGTTTTGCAGGGAGATAAGGCAGATATTCATAACACAGATTCCTGTATGGAAATAACATTCGCAGAAAAGACTGATGTGACTGTCAGGAGCATGACAGAATCGGAAATCCTGGCTTACGCGAATTCGGATGACCCGATGGATAAGGCCGGGGCTTACGGAATTCAGGGACCTTTCGGAGCATATATAAGCGGGATAAACGGTGACTATAATAATGTTGTCGGCCTGCCGCTATGCAGAACAGTGGAGTGGCTGAAAAGGCTTGATCAGATGCAATAGCAGAGAAGACACAATCGCCATATTTGCACCAAAGGGGGAGTTAGTATGGAGAAGAAGATAAATGTTACGGAAGTCAATAGCGCATTTTGGGATGGACTGTTCCCTGCGGGATGTCTTGTAACATCAATTTATCCAAAATTCAGCATCATCAGCGCTAATGATGAAATGGCGGGGATGATGGGATACAAAGACGCAAATGAGGTGAAAGAAGCGTCAGCCGGAAGCATGCTTAACTTTGTATACCCTGATGACAGGGAACGTATCATGAGAGAAGGTGCTGAAAGGAACGGCTGTTTTGACGTATATGAAATAGACTACAGGATCATGTGCAAGGGAGGAAGATATCGCTGGGTAAGGCAGAGATCAAGACATATTCTGACCGAAGACGGCAACGAACTCATTATAGCTACTTACATGGATATTACGGAAAAGAAGGAGACAGCTTATTTATTCAAAGCCCTCACAGACAATCTTCCCGGGGGGATTTTCTCATATCTTGATAATGACACAGGAGAATTCCTGTACATAAATGCAAATTTTTATCGCATTCTGGGGTATACGGCTGAAGAATTCAGGGCGAAATTTCACAATTCGTTCAATGAACTTATATATGAAGAAGATCGCGAGCGTGTGCTGAGGGAAATCAAAGAACAGATAGAAGTGTCTGCTTACGACAAATGTGAATACAGGATTCAGAAAAAGGACGGTAGTCTGATGTGGGTGAGTGACGCCGGGCATCGCACTGTAGACGCTGATGGGAATCCATGTTTCTATGTGGTCGTAATTGATATCACCGAGAGCCAGCTTCTTTCCGATGCTCTTAATGAGGCAAGACTGGCGAACAGCGCCAAGAACCAGTTCCTTTCGAGAATGAGCCATGATGTGCGCACACCGATGAATGCAATAATAGGGCTTACAGCACTTGCGTTGGATGAACCGGATGTAAGCTGTTCAGTGCAGGATGATCTTGAAAAGATAGCCAATTCATCACAATACCTGCTGAGCCTGATTAACGATATTCTTGATGTTTCCAGAATTGAGAGTGGCAAGATGGAGCTTCATCCTGTAAAGTACTTATTTGCAGAATTCAAACAGACAATCTTTACTGTTGCGGAGACACTGACAAAGCAGAAAGATATTGAATTTGTTTTCAGACCAGGGACAACGGAACTTGCCGTAATGGTTGACAAATTGCGGTTCAATCAGATTTTCATAAATCTTCTGTCTAACGCAATAAAATTCACCCCGCAGGGCGGCAAAGTCGAGATCGCGGTGAAAAATAATTATGTTGATAACAATAATCTCAAGTGTGATTTTGTCGTGCGCGATAACGGAATAGGAATGAGCGGGGACTTCATGAAGATCATGTATGAACCATTCACTCAGGCCGATGAGACAGGCAATATCAATAACAGCAGCGGTTTGGGGCTGACGATAGTAAGGTCTCTGGTGGACATGATGGGCGGAAGCATCAGGTTCGAGAGTGCTCCTGGAAAGGGCACCACAGTTTTCTTAAGCCTGTCGATGCCGGTAGCAAAGGATCAGGAACCAGTCAAAACTGATGAGTACTGCGCCGACAATGAATTCTCCCTCAAGGGAAAAACTGTAATGGTAGCGGAAGACAATCCCCTGAATATGGAGATAATCAGAAGGCTCCTGGAAAAAAAGGGTATTATCATAATGTACGAAGCCATAAATGGACAGGAAGCAGTTGATGCATTCCGCGCAGCGCCCGAAGGCAGCATAAATGCTGTCTTTATGGATATACGCATGCCGATAATGAATGGACTGGAAGCTGCTTCTGCGATACGGAAAATGGACAGGAAGGATGCCGCGTCAGTGCCGATAATTGCGCTCACAGCGAATGCTTATGAAGAAGACAGGCAGAAATCGCTGAACGCAGGGATGAATGAACATCTGACAAAACCGTTGGATCCGGCATTATTATATTCAGTATTGGAAAAGTGTATTTACAACTGAGCAGAGTATAAAGTAGCAGGGCATGAATTGGTCTGTAGTTATGGAATAGGATATGTAAATATGCGTCTTGACAAATTTCTTGCCGACATGGGTGCCGGCACCAGAAGTGATATCAAAAAAGATATAAGAAAAGGCAAAGTAACTGTCGGTGGCGAAACAGTGAAATCTGCCGACCTACAGGTCGATCCTGAAAGTGATGTCTGCTATTGTGGCAGAAAGATCACATATGCCGTAAATGAGTATTACATGGTAAATAAACCTGCAGGAGTGATTTCTGCGAGCGATGACGCCCGGCAGAGCACTGTGATCGATCTGCTTCCCGATGAAAAGCGCCAGGATCTGTTCCCCGTGGGCAGACTCGATAAAGATACTGAGGGTCTGCTCATCATCACTAATGACGGCGCACTCGCGCACAGACTGCTATCCCCGAAGAACCACGTAGACAAAATCTATTATGCGAAAGTCTCCGGAATAGTGACAGACACGGATATCAAATGTTTTGCCGAAGGAATGAGGATTGGCGAGGATATAGTGACGCTTCCGGCAAAACTTGAGGTGTTGGGGACTTCATATGAGAGAACATCTGAAGTCTTCGTCACGATCCACGAAGGCAAGTTCCACCAGATAAAGAAAATGTTCGAGGTGCGCGGCAAAGAGGTGTTATATCTGAAACGTTTATCGATGGGACCGCTCAGGCTCGATGATACACTAGCACCTGGTGAGTACAGGAAACTCAGCGATGAGGAAATAAGTGAATTGAGGAAATGGTGAGAAGGTTGACAACATATGCAGATGCATAAGCGGCACATTAGAAAACAGTTCAGAAAAAGGCGGTAAATATGACTCGTAAAGAAATGGCAATGGATTATTTTACAAAAGGATATAATTGCTCGCAGTCGGTTGTGCTGGCATTTGCGGATCTCCTTCCGGTCGATGAGAAAACGCTTATGAAACTTTCGTCATCTTTCGGAGGCGGTATGGGAAGACTTCGCGAGGTCTGCGGATCGGTCACCGGGATGTTCATGGTGGCAGGTATGCTTTATGGATATGATGGGCCTGAGACGGGCCATGCAAAGGCAGAGCACTACGCACTCATACAGGAACTGGCCGGGAAATTCGAGGCGGAGAACGGCTCAATCGTGTGCCGCGAACTGCTGGGGCTGAACAAACAGCATGACGATCCGCAGCCATCCGCCCGGACTGGCGAGTACTACAAAAAACGTCCATGTAAAGAGCTTGTCGGCATGTCCGCGGAGATACTGGACAATTACATAGCTGAGCATCCGACACAGGCGTAATTCTGCTCCATAAGCTGAAATGACATGAAAGTATCACCCGGCAAAAAGGCAATTCCTGATTGACAATTCCTGTTTGTCGGGTGATAATGTGTGGAGCTGTTACTTTAGCGGCACAAAGCATTAAAGCGTCAACGCGATAAAATCAAACAGCGCGGCGCATAAGTGCTTAACAGAAACGCCAGAGCACAAAACGCTCAGGCACGGGAGGAAAATTATGAAAAATCTTAAGAAGTATCTTGCAATCGGCATGTCAGCAGTAATGATGATGAGCCTTGCTGCATGTGGAAGTTCATCAACAGATGCGGCAACAGCGGCAACAAGCGCAGCAGCAGAGGCAACAGAGGCAGCGGCGGACACAGCAACATCTGCAGCAGCAGATGCAGCGGCAACATCATCCGCAGACGGCAAAACATACACAGTCGGCATTTGCCAGCTAGTACAGCACGTAGCTCTCGATGCAGCAACACAGGGCTTTATCGATGAGATCAACACTGAGCTCGGAGAAGGAACTGTAACATTTGACAGCCAGAACGCAGCCGGAGACTCAGCTACATGCACAACTATTGTAAACGGTTTTGTATCAGAAGGCGTTGATCTGATCCTTGCCAATGCGACACCTTCATTGCAGGCGGCAGCTGCGGCAACAGCAGATATCCCGATCCTCGGAACAGCTATCACAGAATACGGCACAGCACTTTCAATTGATGATTTCAACGGAACAGTAGGTGGCAATATTTCAGGAACTTCCGATCTTGCACCTCTCGATCAGCAGGCTGCAATGTTTGCGGAGCTGCTTCCCAATGCGAAGAAGATCGGTATCCTTTATTGCTCAGCGGAAGCAAACTCAGTATATCAGTCAGAAGTAGTGAAGAAGGCACTTGAAGACGCCGGGGATACAGTAACAGTTTATACATTCTCGGATTCGAACGATGTAGCTTCAGTAACTCAGACGGCATGCAACGAGAATGATGCGCTTTACATTCCTACAGATAATACGGCAGCATCCTGCACGGAAGCTATCAATAACGTGGCAGATCCCGCTGGAATCCCTATCATCGCAGGAGAGGAAGGCATCATGAGTGGCTGTGGCGTGGCAGCACTTACAATCGACTACTATGAACTCGGCAAAACAACGGGCGCAATGGCAGTCAAGATCCTTACCGGGGCATCTGATGTATCCACAATGCCTATCGAGTATTATCAGAATCCTGTAAAGGAATATGTTGAGGATCGCTGCACAAAGCTTGGCATCACAGTTCCTGATGGATATACAGCATATGTAGCGGAAGAGTGATCGTCCGTATCTATAGTTCCTTGCAGTGATTTATTGATGAGGGATGCCCTGCGGCATCCCTCATTTCGGCGGAAACGTGTTACAATATAACCCGTGTTGTTCAATAAAACCGCAAAAAAATATTTAAGCATGGAGGAAATAATATGGGCGGAATTGCTGAATACTTCGCATCGCTGAACCCGGCGAACCTGCTGGGCAGTATGCCTGCAGGCATAGCGCAGGGACTTATCTGGGGAGTGATGGCACTCGGTGTGTATATAACATTCCGATTGCTTGATATCGCCGATCTGTCTGTCGACGGTACATTTACGACCGGAGGTGCAGTGACAGTTATGCTGATACTCGCAGGATGGAATCCGTGGCTGGCGATGCTGATGGCCTTCATAGCAGGTCTTGCGGCAGGAGCTGTCACCGGTCTTCTCAATACAAAACTCGGAATACCGGCTATCCTCGCAGGTATTCTTACACAGTTCGGCCTGTACTCAATAAATCTTGCAATCATGGGAATGAAAGCAAATCAGGCGGTCAGTGTAGATAAGTTTTCACTTGCCATCACATCGCGCAGCGTTCCCATTGCAATATTAATGGGGCTTGTAATTGCAATCGCAGTCATAGGAATCCTTTACTGGTACTTCGGTACTGAGAGCGGATCGGCCATGCGTGCAACAGGTTGTAACCCAACAATGAGTAAAGCGCAGGGTATCAATATCAACAACATGAAGATCCTGGGCCTTGCACTTTCAAACGGAATAGTAGCATTTGCAGGTGGTCTCATGGCACAGTTCCAGGGCTTTGCAGACATAAACATGGGGCGTGGCTCGATCGTCATCGGCCTTGCAGCTGTTATTATCGGAGAAGTAATAGGAGAGGCAATACTTGGAAAACATCTGAATTTTGCAGGGAGACTGGCGTTTGTAACTTTTGGCGGAGTTATATATTATCTGGTGGTTGTCTTTGTTCTCTGGATGAAGCTCAATTCCAACTTCCTTAAGCTCCTCACCGCAGTCGTTGTTGCTGTGTTCCTGGCTGTGCCATATCTTAGAGCAAACGCCAGGACTTCCTTCAAGAAGGCCGGCAGGAATGCCGCAGCCGTCGGAAAGGAGGCCAGATAATGAACAACATGCTAGAGATCAAAAATATTTACAAAACATTCAACCCGGGAACTATAAATGAGAAGGTCGCACTTGTAGATGTAAGCCTGACACTCAAAGAGGGCGATTTTGTAACAGTCATAGGTGGAAATGGCGCCGGCAAATCAACAATGCTCAATGCGGTCGCAGGTGTGTGGCCAATAGATACCGGTTCGATAGTCATCGGAGGTACAGATGTCACAGGCCTTCCTGACTACAGCAGAGCATACCTTATTGGACGTGTTTTTCAGGATCCCATGACAGGAACTGCTGCCACAATGCAGATCGATGAGAACATGGCGCTAGCGGCCAGACGCGGCAAGAGGCGTGGCCTTGGATGGGGCGTGACCGGTAAGGAAAGAGATGAATACCGGGAGAAGCTCAAGATCCTCGAACTGGGACTTGAAGACAGGCTGACTGCCAAGGTGGGACTGCTGTCAGGCGGACAGAGGCAGGCACTGACACTGCTTATGGCGACACTTCAAAAGCCAAGGATCCTTCTGCTCGATGAACATACAGCAGCACTCGATCCAAAGACGGCTGAAAAGGTTCTCAACGCGACAGAGAAGGTAGTGGGCAGAGATCATCTTACGACAATGATGATAACTCACAATATGAAGGACGCTATCCAGCACGGCAACAGGCTTATCATGATGAATGAAGGCAGGATCGTGCTTGATATTTCCGGCGAAGAGAAGAAGAAACTGACAGTTGAGGATCTGCTCCACAAGTTCAGTGTCGCAACTGAAGAAGAGTTCTCAAATGATCAGGCACTGCTTGGCTGATTTCAAAACGCAGAATTATAATGATATCAGTTAGTCTGAAAACTGCTAATCTGTAATCGGGATAAACCGGTGAGATACAGTTTCAATTCCTCGAAATTAAAGTGATCATCGCGAATATGCAGGCAAAACCCATGGCATCCCAGAATGTAAAGGTGTTGCCGAGCACAAGAACGCCGATGACAGCTGCGGTCACAGGCTCTGAGAATCCATACAGTATGGATTTCTGAGGGCCGATAAGCTGCACACCTTTCATGTAAGATGTGAATGCGACCACGTTACCTATCACAACGACAAAAGCTATTCCGAAGACTCCGGTGGCCGTGGGAATGTAACCGTAGTTCCAGGGCCTGAAGAACAGAGCAAGGAGACAGCCTCCCATAAGGAATGCCCATGCCTGGAGAACAGTTATAGGATAGCGGTTCACAATGGGCTCCATGTTGTAGACCGTGACTCCACAGGCACATATAACACCCGTAATGATTGCTGATATTGGCACAGCCATGTGCTGCATATCGCCGTGAGTCGTGATGAGAATGACCCCGGCGAGTGCAAGGACAATGCTGACGATCTCAATCATGCCGGGTTTTCTTTTTGCGACAAAACAAGTGACAATAAGGATCATCACAGGAGACAGATCCTGCATTATGGTGCCGATACCGGCACTTGAAAGCTGTATGGTAAGAAAGTAGGTGAACTGACAGAAACTGACACCGAGAATGCCATATATAAGCAAATGTATGCGGTCAGAACTTGTTTTCCATGGACGGAAGAAATCGCCTTTGTAGCGGAAAAGGCAGTACACTGCCAGAATCACGCCTGCGAGACCGAGTCTTATGGGAACCAGCCATCGGCTGTCCATCCCCTCATTCTGAAAAAGATATTGTCCCATTGAACCGGAAGTCCCCCAGCATGCTCCGCCAAGCAATGTCAGGAATGCGCCGAGAACTTTATTCTTTGTATCTGAAGTCATTTCTTTTTTGCCACCATCTTATTTTTAATTACGATCATTATCGTGAAAAGAAGCCAGCCTGCGAAATAAAACAATGCTACATAAAACCAGAAGGATTCGTCCGCATAATAGCCGAAGCCGTACAGGTAGTAGCAGTAATGCAACAGACTTCCGGTCACGGCTATCACGGCAAAAGGAATCATTATCGGTTCGCAGCAGGCAAGAAGACATAGCAGAAGGTCGGGAAGGTAGCCGTATCTTTCATGCATGGCAGGGAGAAAGAGAACGACTGTCCATGTTGTCCATGCTGCTATGGTAAGCAGGGTGTGTCTGTCAGTCAGAATGAGTTTTTCCGGGGACTTCTTCAGAATTGTGTGAACGCAAAGAAACAGTCCGATTGCAAGAACAGAGAATGTCACCGCAAGTGCCGGAGCATGGTAAACATCATACAGGTCGTAGCTGCCGAAAAGCTGCCAGAAACTTGGGAAATTCATATACATATAATGATATGTGTCTGATTGCTCAGTATATATTGTTATGGGATCGAGGAGACTCCTGCCACAGAGAAATCCAGGCACGGACAGAATATACAGGATCGCAGGCAGCCACAGGATGTTGAGGAGACTAAAGGGAGCAAAACCAGTGGCTTTCGTGACTTTCTGCGACGAGCCTGTTTTTTTATGTTGACAGGTGAATTTACCTGCGGCTGAAAGCCGCATGAACCATTCGTAACCATAGAACGGAAGAATGAACACCGCCTGGAGCTTGAAGGCAAATGCAAAGCCCAGCATTATGAATGCGGGACGGAAACGATCCTCTGAGAAATACGCAAGTGACCAGATAATGAAAGCTGTGAAGATAGAATCGCACTGTCCCCACATGGAAGAATTCATTATGACTGTGGGAAGGAAAAGAGCGACGGCGTATGCGGCGCAGGATCTGACCTGAGATCTTGTTGTATTGTATACAAGCCTGAAACATCCGGCGGCCATCACAAAATCGAATACGCAGCTAAGTGCCTTGTAAGAATACAGGGGATCGACCGGCAGCTTTGTGAAGAGCCAGATCATGACCTGATAGGGGATGCCGTAGTTGCCGACAGGTGTGCTGATGCCCTGCGCGCCGGGGAGAGAAGATATCTTATTGAACCATGGCAGCAGGAACACTTCATAATCACGCGCTATATGATTGAAATTCATAAGGCGCAGTACTAATGCGAGTGCTGAGCAGACAGAGATAAATACAATATATTTTGATGATAATTTTGTTGTTTTGCTGGAATTAGTCATGCCGCTATTGTACCATAGAATCGCCGGAGCATAAGAGGAAAGCGAAGCAATTCATATTTATGTAAAACACATGAAAATATTGACCGGCTTAGAAAGAAAGGATTGAAAAAAATGAAAAAATTTCTTGATGAATTCAAAGAATTTGCACTTAAAGGAAATGTTCTGGACATGGCAGTAGGCGTAATTATAGGCGGTGCTTTTCAGAGCATAATCACATCGCTTATCGACAATATAATCAACCCGCTCCTGGGACTTTTCTTCCAGACGGATTTCAGCGGTGTCGTGATAAACCTTACTGATTCAGTGAGCATAGGAATCGGCTCGTTTATTTCTGCAGTTATCAATTTCATTCTTATGGCACTGGTGATGTTCCTGCTCATCAAAGGCATAAACAAAGTCAGGGAACTTGAGCACAAGAATGAAAAAGCAGCTCCTGAGGCGCCGAAAGCTCCGACGACAGAGGAACTGCTCACTCAGATACTCAGTGAAATGAAAAAGGACAGGGAAACTAAGTAAAGAACTTTATTCCACATGGACTGCGCCGACCTGGCGGATGCCCATGGGGTAGATGTTATCGGCGCCGAAATAAGGTGTCATGAAATCAACATATCCGGCCGTCTTCTCTTCGGGGATGACGGCCATTATTACGCCGGCAAATCCGCCACCATGAATGCGGCATACGCCTGAACCTATCTTGTTTATGTATAGTTTTGTAAGTGCCAGGGCGAGTGATATTGACTGTTCCTTCGGGTCATTTATGCAATATACATTCTGGAGCCATTCCCATGAAGAACGACCTGATTCATCAATCATGCGGAGCACTTCTTCCGTGTTGCCATTTTCAAGTTCTTTTGCTGCGTTCTCAACGCGGCCGCATTCCTCAAAATAATGAAGAGCGCGCATGATGGCACGGTCATTTCCGAGTTTTGCCCTTATGGCTGGAAGCTTTTTCAGTAAGGAAGCTTCATCAGTGCCGCACAGATTGTCTGCGCCGAGTTCTTTTGCCACGAGACGCATCTCATTGGGAATGGAGGAATACTCAGCGCTCAGATCGGCGTGACCTTTGCCGGTATTAATGATGACTTCGTTGTAGCCGAGCGCGTCAAAACCAAAGTTCACCTTCTCGTATTTGACTCCGTCAGAGAAGTCAAGCAATATTGTGCCACCGCAGGCACAGGCCATCTGATCCATAAGACCGGATGCTTTGTTCCAGAATTTGTTTTCCGCAAATTGACCCATCATTGCGTAGTGCGCATAATCGACAGTACCGTCATTGAAGAAGTAATTGACGATCGAGCAGACAAGCATCTCGAATGAAGCTGATGAACTTACACCTGCGGATGAAATGACTTCTGTTGAGACATAAGCATTAAAGCCGCCGACTTTATAGCCAAAACTCCTGGCGGCCACCATCATGCCACCGACAAGAGAGAAGCTGCCATGTTCTGTTGGAACTTCGTCCAGTTTATCGGTATCAACGATTATAGGAAGCTTATATCCTTCGCTCACGATCGTGATAATGCTGTTGCCGCTAAGGGATGCCGCGGCTATCGTATCGAGCGTGATCGATGCCGCCAGTATTTTGCCGCCATTGTGATCGGTATGATTACCGATGATCTCAGTGCGCCCCGGAGCAGTGAAATATTCAGGCTCAGCGCCGTCAGCGCTGCTAAAGTTTTTCCTGAAATTCTCTGTAAGACTTTCATATCTTTTTTTGGCTCTTGATGCGTCTTTTCCGTAAATTCCGGATAATACTTCGCTGTTTGGAAAACCCATGTTACCCTCCGCTTGTGATTTGTTTTGTATGAGGTCAAAAATATATGAAAAACTCTATTCACTCCTCACAAATCTTATTATAATGATTCAGATGTTTTAGGCAATTGAAACTTAAACATTAAACGTGCAAATAAGACCACAAAGCTGACAGACCGGTCAGAAATGAGATGCGGTCTGCAAAAAGGGAGACAAGTAATACTGATGAGCATTTTAAGCGAGCTTGAGAATTACTGTGATAATTATTATCCGTTACATATGCCCGGACACAAGAGAGGCGCAGGAGAGCACGATTTCGGAGCACTGTTGTCTGATAAACTTCCGTATTCGATCGATGTGACCGAGGTCGAGGACACCGATGACCTTCACAACGCACACGGGTATATAAAGGAAGCCATGGACAGGACAGCCGCAATGTATGGCGTAAAGAGGACATGGTACCTGGTGAATGGGAGCACATGCGGAAATCTTGTGGTCGTATCTGCTGCAGCGGGAATTGGAGATGAGATCATTGTCGCGAGAAACTGCCACAAATCGGTCTTTCATGCCATTGAACTTAAGAATATGAGGGCACATTATGTATGGCCGCAGCTGGTAAGGGACAGGGAAATTGCAGGTTCCATGTCACCTGATTCCATAAGAGAAGCGCTGGAAAAATTTCCAAAATCGAAGGCAGTGGTAATTACAAGCCCGACATATGAAGGAATTCTGTCTGATGTGAGGACAATCGCGGAAGTCTGCCACAGCAAAGGAGTTCCGCTTATTGTTGATGAGGCGCATGGCGCACACCTTGGGATTACATTCGACGGCGGCTGTGCGATGGACTACGGGTTTCCTGACAGTGCTGTCCACTGCGGTGCTGATATCGTGGTGCAGAGCGCACACAAGACGCTTCCAAGTCTCACTCAGACTGCGTGGATCCACCAGACATCAGAAAAATATATCAAAGCTGCGGCAATAGAGCATCAGATCGATATTTTTGAGACGACTTCGCCGTCGTATCCGCTGATGTGTTCGCTCGATGAATGCACGGGTATCATGCTGGAGCATGGCAGGGAGCTTTACAGTTCATGGCAGAAATCACTTCATGATCTTGACGTCAAAACAAGCGGCCTCGGACATCTTAAGCTTCTTTGCCATGGAGCTGAAGCTGCGGAGAGCGCAGATGAAACAGTATTTGCGCACGACCCTTCCAAGGTATTGATCTGTGGAAACGGACTTAACGGATCAGCTATAGCAGGAATACTGAGGAATGAATATGGATTTGAAATGGAAATGACATGCGGCATGAACTGCCTGGCGATGACAGGACCGCTGGATGATCCTGCTATGACAGGTAAATTCGCCGAAGCAATCGTGCATATTGACGATTGTTTTGAATGGTATCTTGCAAAGAATAAAAGGGAGCATAATCTCACTGATCTGGGACATAGCTTTCATGAGGGAGATATTTCCGGATCATATGTGTGGGCTTATCCTCCGGGGATACCCATGATCCTCCCCGGGGAGATGATAAAAGAATGTACGCTTGAGAGTATGAGAAAACTTGAGAGCGAGGGAACAGCTCTCCGGATAGGTAAATAGAGCGGTTTAAAGGCACTTTATGCTATAATGAATTTCGTGGACGCGCGGGATAAATATCTTGCAGCCAGACGGAACAATCGTATATTTGTACTTTCAGCGAAGGAATAACATGGAGTTCGATGATCTTATAGGCGCAGGCAGTGAAATCCTGGATGCCGTCACAAAAGCAGTCTCAAATAATGATTACAGCGATTTGAGCAATACGATCAGGAGCAGCGTTGACGCGGCGGCAAAGTCCGTGAACGAGGCTGCAAAGAATGCGGCCCGCAACAGTGAATACATGAAGAATGGCGGTGCTTCGGGATCGGGGAGCAATCCCTTTCCACGATCGGAAGCGCAGAACAAGGCGGCAAACTGGCAGCAGGAATACAGCCAGCGCAACGCAAAGAACGGTCGGCAGAACTTCAGTCAGTCATATAAAACAACGTACAAGGCGACGCGGACTTCGCCGGTCGGTGGTCGCAGCAGTGCAGGAAATGGCGCTGAAGTCACACAGCCATACAGCTGTTTTGTGCAGAGAAAGGTCAGCTTGAGCGCGGGTCAGGGAAGCCGTATCGGTGGAGTCCTGGGAGCAGTTTTTTCAGGAATGGGATTGTCAATAGCGGCGATCATTCTGCTTATCAAGGTTCTGGTTGGAGCGACTTTTACGGGAACAATTGTTGCAACAGTGATATTTGCAATCCTGATGGGGCTGTCGATAAAGCTCATAATTAATGGCAACTCAGAGAAGAAACTTGCATCCAAATATTATGAATTCGGCAGAATACTTGGAAATAAAGAGTTTTTCAACATAAGTGAGTTCGCTGCGAGAATCGGAGAGAAAGAGAAGAAGCTCAGGGAGGAACTCAGGAAGATGATGGAGAAAGGCTATCTTCCGAACGCCCGTCTTGACAGCAGCGAGTCAACTCTGATGCTCACTGACAGTGCATACAATCAGTATCAGAGCGCCGAGGCAGCACGAAAGGAACGCGAAGAAGCCCAAAAGGCCAAGGCAAAAGCAGAGAAGAAACTATACACAGGAGTGTCGGAAGAAGTCGCGGGCATCATCAAAGAAGGCAATGAATACATAAAGCGCATACGAGAGATAAATGATGCAATTCCGGACACTGAGGAAATGTCTGATAAACTATATCGTCTAGAAAATATCATGAACAGGATATTTGAGCAGGTGGGGAAAGACCCATCGAATGCGCCTGCTCTGAGAAGATTCATGAATTACTATCTTCCTACGACAACTAAACTCCTGAACGCTTATATCGACCTCGGATCTCAGCTGGATGTGGAAAATGTTGCCAGGACAAAACATGAGATAGACGAAGCCCTTGATACTATAAACGACGGTTTCGAAAAGATATTCAATGACATGTTCCAGAATACTGCATGGGATATTTCATCAGATATTTCGGTCATGAAAACGATGATGGAACAGGACGGACTGACAGGAGACGGAATGAAGGAGAAAGTTCCTGCAGGATCCGGAGATGAAGAGAATGAGGGAGGTCTTAAATGGCAGACGAGTTCAAAGAACTGAAAGAAGCGGCACCGACTCTGGAGTTCGGGACAGTGGGACAGGTGAAGCCTGATGAAAAAGAAATTGTTGTAAGTGAAGCGCAGAAGAAGGTAACAGAAGATGAGTTCATGAAAGATGCCGAATCAATACTTACAGGTGATGAGCTATCGCAGGTAGATGATTTCGTTAAGCAGATCGATGTAACAAATTCTGCAGCTATAATGAATTACGGTGCCGGAACACAGAAGAAAATGGCAGATTTTTCCGGACAGGCTCTTGATAATGTCAGGACCAAGGACATGGGACAGACAGGTGAGATGCTGTCTCAGCTCATAACGCAGCTCAAGGATTTTGATGTGGATGCCGAAGATCAGAAGGGAATTATGGGCTGGTTCCATAAGGCGGGTAACCGTGCAGAGGAACTCAAGGCCAGGTACAGTAAGGTCGAAACAAATGTAGCTACGATATCAAATGAACTTGAAAAACACCAGGTCACGCTCCTCAAGGATGTCGATGTGCTTGACAACATGTACGAGCTGAATCTCAATTATTTCAGAGAACTGACCATGTATGTTCTGGCAGGCAAGAAGAAAATCAAAGAAGTGAGAGAGGGCGACCTCAGGAAACTGCAGGACAAGGCGGCACAGACAGGTCTTGCAGAAGATGCACAGGCAGCCAAAGATCTGGCCTCTCAATGCGACCGCTTTGAAAAGAAGATATATGATCTCGAACTTACAAGAACGATTGCCATGCAGACTGCTCCTCAGATACGTATGGTCCAGAATTCAGATACCATGATGGCTGAAAAAATCCAGTCTACTATAGTGAACACAATTCCTCTCTGGAAGAATCAGATGGTCATAGCAATGGGTGTAGATCACGCTACACAGGCGGCCAAAGCAGAGAGAGAAGTAAACGACATGACGAACAATCTTCTTAAGAAAAACGCGGAGGCACTCAAGATGGCAACAGTGGAAAGTGCCAGGGAATCAGAGCGCGGTATTGTCGATATTGAGACGCTCAGGCAGACCAATGAGACATTGATCTCTGCTATGGATGAGGTTATCAATATTCAGAAGGAAGGCAAGGAGAAACGCGCCGCAGCTGAGAGCGAACTTTCAGGGATCGAGAATCAGCTCAAGGCAAAACTTCTGGAAGCTGCCAGAAGCTGAAACAAAGAAGGTATATAACACAAAAAAGGAGACCTGGTGGTCTCCTTTTTTTTGCGCCGGAAGGGACGTGGTTTATTTTAATAGCACGCAGCCTTAACTCAAGCTCTTCTGTTCTATCGGTTGCAAATGTGCTCATAATATACCGTTTTGCGGACAAAATAAACTTTGTTAAAAAAATATCTTTTATTTTGAAATTGTGGTATTATATGCATGCTCGTAACCGGAATAGCAAAACCGGATAAGCAAAGTATATAAAAATGGCAGGCGTAAACTATGTTTGCATTATTCTTTGTTTTATGGATCATATTGAACGGTCGGGTAACTCTGGAAATCGTTCTCTTCGGACTTGCGATATCTGCGGCAATATGTGTGTTTGCTGTCAGAATAGTAGGATACAGGCCGGAGACATCTGTTCGTATCCTTCGCAACATTCCATTATTGTTCCTTTATATCCTGAATCTCATAGTTGAGATATTCAAGGCGGGAGCGGCAGTCATGTCGGTCGCGCTCAGAAGATCAGCACGCCCGGATCCTGTTATTGTTGAGTTCAGATCCGGACTTGAAACGAATCTTCAGAATGTCCTTCTCGCGAACTCGATCACTCTTACTCCGGGAACATATACACTGTTCCAGGATGGTGATCATTTTGTTGTGCACTGTCTTCGCAGAGAATATGCTGAGGGAATGCAGGATTCCAGTTTTATAAAACTCCTGAGGAAGATCAAATAAAATGACAATAGAAGATTGTTACAATACATTGTATCTGTCAGTGACAATAGGAATGCTGATACTTGTCGGTGCGATGGTAATACGCTCTATTATCGGACCGCGTATCACAGACAGGATATTGTCCATAAATATGCTGGGAACAATGGTCATCTGTACAATAGCCATACTTTCGCAGTATCTGGGTGAATCGTATCTTGTCGATGTCGCTCTTATATACGCGATGATAAGTTTTGCCACAGTTCTCATATTGGCAATCATGTTCCTGCCTGTAAAGCCAAAGGAGCCGAAATTCCCGGGATTTACACTTAAGAACGGGCAGGCGGCAGGGAAGGAGGCTGAAAAATGATATTTGAATGGATCCGTTTCTTTATTGTTGCAGCTCTCCTTATTGCGGCACTCATCAGTTTTGCCAGCGCAGTGTTCGGAGCGTACCGCTTCGGCTTTGTGATGAACAGAATGCACTCTGCAGGTATCGGGGACACGCTGGGTATTTTCTTTATTGTAACAGCGCTGTGTATTGCGTCAGGTTTCAATATGGATACGCTCAAGCTCCTCCTGCTGATATTCTTCATGTGGTTTACATCACCGGTCTCAACGCATTTTCTTGGGCAGGTCGAGTATTATACCAATCCTGATCTGTCAAAACATGTTCAGCGCATAGGCGGAATGCTGGGCGATGAAAAGACTGAGGCTGAACTTAAGAAAAAACCGGATAAGGAGGCAGAGGATGGCGCTGACTGATGTTGTAAAGATCATATTGCTTGTTTTGCTTGTGGTTTGTGCGATCGCTGTCAATTTTACGAAAACACTGCTTCAGGCAGTCATAGTTTTTATGTCATACAGTTCTGTCATGTGCATAATCTGGGTGCTGATGGAGTCGCCTGATCTGGCGATAACAGAGGCAGCTGTCGGTGCCGGTATTTCAGGCGTGTTGTTCCTTCTGACACTTCGCAGGATCCGTTCTGAGGATGACAGAAGAGAAGAGGAACGCAGAGCCAGCGGGAAATCAGACAAGGACGAACCGGATGGAGGCAAGTTTGAAAGTAGATAAATCTACTTTCAAACTACGAGGTTGATGCTGCGCACAACCTCGAACCATTTATACGAGCGTTGCTCGTATTGCGCCAAAAAAGGTCACAGCATGAGGTTAAGAATGAGTAACAAATTTGCAAAATTCAGGAACTGGCTCGCCGGTGATTACGATCCCCTTAAGAATGTCCTCGATACGGATGAGACAGTAAGTGATTCCCGTGAGGAGATCAAGAAGGAAAACAGGAAGATCATTTCTGAAGTCGACGCTGAGGGAAGTACGCGGAGGCTTGAAAAGGCCGAGCAGAGAGGCTTTGATCTGGTATACAGGGTTATTGCGATAGTGAGCTGCCTTTTGCTCATAGGCGTTCTGCTATTTACGGTCG
Source organism: Lachnospiraceae bacterium (assembly GCA_028706005.1). Classification (GTDB taxonomy): domain Bacteria; phylum Bacillota; class Clostridia; order Lachnospirales; family Lachnospiraceae; genus CAG-791. The sequence continues at coordinate 25,948 of JAQWCI010000002.1, forward strand.
CACTGCTCCCGAGATACGGGGTAGAGAACCCTGAGTCGACAACAGTCGTGAAACGCTATGTGGAAAGCGGACTCCAGGAGACGGGAGCCATCAATATAGTAGCGGGTATCATACTTGATTATCGTGCCTTCGATACGCTGGGAGAATCGCATGTTTTGTTTACGGCACTGATATGCGTAACTATACTTCTTCGTGCTGACAGTAAGAACCTTCGTACAAAATATGAGGATTTCTACACAATAAAACAGGTGAAGTATCACGATCTGAATAAAGACAAAATCATAAACAGAGTGGGAATGATACTTGTTCCCTGCATATTTGTATTTGGAATTTACGTTCTTCTGAACGGGCAGAACGGACCGGGCGGCGGTTTCTCAGGAGGTTCTGTTATGGGTGCCGGTCTTATCATAGGAACGGCGGCTTTCGGATACGAGAAGATGGACAGATTCATCTCGACAAAGACCGCAATGTGGATCACCTTTATTTCGCTGGCGTTCTACAGTTTTGCCAAGGGGTATGTATTCTTCACAGGCGCGAACGGTCTGGACAATCATATCCCGAAAGGAATCCCGGGGGCGATACTGAGCGGCGGACTTATACTTCCTCTTGATATAGCAGTCGGCATGGTCGTTGCATGCACAATGTACGGGTTCTACAACCTGTTCAGAAGGGGCAGGACGTAACCGGAAAATTGCATTCGCGATTTTCAGACCTGGAGGTAATCATGTTATCAAATCTGGTCATAAATTATGAAGAAGCAGTTGCTATAGTTCTATTTGGCATCGGATTCACAACGCTCCTTTTCCAGCGCAATCTGGTGCGCAAGCTGATAGGCATGAATATCATGGACACCGGGACATTCCTTTTTCTTGCATCCATGGGATTCATAAACGGACGCAAGGCTCCGATAGTAGTAAATGGGGTGCAGGATACTGCGGCTTATATCAACCCTATTCCGGCAAGTCTTGTTCTTACAGGTATTGTGGTCTCTGTTTCCGTCACAGCAATTATGCTGTCGCTGACAGTCCGCCTGTATCACAGGTATCACACATTGCAACTTGATGATATTTATGTTTTGTCAAAGCATCAGACGGAAGACCGCTAGCAAAGCCAACCTGAGGAACAGGTTGGCTTGAAAGCTTTGGACTTAGTCCAAAGCTTTAAGACAGATGATATGCCGTTTGTTTTGGAGGCACACGAAAGTGACTAACAGTTTTATTACAAATTTTCCGCTCTTCACAATAGTACTGAGCCTTTTCTCAGGGCCTCTGTGCTATATGCTGAAGAGACGTATGGCCAGGTATTGGACTATAGGCCTTGAGTGCGGACTGATAGCTATGGTGTCAGCGGTGCTCTGGTATACGATGACGACTGGAAGCTCATTTACTTATGTAATGGGCGAGTTTCCGGCGCCCTGGGGCAATGAGATCCGCGCCGGAGTTCTTGAGGCTCTGATCGCTCTTGTTTTCCTGCTCGTAATGCTGTCATCAGTCATAGGCGGCAGCAAATATATCGATATAGATATAGATGAGAGCAAGATCAACCTCTACTACACGCTTATAAATCTTATGACAGCAGCCCTGATGGCGATGGTCTGGACGAACGATATCTTCACAGGATATGTTTTTCTTGAGATCCTGACACTGACGAGCTGCGGAATCCTGATAGTCCGTGAGATAGGAAGAACAACGCTGGCCGCGGTGCGATATATGATAATGAATCTGCTCGGCTCTGGGCTTTTCCTTCTGGGCGTCGTCCTGCTCTACGATGTGACAGGCAATCTTCTTATGGTTCCAATGCAGGAGGAAATTGCAAAACTCATCACGAACAGTCAGAACATGATGGCCATCACCATGGGACTTGGGATCCTGACAATCGGACTCTGCATCAAGAGCGGGCTCTTCCCGTTCCATTACTGGATGCCTGATACATACGGCTGGGCCACTCCGACATCAGGAGCTGTCCTGTCATCTCTTGTTTCAAAATGCTACATTTTCCTGCTGTTCAAGATTTACTACCGCGTGATAGGGATAGAGGTCTTTGAGCAGCTGCCGATAAGGAACATTCTGCTGGTGCTGGGCCTCATGGGCATGGTAGCGGGTTCTGTCTCGGCAATGAGGGCGAATAACATAAACAGGATGGTTGCCTTCTCATCGGCGGCACAGATAGGTTACATATATATGGGAATAGGCATCGGCGGAAAGGTCGGCTACACAGCGGCTATGTTCCATGTCATGGCGCACGCCGTCACAAAGTCAACGTTGTTCCTGACAACTCCGCGCCTTTCAGATGTATCCGGAGGAAGTCTGTTGTTCAGGAACCTGCAGGGAAGCGGCATACGTGACAGAGCGGCCGGTGTTTATTTTTCAGTCGCCTCGCTGTCAATGATCGGCATTCCGATATTCGCAGGATTTTCGTCAAAACTTCTTTTCGCTGAGGCTGCAGTAGATTCGGGGAGCATGACAAAGATGGTGCTCGTGATGATAGCGCTTGCTCTCAGCTCGATGCTCAATGCGATTTACTTCATCCGTACCATGATAAGGATCTACCAGCCTGATACAACAGGAATCCGTGTCAGTGCGAAGCGTGTTTCTTATCAGATACCGATGATAATACTTACGGTCATGAACCTTGCACTTGGCCTGTTCTCATGGTACTTTGCGGGAATGATAGAGCAGGGACTTTCAATGTTCGGCTGAGCGTCAGATGGAATCGGAGTGAGAGAAAATGCTTATACTTTGTTCTGTTTTATTCCCGATAATCGCGGGAGTCATAGCATCAAACGTCAAAACAAATACTCGCGCAAGGCATATTGCATATTCGCTGATCTGCGCGATCACGGACGTCCTTGTCATCCTGGCGCTTTCCTCAAAGGGGAGCGTGACAGTGGTGAAGTTCTTTGAGAATGTGTCGTTCTCGTTTGCGGTCGATGACCTTGGCGTGTTCTTCCTGATAGCGGTCATGCTTCTTTTTACCGCGGTGCTTTTCTACTCGTTTGAATACATGAAAATGGAGAAAAATGAAGAGCGTTTCTTCGGCTTCTATTTTGTGACATTCGGAGCGATGATCGCCATGTGCATGGCGGAGAATCCCGTCACTATGTATCTTTGTTTTGAACTGCTGACACTCCTTTCAGTTCCGCTTGTTCTGCATGATGAGACAAAAGAGGCAGTGACAGCGGGCCTCAAGTACCTGTTCTATTCAATAGCGGGTGCTCTCATGGGGCTTCCGGCAGTATATCTTGTTTACAGATTTGCCGGTGCAGCAGCTGATTTTACATACGGCGGATTTATCGATCCGTCAAAACTTGCAGGTCATGAGGGTGTTTTTCTTGCCTTTATCTTTATCGGCATTCTTGGTTTCGGTACGAAAGCCGGACTTTATCCCATGCACGGATGGCTGCCGACAGCCCATCCCGCAGCACCTGCTCCGGCATCGGCACTCCTTTCGGGAATAATTGCAAAGGCCGGTGTGTTCGCTGTGATAAGGCTTTTGTTCTACTCAGTCGGAACCGAAATCCTTCGGGGGACCTGGGTTCAGAACGCATTCATAATCCTTGCAATGATAACGATCTTTATGGGTTCAATGACAGCTTTTCTCGAAAAGAACCTCAAGAGAAGGCTGGCGTATTCGACTATAAGCCAGATTTCATATATTCTTCTCGGGATTGCTTTCCTTTCGGATGAAGGGCTGGAAGGCGGACTTATTCATGTTCTGTCGCACGCTTCGTCCAAGGCCTGCCTCTTCCTTTGCGCCGGAGTTTTTATTTACAAACTTGGAATAAGAAATGTAGAGGATCTTCGCGGTATAGGAAAGAGAATGCCGGTCACGCTCTGGTGCTTTACAATAGCATCACTCTCGCTCATAGGAATTCCTCCGATGGGCGGCTTTATAAGCAAATGGGTAATCGGAAGCGCAGCTCTTGATTCCGGGATGGGCGCTTTATCAATACTAGCTCCGGTAGTTTTGATCGTTTCCGCTTTTATAACTGCGGGGTATCTGCTTCCGATCGTGATAGACGGATTCTTCCCGGGTAAAGATTATAAAGCCCCTGCAATTTCTGAGGAACCGTCAAAACTGATGACAATACCGATGATAGTTCTGTGTGCGGCATCAGTTATTATGGGCATCTGGGGCGTTAACATAGTGAACGCGATAATGAAATTCTGATAAGTGTTCCTGAACGAGGCAACGCATATGTGGTTGCCATATGAGGCTATGATGAATTCATATTTTCTTTTACAACCTATGACCGTGGCATTGATAGGGGGATTTCTGATGATATTCCTCCATTTTAAGAATGACAGGGTGCGCAATATTTATTCGGAAGTGATAGCTCTTGTCACAACGGTGCTCGTTTGGATAGCACTTATAAAGGCGGACGGGAGCGCTGTCACACTATATCGCTTCACATATGGATTTACGATATCATTTGGCGTAGACGGGCTTTCAAAATTATTTGCCGGAATGGTCTCATTAATGTGGCCATTCGCGCTGCTTTACGCATTCGAGTACATGAAAGACGATAAGCGCAAGAACGTGTTTTTCGCTTTCTATCTCATGACGTATGGCATCACGCTGGGCGTGTGTTTCTCTTCGAATATCACGACACTTTATGTTTTCTATGAGATGCTGTCACTTGTCACTATTCCGCTCGTATCACATTATGGCGATCATGAAAGCATGTATGCCGGCAGGAAATATGCGGCTTACACTATAGGCGGTGCATCGCTTGCTTTCTTCGCAGTCGTGATTGCAACAGTATACGGAGGCGGTGGAAACTTTATATATGGCGGAAGCCTGGGAGCTGCAAGAGCTGCTTCAGGAAACACGATGAGCATGGGTATGCTGCAGATAGCATTCCTGTTCGGGTTCTTCGGTTTCGGCGCCAAAGCTGCTGTATTTCCGCTTCATGACTGGCTGCCGACAGCGTCTGTCGCTCCGACCCCTGTCACAGCACTGCTACATGCGGTCGCTGTTGTAAACACAGGTGCTTTTGCTGTGATGAGGCTCACATGGTATCTGTACGGTGCTGATCTCATAAAAGGGTCATGGGTACAGGCCGCATGTCTTATCGCTGCTGAGTTCTCACTTGTTTACGGAGCTGTCCAGGCACTGAGGGAGAGAAGATTTAAGAGAAGGCTCGCTTTCTCTACGATGAGCAACCTTTCATATATGCTGTTCGGAATCATGCTTCTTACTCCAATGGGGTATCTCGGAGGGCTGTCCCACATGCTGTTCCACGGTGTGATCAAGATGAGCCTGTTCCTCTGCGCCGGTGCTTTTATGCGCCAGACAGGCAAGAACTATGTATTTGAGATAAACGGAGTCGGCAGGAAAATGCCTGTGACTTTCATATGTTACACGCTTGGCGCGTTGTCACTTACCGGCATCCCGCTTTTCTGTGGATTCATTTCAAAGTGGACACTTATATCAGCAGGTGCGGATGAAGGCTCTGCGCTGGGCATTATCGGTGTTGTGGCACTCATTGTTTCAGCGTTCCTCTGCGCAATGTATACGCTCACAGTAAGTGTGAGAGCGTTCTTCCCAATGAAGGGAAAGGATTTTTATGCTGACGGAACCGAAGGCAGCGCAGTAAAGGAAGCGGGCTGGCAGATGCTCGTGCCTGTTGTGGTATTTACGATCGCAAATGTTTTGTTCGGGGTCTTCTCCGAACCGATAATGAGCTTTCTCACAAAGATTGCGGAAGGTGTGATCTGATGAGTATTCAGGGAATTTTTGTGGATGGTCTTACGTTTCAGGTCGATGGGTTCAGGATTACATACGCGTTGATCACAGCGCTTATGTGGCTGTTCACGTCGCTGTTCTCAATAGAATATTTCAGGAACGAACGTCACAACATGAGGCGCTATTGGGTATTCACGGCAATCACGTTCATTGCAACGGAGGGCGTGATGCTTTCCGGTGACCTCATGACGACATTTATCTTCTTTGAAATACTGTCGTTTACGTCGTTTGTGTGGGTCATTCAGGAAGAAACGACTGAGGCGATCCGCGCGGGATATACATATATCTTTATTGCGATCTTTGGCGGTCTTCTCCTTCTGATGGGGCTGCTTCTTCTCTATAATGCTGCAGGAACACTTTCATTCGCCGGACTTTCTGAGATATTCAGCGGCAAGTCAGAAGCGGTGTCAGGTCAGGTATATGCTGCAGGAATTCTGATACTCTTCGGGTTCGGTGCAAAGGCGGGTATGTTCCCGCTGCATGTGTGGCTTCCAAAGGCACATCCCGTGGCTCCTTCTCCTGCGTCGGCTCTGCTGTCAGGCGTTCTTACCAAGGTCGGTATTTATGGAATACTTATGACTTCACTCGAGGTCTTATCAGCTAATCCGTCATACGGAGCGGTGATCCTTGTTCTTGGAACAATCACGATGGTACTTGGAGCTGTTCTTGCACTGTTTTCAGTGAATATCAAACGCACACTCGCCTGTTCCTCAATGTCGCAGATAGGATTTATTCTCGTAGGCATAGGCATGTATCATCTCCTTGTCGCGGCAGGAAACGGAGAGGGTGCTGCAACTGTACTTTCAGGGACTGTGCTGCACATGGTAAACCATTCGATGATAAAGCTCTGCCTGTTCATGGCATCAGGCGTTGTCCTTATGAAGGCAGGAACCGTGGACCTCAACAGGGCACGGGGCTTCGGCCGCAGTAAAAATGCACTCAAGGTCGCGTTCGCTCTGGGTGCGCTCGGCATTTCAGGCGTGCCGGGATTCAACGGATATTTCAGCAAAACATTGCTCCATGAGGGCATTGTGACATATATAAATGCAGTAAATGCAAACGGGGCTTTGACAGGTGCGGATGGATCCGCGCTGGGCGGGCTGACAGGAATCATCGTTGGTGCTGCTAATCTTCATGTGATAGAGTGGCTGTTCCTGATTTCGGGCGGACTCACTTTGGCGTACATGCTGAAACTGTTCATTGCGATCTTTGTCGAGAAGAACAGCGATGCAGCTCTTCAGAAACAGTATGACAGCGACAGAAAAGGGATGAACGCTCTCAGCGCTTTCGTGATAGTCGGTTCATCACTGTTTATGTTCATTCTTGGAATAAGATCCGTGGCAGAAAACCTGGCTGATTATATGATCAGGTCATTCAGCTCTGACGCGACATCGGTCTTCACGTTCGCACCATTTACATGGAGAAGCCTGCAGGGTGGGCTGATCTCACTTGCAATCGGCATACTGATATATGTGTTCATAGTGAGAAAAGTGTTTATAAAGAATGGGCAATATGTGAATCTGTGGCCGTCAAAACTCGACCTGGAGGAAGCAGTATATCGTCCGCTTCTTACAGGAGTGCTGCCGCTTGTCCTTGGCACGGTCGCCAGAGTCATAGCATGCAGTCTCGACTATCTGATAGCCTTTGCAAGAGGCACAGTGCTGAGCGAGAGAAGACCGAGAACCGCTGAGGCAAGAAAGCGTTCTGAGAGAATTATGACTCTGCGTGAAGGAACAAATAATGTTGTAAGCAGGGTCGCGGAAAACTACACGTTCGCGATGATGATGGCATGCATAGGAATACTGGTGGTCCTGGGAACACTTGTTTTGATATTGGCACTGTAGGTGTTGGTAGTTGTATATTTAGGATGATATACAGGAGCCCTGAATGATCACGTATGATTGTTCAGGACTTTTTTTAAAACTATTCGTATAAATATATAAAAAAATTCTTTCATATAAAGGATTGGTGGCAAAAATGAAAAAATCTGTTACGTCCAGAAATATCATACTTGAAGAAATGTTCAGAAAAGTCCTTCCGCAACAGATGCTGGCCGGACTTGTATTCACGCTCAACTCGCTGATAGATTCTCTTGTGACGAGCAGATTTCTCGGATCAGATGCAATGGCGGCGCTTGGGTTCTATTCTCCGATTTCGAATATCCTGTACTTGTGTTATGTGTTTATAACAGGAACGCAGATATTGTGCGGCAACAGTATAGGAAGAGGAAAAGCGAAGGAAACCGTATCAATATTTTCCACATGCGCTCTTATTCTTACAGTGTTTGCTGTTATCAGCAGTGCAGTTCTTTTTATACTGCCATCTTAGATAGCATCCACGCTGGGCGCGAGCGGGAACTGCCATACAATGCTTACTGCATATATGCACAATGTGTCATTCGGAGTGATCGGAATGATGCTGTACGCACTGTTCATTTCTTTTCTGCAGATGAATGGGCGGGATGATGTCCTCAAGATCAGCCTTGCAGTAATGATCATATCAAACCTTGCACTGGATCTCTTTTTTGTGGAGGTCATGAAGAGTGGAATGGGTGGTCTGGGCCTGGCTACTTCAATCAGCAACATCCTTGCAATGGTCACAGCTCTTTTCGGAGTCCTCAATTCGGAGAAACACAAACCTGTTGTTTACCTGCATGCCGGCAATTATGACTTTGCCTGTCTGCCTGAAATGGCAAAACTGGGATCAACTCAGGTCGCCTTTAACCTTGCAATAGCTTTCCGCTCTTTTGCGCTCAATATACTTCTGATGAAATCAGGAGGTACAGATGCGGTAGCTGTCATGACAGTGCTGAATATGGTAAGTTGTTTTATCGGTATGATACCGACCGGAATCGCCGGAACGGTGCTTATGCTCGGCAGTATTTTTAATGGCGAGAAGAACCGCAGGGCAATAGAGGAACTGTATGTATATGCAATGAAAATTGCGATGATAATGTCGGCCGTCGCGATTTTGCTCACCATAATATTTGCACCGCAGCTGGCTGCAGTATTCTATTCGAGCGGTACACTGACATGGTCATTGACTATTCCCATGCTAAGGATATTCATATGGTTTGTTGTTTTCTCATCGGTAAACAGCATTATTCAGAAGATACATCAGAGCCAGGGAGAGGTGCTGCTGAGCAATGTTTTGTCAATCACAGAGAATCTTATTATTGTCGCCGGAGCTTTTGTGCTGTCAGCTGCGATGGGAACTAATGGAGTGTGGCTTGCTTATCCTGTGGGAAACATAATTAATCTCGGCATTATGTTCCTGATGATATGGATTGGGATAAAGAGAAGACCAGGGACAATAGCTGATCTGATATCTGTCGGCTCCAGGAACGAAGTGCCTGCGGAAAATACTTATACAAGAGAGATCCCTTCCATGGAGGATGTAGTAAAAACATCCGAGGAAATAATGCAGTTTTGCAGAGAAAGAGGTCTGGGACAGGAAACATGTTATATGTCAGCATTGAGTGTTGAAGAAATGGCAGGTAATATTATCCGCTATGGTTTCGTTAACAAGCGCAAGCACTCAATAAACGTATATATGATAGTAGATAATGGTGCGCTGACATTGAGGGTAAGAGATGACTGTATGATGTTTGACCCTGTTCAGTACATGGAACAGTTCAACCAGACTGATAAGACCAGGAACATGGGCATAAAACTTGTCGCTGATACAGCAAAGGAAATGAAGTACCAGCGACTGATAGGATTCAATTACCTGACAATATCATTTTAGCTTTTCATTGTTATGGCGATCACTATGACGGATATAACAAATGTCAGAATGTCTGATACAGGCATTGAGTAAAGCACACCGTCCAGCCCGAACCATATGGGGAGAAGGAGGGCAAAACCTACGCCGAAAACGACCTCTCTTACCATCGAGAGGAGAGTGGAGGCAAGAGCTTTGCCCATACTCTGCAGATAAATGAAAGTCGCTTTGTTGATGCAGGCAAGAATTATCATGCAGAGGTAGACGCGGAACGCCTTCATTGCGAAATCCGTGTAATAACTGCTCTCATTCGCCGCTCCGAAAATCCCAATCAGTGCGCGCGGGAAAACTTCAACAATAACGAGCGCTATAAATCCAACAATAGCTTCGCTCAGCAACAGCATACTGAAAAGTTTCTTTACTCTGTCCTTTCTGCCGGCACCCATATTAAATCCAACAACAGGAATGCAGCCTGCAGCCATGCCGATTACTATTGAGATAACTATCTGGAAAAACTTCATGACAATTCCCACGACAGCCATCGGAATCTGGGCATATTCTGCCTGTGAGAAGACAGGGTCAAGAGCGCCGTATCTGCGAATCATATTGTTGATTGCAGCCATCGCTGCAACAAGTGAGATCTGGGCCAGGAAGCTGCAGATCCCAAGCGGAATGAATCTGCCGATCACCTTGCCGCTCAGGGCAAAACTGTTCTTCTTGAGTTTGATAGCTTTCATGTTACACAGATACCAGATCGCAAGGACTGCGGTAAGACCCTGGCCTAAGACAGTAGCTACAGCGGCACCCATCATGCCCCAATGAAAACCGAAGATGAAAACGGGATCGAGTATTATATTCACTACAGCTCCGGCCAGTGTTGAGATCATTGCAAATTTCGGTCTTCCGTCAGAACGGATTATCGGGTTCATTGCCTGTCCGAATATATACAGCGGGATACCGATGCTGATATATGTGAAATACTCCTTGCTAAGGGTGTATGTTTCTTCATTTACGCCGCCGCCGAACATTGAGATGATCTGCGGCTGGAAGATGAAATAGACAGCAGTCAGAATTATGCTCGCAATCACACACAGTACGACGGAGTTACCGATGCTGCGGTGCGCGTCTTCATTGTTCCCGCAGCCGAGGCAGAGACTGACGAATGCACAGCACCCGTCACCAATCATAACGGCGATTGCCAGAGCTACGATAGTGAGCGGGTAGACTACAGTGTTTGCCGCGTTACCATAACTGCCAAGATAAGACGCATTTGCGATAAATATCTGGTCAACAATGTTATAAAGCGCTGCGACCACAAGTGAAATAATACAGGGAATGGCATACTTTCGCATCAGCTTCCCAAGAGATTCTGTTTCAAGGAACGAATTTGCCTTAAGTGAATCAAGAGTAGATGCTGTTTCTTTTTCTGTTACTTTCAAAACTTTGCCTCCATTACTGAAAAAGGGATCACTCCCGGACATCGTGTTTCATTGCAATAAAAAAATGCGTAAATCCAAAAACCTGGATTTACGCATTTGTGGCCACTCGGTCAGTGCATATTATTAACACTTTATCATTGAAAATGTCAAGTGATTTCGTTCAGCCCATTACCTTGCTGCCATTGCCGAATCATATTGTGCCTTAGTGAAGACTCCCTCGGAAACAAGCCTGTCACCGAGCGTGAGGTTACTTCCTTTTAGTTTTGTGCCAAGTGCAGCTTCGGAGACCATGGCAATGTCGGCACGGATAAAATTATTGAGAGAAACATCCGCCGGTAAAAGTCCGATCTGACTTGCAAGCTGTTCTGGAGCTGTGCTTACAAAATCACCAGCGGCTTCAGAATAACCAAGCGCACGGAGAACCATGGACAGGTACATCTGTGCGGATGCGCCACCAGTGCCGAGAGTTGTCGCAGAGCTTCCTGTGACAAGACCGTTCTGGTAAGCGTATCCGACATACTTGTCTGTTGCAGAGACGTCTGTGAAAGGGTGAACCCAGTTGCCTGATGTTGCGGTCTTTTCTTTGCCAAGAAGCCGAACCAGCATCATAACTGCTTCGGAATTCGTAGCCTTGCGCGCCAGATCATAATCTGCGCCGCCGCCAGGATTTGCGCCGGAAATCGGGAACAGGCCGAGCATATTGAGAGCGCAGGCTGAGTTCATGGCAGAGTTTATTTTGCGGCCGCCGGACGAATTGACAGCCCCCGTGTTGGTATAGAAAGGATCTGCGTCGAAATCACCGCTTTCCTGATAAAGATACCAAATGTCTGAGGCACTGTCATACACAAAATTGGGTGCATAGCCGGGCCATAGATTTGCGTCCCAGAGAGTCTTAAGCCCATCCTTAAATGGTTTATAAGCGCCGGCGACACGGTAATACATTGTCATGCCAACGACCTCACCTGTTCCGACTTCAGGGAAGAATAGACCTTCGCCGACAAGCTTGCCACCAGCTCCTACAGTCAGGGTGTTTCTTACCAATATACCGGTCTGTATTTCCACACGGACACCTGGTGCTATCGTGGCATTATCGTAATCGTTACCTCTGGAGAGCACTGTATCCTGACTCCAGATGACGTCGCCGGAAGCCATTGCAGGCACGTAAAGCATGGAAAATGCCATGCACATGGTGAGCAGCATAGTAAGAATTCTTCTTTTTGTCATATCAGTGGCCTCCTTTACCGGGGTCAAATAGTGACTTTGCCAAATACTCATTTTGTACTTATAATTTTACCAGTAACACAGATTGAAATCCACAAATATTATTGGCGTGCGCAATGCGACAAGAGCTGTCGCATAAGCATACAGCGCTCAGGCATGGAGGTAACTATGTCACAGGTAACAAAACGTGCGCTTGAAGAATCACTCAAGCATTTGCTGCTGCATAAGCCACTTGATAAGATCACCATCACAGATATTACTGATGACTGCGGCATCAGCCGCATGACTTTCTATTATCATTTCCAGGATATCTTCGATCTTGTTGAGTGGTCCCGTTATGATGCCGTTTGCAATGAAAGAAGCCGGAAAAGCCATAAACGGCACTGATATTGAAAAACTCCTCAAGGAGCACGGTGCAATTTAGAGGCTGATCTGACTACGCGAGGTAAGTCATGAAGTATCTGCTTGTTGCTTTGAACGCCAGTTATATTCATTCAAATCTCGGTGTTTATCTCATAACAGCATATGTCAGAAAACACGATCCTGACATCGACATTCAATATGCGGAATACACGATCAATCATAATACGGATGAAATCCTCAGGGATGTTTACAGCCATAATGCCGATGCTATCGGTTTTTCCTGTTATATATGGAATATTGATGTGATGCTGGATCTCATAAGGGACATGAAACAGCTGAGACCTGATATGCCGGTAATCGTCGGTGGTCCGGAAGTATCTTACAGGGCCGAAGATATCATGAAGGAAATTCCCGAGATCGATATAGTGATGCGAGGTGAGGGAGAGGAGAGTACGCTGCATCTCCTGCATTGGCTGGACAGAAAAATGCGCCATTTTCAAAGTGAGAAACCAGTCGGATTTATAGAAGGGCGTGAGGCTATAGAAGACGGAGGAGATAACACAACAAATGAATATGAGTTGGCGGATATCGGCGGTATCACTTACCGCGACGGAGACCGCATCCTGTCGACTCCGGACAATAAACTCATGAATCTGGATGACGTAGTATTCCCGTATCCTGATGTCGCGGGTGAGCCTGATAAGAATCGCATAATATACTATGAGAGCAGCAGGGGATGTCCTTTCAGATGCTCATACTGTCTGTCATCGATCGACAAACAGTTCAGAGAGAGGAGCCTTGAACTTGTTTTGCCGGAGCTCCAGTATTTTCTGGACAGAGATGTGAAGCAGGTCAAGTTCATAGACAGGACGGCGAATGCTGACAAGAAGCACATTACGGCGATATGGAAATATCTGATTGCACATGATAACGGGATAACAAATTTTCATTTTGAGACAGAAGCTGAGATCCTTGATGATGATGAGATAGAGCTGATTTCATATATGCGCCCGGGGCTCATACAGCTTGAGATAGGTGTTCAGACGGCAAACCCGGATACGCTCAGGGAAATCCGAAGGCCATCAGATATAGGCAGCATCGGCGAAAAGGTCGCAAGGATACATGCTTTTCATAACGCACATATTCATCTTGACCTGATAGCGGGGCTTCCTTATGAGGACCTGGTCTCTTTCAGAAAATCTTTTGATGTCGTTTATGGCATGCAGCCGGATCAGTTGCAGCTTGGCTTCCTTAAGGTTCTTAGCGGATCACACATGGCTGACATGTGCATAGACTATGATCTTAAATACACGTCGCGTCCGCCATATGAGGTCCTGCACACAAAATGGCTCTTGTTCGAGGATATCATCGAGCTCAAGAAGGTCGAGGCAATGGTCGGGAACTATTACAACACAAGGCAGTTCGACACCACGCTTGCGCTTCTACATAAAGAGTATGGCTCAGCCTATGAGCTGTTCCGCGAGCTTGGAGACTTTTATTCCGCCCATTCGTATGATCAGGCAAAACATAATCGGATCGACAGGTATAACATTCTGTATGAATTCATAGCGGATAAAGCCGGCATTGCAACTGATGGACTGCTCAGTGCAGAGGCTGCCAATAATTCCATCCCGGATGTGTATTATGACGCCCTGATCCGTGATGTCTATCTGCGTGAAAACATTAAGAAAAGGCCAGCCTGGGCGGATGATCTGAGCCAGTATAGTAAGGAAATAAGTGAAATCATAAGGAACGCAGACCTCCGGACTTCGGAGTGCCATGTTGAGATATACCGTGACGGGACATGTGAAATTTTCGACTACTCCCGGCGCGACCCATTGACTGATAATGCAATAACATATAAGAAAACCGTCTGCCCCTGATTGCAGGCGCCGAACAAGTCGACTACAATGAAAATGTCAGCCGCGGCAGTGTTAGTAAGTGCTGATGCAGAAATTGTTTTGACACACATATTATTTCTTAACGGAGGTAATTCGCTATGAGTAAATACTCGATTCTGAACGCTCCTGATGTCCCCAACATGCCCTGGCAGGAAAAGCCCGCTGATTTTAATGAAGGAGACATTCCGCTCTGGAGATATACAGAAAATCCGATTATCAACAGGAACCCGATACCCGGCGTCGCCCGCATTTTCAACAGCGCGGTCGTTCCATATGAAGGAAGTTTTATAGGCGTTTTCCGCGCGGAACAGACGAACGGAATCCCGTTTATATATTTCGGAAGGAGCGCTGATGGAATTCATTGGGACTTCGATCACGATAGAATAGAATTTGTTGACGAGAACGGCAAACCGTTCATGTCTGGCTACGAATATGATCCGCGTCTCGTAAAGATCGGGGATACCTATTATGCCATTTGGTGCCAGGACAGCTACGGCGCGACCATTGGAATGGCCAGGACAAAAGACTTCAAAACATTCATAAGACTCGAGAATCCATTCCTGCCATTCAACAGAAATGCTGTCATGTTCCCGAGAAAGATAAATGACAAGTACGTAATTCTGTCAAGACCTTCAGACAGCGGACATACACCGTTTGGCGATATCTATCTGAGCGAGAGCCCTGATCTCACATACTGGGGACGCCATCGTCATGTAATGGGCAAAACATCTGAGTGGTGGGAGAGTGTGAAGATCGGCGCGGGTGCGGCTCCGATCGAGACAAGTGAAGGCTGGCTCCTGTTCTACCATGGCGTGACCGGGACCTGCAACGGTTTTGTATACTCAATAGGTGGAGCAATCCTCGATATAGACAATCCTTCCATAGTTAAGTATCGTTGCAGTACTTTCCTGCTCACTCCTGAGCAGTGGTATGAGGAAAGAGGATTTGTGCCGAACGTCTGCTTCCCGTGCGCAACTATACATGATCCGGCGACAGGGAGAATAGCGCTGTATTACGGTGCCGCTGATAGTTACGTCGCGTGTGCGTTCACAAAGCTGGACGAAATCATAGACTACATAAAGGCAAACAGTATTGTCCGCACCGACGACAGCGAAATCGGGGTGCGTTGATAAGAAAAGACGCGCATTACCTGTTATGGGTAATGCGCGTCTTTTGCGCGGAGGACATGGGATTCGAACCCACGCAGCAGTTACCCGCCCTATCGCATTTCGAGTGCGACCCCTTCGACCACTTGGGTAATCCTCCGTGTGCGTTACATTTAACGCTTTATAAGTATCCATCTGAGCGCGTGTTTTGTCAAATAGAATGTAAGTCTTTAGTGCCGCTCATTGCGATTTACGGTATAATAGAAAAGTGTTCGGGCGCAGGGAACATCCGAGATATAATGAAGAACGAGGCTGCGCAGAGAATGATGGACAACAAGGAGGATACTGAAGATTATGCTTAGAATCGGAATGCTTACAAGTGGCGGCGACTGCCAGGCACTTAACGCAGCGATGCGCGGCGTCGTGAAATGTATCTATAACAACGCCAAAGACGATGTTGAGTTCTACGGTTTTGAAGATGGTTATAAGGGTCTCATTTATGGCAAATTCAGAATGCTCACCGGTGCAGATTTTACAGGTATCCTTACACGCGGCGGCACGATCCTCGGCACAAGCCGTGTGCCATTCAAGACAATTCGCGAGCCTGATGAGAACGGCCTCGATAAAGTAGCGGCAATGAAGCAGAATTACTACAAACTTCAGCTTGACTGCCTGGTAATGCTCGGCGGCAACGGCTCTACAAAGACAGCAAATCTGCTTTCCGAGGAAGGCCTCAATGTAATCACGCTTCCCAAGACAATAGACAATGATCTGTACGGAACAGACATGACATTCGGCTTCCAGTCCGCAGTTGAAATCGCAACGACAGCTATTGATCAGATCCACACGACGGCTTCATCACACGGAAGAGTTTTCATTGTGGAAATAATGGGACACAAAGTCGGTTTTCTTCCGCTCAATGCCGGTATGGCAGGCGGCGCAGACATCATACTTATTCCTGAAATTCCGTATGACATCAACAATGTAATTGACAAAATTGAGGAAAGAGATGCCAGAGGCAGCAGGTTCACGATAATCTGCGTAGCAGAGGGCGCAATTTCGAAGGACGATGCCAAGCTTTCCAAGAAGGATTATGCTAAAAAGCTTGAGAACTACACGTTCCCGTCAGTTTCATATGAGATTTCAGATCAGATCCAGAAGAAGACAGGACGTGAAGTCAGAGTAACAGTTCCGGGACATGTACAGCGTGGCGGACAGCCCTGCCCTTATGACAGAGTTTTCGCAAGCCGTCTCGGCGCTGAAGCCGGCAAAATGATTCTCAAAGGCGAGTTCGGATACATGGTTTCATATAAGAACCGCGAGATGACAAAGGTGCCGCTTAAGGATGTTGCAGGCAAGCTCAAGACAGTAGACCCGAAGTCAGATATCATCAAAGAAGCCAAAATGCTCGGAATCAGTTTCGGAGACTGATGACGACGCGTAGCATTTAACAGGAAAAGGAATATACAATTCATGTCAGATCAATCTTATCTGGCTTTGTATCGCAAGTACCGGCCCCAGACATTTGATGATGTCCGAGGCCGGGATACTATTGTCAGGACACTCAAAAATCAGATCATATCCGGGCACACAAGCCACAGCTATCTTTTCTGCGGGACAAGGGGAACAGGCAAAACTACAATTGCCAAGATCTTTGCGCGCGCCGTAAACTGCGAGCACCCTGTTGACGGAAATCCCTGCGGAGAATGCGAAAGCTGCCGCGCGATCGCAGGTAATGCGGATCTTAACGTTGTTGAGATGGATGCCGCGTCTAATAATGGCGTCGACGACATCAGAGCCATAATAGATACAGTCGGTTATTCGCCGACACTCGGCAGGAAACGTGTTTTCATAATAGATGAAGTCCATATGCTCTCAACTCCCGCATTCAACGCTCTCCTCAAAACACTCGAGGAGCCGCCGGAATATGCGGTCTTCATTTTATGTACGACGGAGCCTAATAAACTGCCGATAACCATTCTGTCAAGATGCCAGCGCTACGATTTCGGCAGGCTTTCTACCGAGACCATTGAAGGCAGACTCAAAGAGGTCGCGGCAAGCGAGAAGCTGAGTGTCGAGGAACGGGCGCTTCACTATATTGCCGGCGCGGCTGACGGCTCCATGCGTGACGGGCTCTCACTTCTTGATCAGTGCAACGCATTCAATTACGGAAATGAGATCCTGACATATGACCGCACTCTCGAGATCCTGGGAGCTGTTGATACATCTGTGTTCAGTGCTTTTTATAAAATGATGCACACCGGGGACGCGGCGGGGGCACTGTCAAAACTTGACGAATTGCTTATGCAGGGACGGGAACTTACGCAGTTCGTAACAGATCTCATATGGTACCTTCGTTCACTGATGCTTCTAAAGGCATCGGAAAAGACAGCCGGAGATCTTGATGTTTCCAAAGAAAATCTGCAGCTCATGCTCTCCGATGAGAGAGACAGCGAGATGCCTGAGATTTTGAGGGATATTCGTGTTTTTTCTGCCCTTATGGAACAGATAAGGTACTCAGCTAACAGAAGGATCCTTACAGAGGCCGCGATAATCCGAGTGTGCAGACCGGAGGCTGACACAGATCACGATGCTATACTGGGAAGACTCCATGAACTGGAGAGTAATGTCTGCAAAGACGAACGGATTATCTCTGATCTCCAGGCAAAACTCGACAGAGCCGCAAGAGATGGAATACGACCTGCAGGATCAGGGGACGCACGGACTGTAAACGGTAACACTGCCATGGCACCTTCTCAGAATGCTTCGCGCAGCACGCCGCCAAAGGTGATCCCGGCCGCAGCAGTTCCGGAAGATATAAGAACGGTTGTCAGGGAGTGGACAAAAATAATTTCAGCTATTGAGGATTCGTTTACAAAGAGCTGTCTTAAGACAGCTGAACTCAGCCTTTCTGATGACGGCCAAAAACTGGAACTTGTTTTTCCATGCGAAATGAACAAAAGGCTGATCAGTGACAACAAAGGAAACAGAGACAGACTTGAGTCAAAACTCACCGAAATCACTGGAAAAGTAATCCCGGTGGAGTACAAATGCCTTGACAGTGGTGAGAATTTCAATGACAATCATATAGATTTGAGCAAAGTCGTAACTATGGATATTGATGTTGATGATGATGTCTGAAAGTAAGCGATAAGACATGAAAGGTGGATCATGGCAAAACACGGTGGTGGATACATGGGCGGGATGCCCGGGAACATGAACAATCTGATGAAACAGGCGCAGCGCATGCAGCGCCAGATGGAAGAGAGCAAGAAGGAACTTGAAGAGAAGGAATTTACTGCTGATGCCGGCGGCGGAGCTGTTAAGGTGACGCTCACCGGAGACAAGAAGGTAAAAGACCTTACCATATCACCAGATGCTGTAGATCCGGAAGACGTAGAGATGCTTCAGGATATGATAGTTGCTGCCCTCAACGAGGCAATGAAGAAGGTCGATGATGCGGGTGAGCAGGTTTACGGCGGAATGGCCGGGGGACTGGGACTCTGATCCATGGATCTTTACAGCGGACATTTTAACAGATTAATAGATGAACTCGCAGCACTCCCCGGTATTGGCAGAAAGTCGGCACAGCGCATGGCTTTCTATATTATCAGCATGTCTGATGCCAGAGTTAAGAAGCTTGCTGCGTCAATAACTGACGCCAAGGCAAATGTGCACTACTGCAAAATATGCCAGAACCTGACAGATACAGACATCTGCCCGATCTGTGCCAATGCGAAGAGAGACCATTCGACAATAATGGTGGTGGAGACTTCGCAGGATCTTGCGGCATATGAGCGGACAGGCAAATATGAGGGCATTTATCATGTTTTGCATGGAGCAATATCGCCAATGCTCGGCATCGGTCCCGGCGATATCAGACTCGGAGAACTCATGGAACGGCTGAAGTCTGATGAAGTCAAAGAGGTGATAATCGCCACGAATTCCAGCCTTGAAGGGGAGACTACGGCCATGTATATCGGCAGGCTTATAAAACCGCTGGGAATCAAAGTGACGAGAATTGCGAGCGGCGTCCCTGTGGGCGGGGACCTTGAGAACATTGATGAGGTCACGCTGCTTCGGGCACTTGATGGCAGAACAGAAATCTGAATAATGGAGGGGTAAACATGAGCGTAACAAAGGTTGATTTTGGTGAGGCAGGTGGACGCAGGGCGAATCTTTTCCTGATAGAAAATGCGGGAATAACTCTGAAGGTCACGGATTTCGGAGCGTGTCTTGCAGGTCTTATCGTGCCGGATAAGGACGGAAACAAGGCGGATGTCGTCGCAGGCTATGGGGATGTCGGCGGCTATACGGACAATTCATGTTTTCTCGGAGCGACAATAGGACCCAGCGCCAACAGAATCGCCGGCGCAAAACTCACTATAGACGGCAAAACATATCATATGGCAGTAAATGAGAACGAGAATAATCTTCATACAGATTTTGCCGGGGGCAGTCACAAGAGGTTCTGGGACAGCGAAGTGCTCGGGGACGGAGTGAAGTTTTCGCTGAGTCTTGAAGACGGAGAGTATGGACTTCCGGGCAAACGCCTGATGCAGATAACCTTCACAGTCACAGACGCAGGCGGCGTGAGGCTTCATTATCACTGCACATCAGATAAGAAGACTCTCTTCAATATGACAAATCATGCCTATTACAATCTGGCCGGTGAATCGTCAGGAAAGATGGAAGACCAGGTGCTCCAGCTGTTTGCGGACAGTTATTGCCCTGACAGACCGGATTCTATTCCTACAGGTGAGATAGCATCGGTAGAGGGGACGCCTCTTGATTTCCGCACGGCAAAACCGATTGGACAGGATATAAACGCTGACTTCGAGCAGCTTCACCTTGTAGGAGGTTTTGACCACAATTTCGTGATCCGCGGATGGAACGGCGATGGCTCGTTAAAACAAGCGGCATCAGCGTATGATCCGAAGTCCGGGCGTGCAATGGATGTCTTTACGACTCTTCCCGGCGTCCAGTTCTATTCCGGCAATTTCATGAAAGAGAAGAACGGAAAAAGCGGCAAGGACTATGTGCCGCGCGATGCATTCTGTCTTGAAACACAGTATTTTCCGGACAGTGTCAATCATGAAAATTTTGTTCATCCAATATTCGGCGCCGGAGAAGACTATGATTCTGTGACTGAATATCGTTTCTGCAACAGGTAAAGCAAGAACAGTGGTCTTACCTGCATCACCGCATGGAATACGGGGATAATGTATGGCAGTTGTAAAATTTCATGTTCCCGATCGCGGGCCTGATCGCGACAATAATAATGATGATCAGGACAGGGAATACGACGAACAAATTGAAGATGGTTCTTATGATGGCAGTGGCGGTAATGACAGATCCCAGTCAGCGGGAGAAGCTCGTCGGCGCAAAATGACGCGCAAACAGAAAATGAGCCTTCTGCTCCGGATAGCAGTGTTCACATGTATTATGGCTGCGGTTATTGTTTTTATAATTCAGCAGCAGAGTGAGCGGGTCTACAGTGGCTCGGAATTTCGTGAGGTGACGACTGTAACGATCCCCAGTGCGGCGACATGCCTTAATCTTGGAAATAATATTCTCATCTACAGCAAAGACGGCGCCAGCTGTATGAATCAAAGCGGCAGTACACTGTGGTCAATATCATATGAGATGCAGCAGCCGGTCGTGTCTGTATGCGGCAATATTGCGGCTATCGGTGATTATGAGGGGAGTACTGTCCACATTCTCAATGCGACGGAGGGTGAGGTAGGAACGATTGCGACCAATATGCCGCTCCGTACGCTGTCAGTTGCATCAAACGGAGAGGTGGCTGCAGTTCTGGAGGACTCAGCTACGACATGGATCTATATTTTTGACATTCAGGGGAATACCATCGCCTATGTCAAACGCACTATGGAACAGAGCGGGTACCCGATCGCGGTCACGCTCTCGCCTAACGGTACGCTCATGTGCTGTTCACAGCTTACAGTCGAATCTTCTTCTGTCAAAACAAGTGTTGCGTTCTATAATTTCGGTGCCGTAGGGCAGAGTGAGACTGACAGACTGGTCGCAGGTTATGATTACGAAGGCGAGGTCGCGCCTTATGTCAGATTCCTTTCGAATAATGTCGCAGTTTCGGTATCTGACACAAGAACAACTTTCTATTCCGGAGACGAAAAGCCGGCAAGCGGCACAAATATATTCTATAAGTCTGATCTGGAAGGAGTATGGAGCAGTGACAGCTATGTTGCCCTTCTATTTGCTGATCCCGCCGGAGAAGAGGCGTATACGCTCGATATTTATAACGCATCCGGGAAAGAGGTCGGAAGCATTCCCTTTACCATGGATTACACGTCCGTGCAGTTTTTCGGGGACAGAGTGGTGATAGATGACGGACAAAGCATGCTTCTTTATTCAGTCAACGGTACACTTCAGTATTCGGGGAGCATGGGAGATGCGGTGAGTCTTGTTTTGCCTTCGACATCAGCGAACAGGCTGACGCTTGTCACAAAAAGCAGTATCAAAACTATGATATTGAAGTAAACATGTTGTTGCTGAACCGGGTACATTACAGAAAAGAACATAAACTATGATTGATTTTTACGTGATCCTTCTAATATTGGTTTTCGTCGCCGTCATGATGTCATTTATGACAAGCGGATTCAGGAAAGGCGCGGCACATACTTTATCATCGGTGTTTTCGCTCGCAGCTGCGGCAGCCTGCCTGTATTTTCTGTCTGAGGCAGTGCAGGCGTTTCTTAATGCGCATCTTGGCGGTCTCATTTCAGGACTTGTCATGCTGGCATTGGTCGTTTTCCTGTATAAAATATTCCACCTCTTTTTCAGCGCAATAAATATAATAGCCAAACTCCCTGTAGTCAATTGGCTTGACAAGGGTCTGGGCCTTGTACTGGGATTGGTGGAAGGCTTTTTTATCCTTTATCTTCTTCAGTACCTTCTTGAGCACTATCTTCTTGTTTGAATGCAATATTCTTTTAGCATCAGCCTGTGTATTACGAATCCCGATAGTGTATGAGAAAACAACATTTAGTATGATGCACAACAAGATTCCACATCTTGTTGTTCCTGATCGGCAAAACCCGGAAACACGCATAAATACTTAATGGAATGATTATTTTATTATTCGATTTTAGGCGTTGCTTTTTAAAAACGCTGATGCTATAATGCATTTTGCCGCTCGAAAAAAGGAGTGGTGGACAGCAGATATCACAGCTGGTAATACACTGAAAACGGATGTAAAAAATAAGTTAAAAAACATGTTGACAGTGATCGGATGTGATGATATGATGTCAGAGTTGCGCCGGGGGAACACCTCGAG
>JAQWCI010000215.1 GCA_028706005.1 Lachnospiraceae bacterium
ATCCTTCAATGGTAAGTGACCTTGGGCTTGCCAATTCGATGCTCGTAAGACAGGGAACGAAGACGATGCTGCAGGGCTGTTCCATAGAGCCGGGACTCCTTCGGGATGAGAATAAGGAAAGCCACAGACTCATAGAGGATCTGAGAAATTATTCGATGATCCTTGCGCGTGAGACAAGGACATATAATGCGCTGCGCGGTGCAGGCATCGACAAAGACAAACTGAAACTTGTGCCGGATCCGGCATTTGCGCTTCCGGCCGGGAAGAAGGCTGAACTGCCGGATGGGTTTGACGCGGGCAATATGGTAGGACTTAATCTGAGTCCCATGGTCGGGGATTACGCCACGGATCCGGATGCTGCGATGAGAAGTTATGAGACGCTCATAAGGCACATCCTTGATAATTCGGATATGAATGTTTTGCTGATCCCGCATGTCGTGTGGGACAGAAGCAATGATCTCACACCGCTCAGAATACTGTATGGTATGTTCAAGGATACAGAACGGGTAGCGCTTATTGATGACATGAATGCAGAGGATCTCAAGGGAGTGATCGCCGCATGCAGGTTCTTCATCGGAGCCAGAACGCATGCTACAATAGCGGCCTACTCGCTGGAAGTACCGACACTTGTGCTGGGCTATTCGGTGAAATCGATCGGTATAGCTGAGGACATTTTCGGCACGAGCAATAATTATGTACTGCGCGTTCAGGATCTGAAGGCTGACGGGCAGATGACAGCAGCTTACGACTGGCTTGCCTCAAATGAAAATGATATACGTTCAAAACTACATACAGTCATGCCGGAGTACAGGAACAGAGCGCTTGAGAACGGCGCTGAGATCATGAAATTGTATCAGGCGTGAATTACAGCCGGGAAAAACACAGGTAAATATGGGAAGAAAGAAATACGCAGCCAAAAATATAGCCTTCGGATACGTCGGTCAGTTTGCGACAGCAATCATGGGCTTCATACTCAAGCAGGTCTTCATCGCAAATCTTGGCGCGACGCTGAACGGCGTCAACGGCCTCTATACCGGTATACTCTCGCTCCTCAATATGGCAGAGCTCGGCATCGGGACCGCGATGAATTTTGCGCTATATGCTCCGGTGGCCCGCGGAGACCGCGAGAAGATAAAGTCATACATGAAGCTCTACCGCAAAGCTTATTACACGGTGGCCTTCGTGGTTGCAGCCATAGGGCTTGTTCTCGCACCGTTCCTGCGCATATTTATAAAAGATCCAGGTGCGAACACATGGCACGACCTGACCATGTATTACCTGATTTTCCTGTTCAATACGGTCAGCTCATATTTTGTGGCGTACAAATACAGTCTTGTAAACGCTTCTCAGAAGAACTATATCCAGACTAATATCACGACTGTCACGAAGATAGTGACCGTCCTCGCACAGATGCTGGTCCTTGTTACCACGAGGAATTTCTATTGCTACCTCATCACTGATGCGGCAATCCAGCTGATCCAGAAGTTCTTTGCAAACTGGTATCTTAACCACCTTTATCCATACCTTAAGGAAAAGAATGTCGCGCCTCTTTCCAAGTCAGAGAGCGACGAGGTCTGGAGCAAAACAAAGGCTCTCGTGTGGCACAAAGTGGGCGATGCGGCGCGTCTCCAGACGGATTCTATTATCATCTCTTCATTCATAAGTGTCACTGTTTCCGGAATGGTGGACAACTACAATCAGGTCATAACGGCAGTCGCCAGTTTTGTTAATATTATTTTTAATTCCATGATCTCAAGTTTTGGCAATCTGATTGCGACAGAGAATAAGGAGAAGCAATTCTCGATGTTCAGCGTGTACAGATTCTTCGCCTCATGGATATACGGTTTCTGTGCCAGCGCGTTCTTTATTCTTCTGACGCCTTTTGTCGGAAGCCTCTGGCTTGGAAAGGGATGGGTGCTGCCCTATGCGTCGGTGGGACTCATACTGCTTGATTTCTATTTCAAGGGCGACCGCATAGTCTTGTCGAACTTCAAGACGGCAGCAGGCGTGTTCGAGCAGGACAAATATCTCGCAGCAATACAGGGGCTCGTAAATCTTGTTTTGTCTATATGGCTCGTAATGAAGATCGGCCTTCCGGGCATCTATATCGGGACTGTGTTGTCGGGACTGATTGCAAATATCACGAAGCCGATAATAATATACCGCGTTTGTTTTGACAGGAGTGCCGCACATTACTTCAAAGACTCCATCAAATATCTTCTGGTTTCAGGCGGGAGCCTCCTGCTTCTCTATCTCATAAGTTCCAGACTTATGCCGGATCCGGAGAGCGTAGGCCTCGGGATGTTCATACTGATGGCGGTCATTGTTGTCATTCTGTACAACGGAATTTTTCTCGCTTTCTTCGGCCGCAGCAAAGAATGCCGGTATCTGTTTGGAATGGTGAAAGAAAAGATCGGAAGCCGGTCGGGGCGTTGACGATTTAGAACCGCATAAGGAAATCATGACTCAATCTGAATATAGAGAAAAACTTGATAAAATAGCGCTGGAAGCGGCGCATGAACTTGAGAACTACGGTAAGCTTTCGGTCATGCAGAAGCTGAAGCGCACGGCAAAACAAGTTCTGGGCAGGAGTGTCGCGAAATCTGATCCGATGTTCTGGCCGGCAGGAATGCTGATGATGGGGCTTGCGGAATACTGGAAGTATGCGGCCGGAGACTTTGCCGATGACGGCAGCGCTGACGCAGTGCAGAGCAAAGATCTGAGCAGTTCCTCAACGCTGCAGGAAGTACAGAAAGTCCTCGTTTCACACATTGATAATTGGATGGATTCAGGGTGTGAGCTGCAGAATATTGACGATGTGCTCTCAGGCTGCGCGATTCTTGATGTTTATAAACTGACAGGAAATGTCAGATATCTTGACGCCGCCGACGCAATGGCTGAGTATGCCCTGAAAGCACCGAAGGATAGGACTGGAGCAGTCATATACAGACCAGGACGCGCACATGATTACGTTTTTGCGGACGGCGTTGGAATGATGGCCATGTTTCTTTCGAAGTATGCAGAAGTGGTAAACGGTTTGGAAGAGGCAGGTAAGAATTGCAGATTTGATCACAAAGTC
>JAQWCI010000058.1 GCA_028706005.1 Lachnospiraceae bacterium
TGCATGTACTACAGTCACATTGCCGTCAGCATCTTTCTCACAGCCGGTGCATGTCACATAATATGCATTCATGAGACGCACTTCGTTGCCTGGGAACAGCCTGAAGTACTTCCTGGGCTGGACCTCAAAGAAATCCCCGCGCTCGATCCAGAGTTCTCTTCCAAACGGGATCTGACGCGTTCCGAGTTCAGGATTTTCTTTATTGTTCTCAATAGTAAGCTGCTCTGTCTGTCCTTCCGGATAGTTATCTATTACAAGCTTTATGGGATCAAGGACCGCCATCATGCGCTTGCATCCCGGCTTAAGATCCTCGCGGATGCAGTACTCAAGCATCGCATAATCAGACGACGACTGCGCCTTGGAGATTCCTGAAAGCCCGACGAACTTTCTTATCGACTGCGGTGTAAAGCCGCGGCGGCGAAGACCGCTTATAGACACAAGCCTCGGATCATCCCAGCCATCTACTATGCCCTGTTCGACAAGCCTCTTTATATAGCGCTTGCCCGTAACAATATTAGTGAGATACATCTTGGCGAACTCGATCTGGCGGGGGGGATTCTCAAACTCCGCTTCCTTTACTACCCAGTCATACAAAGGACGATGATCCTCGAATTCCAATGTACACAGAGAATGTGTGATACCTTCGATGCCATCCTCAATCGGATGTGCAAAATCATACATCGGATAGATGCACCACTTATCACCTGTTCTCTGATGGCTCATGTGTGCAACTCTGTATATTATCGGATCGCGCATATTAATGTTAGGGCTGGCCATGTCGATCTTCGCGCGGAGCGTTATCTCGCCATCCGCAAACTCCCCGTTCTTCATTCTCTCGAAAAGATCAAGATTCTCCTCGGCAGAACGATCCCTGTTCGGGTCATCTCTCCCGGGCTCTGTGAGCGATCCGCGGTATTCTTTCATCTCCTCTGCTGTAAGCTCAGACACATATGCCTTGCCTTTTCTGATGAGTTTTACTGCTATCTCATACATCTGGTCGAAATAATCTGATGCAAAGAAAAGCCTGTCTTCCCAGTCAGCTCCAAGCCACTTCACGTCTCTCTTGATGGACTCAACGAACTCACTTTTCTCCTTGGTCGGATTTGTGTCATCGAACCTGAGGTTGAATTTTCCACCGTATTCCTGCGCGATCCCATAGCTCAGCAGAATTGCCTTCGCGTGACCAATATGCAGATATCCATTCGGCTCCGGAGGAAAACGCGTATGTACATGGTCGTACACACCATCCTTCAGATCCTTGTCTATTGCCTGTTCAATAAAATTCCTGCTCTCTTTAACTTCCGCAACTGTCTCACTGCCGTCTTCGCGGCGGTCTTTTTCCTCACTCATAATCTTGCTCTCTGATCCTCAAATTTTTATGTCAAAACAAATGTCTTTATCAGTTCTGTGCATCCGTTGAATAGTTCGGTGCTTCCTTTGTGATCTGTATGTCATGCGGATGTGATTCGCGCAGTGCCGCGCTTGTGATCTTGACAAAGCGGCCGTTCTCACGAAGTTCCTTGAGGTCTCCGGCACCGCAATACCCCATTCCTGAGCGGATTCCTCCTATAAGCTGGAAAACTGTATCCTCAACTGTCCCCTTGTATGCCACACGTCCTTCGACACCTTCCGGAACAAGCTTCCTGGCATTCTCCTGGAAGTACCTGTCCCTGGATCCGTTCTCCATTGCCGCGATCGAACCCATGCCGCGATAGACCTTATATTTTCTTCCCTGATATAATTCGAAAGCACCGGGTGCTTCATCACAGCCTGCAAATATTGATCCCATCATACATACGCTGCCGCCTGCTGCCAGAGCCTTTGTCATATCTCCGGAATACTTGATGCCTCCGTCGGCGATTATCGGAATGTCATATTTCATAGCCGCTTCATATGCATTCATAACTGCTGTTACCTGAGGGACGCCGATACCGGCGACCACACGTGTCGTGCATATCGATCCCGGGCCTATGCCGACCTTTACAGCATCAGCTCCCGCCTTGATGAGAGCCTCTGTCCCTTCAAAAGTAGCTACATTACCTGCTATTACATCAAGATCAGGGAACTTATCCTTTATCACTCTCACACAATGAAGGACATTCTCAGAATGACCATGCGCTGAGTCAAGGACAATGACATCTACCTTCGCATCTACCAGTGCCCTGACTCTGTCCAGGACATTGGCAGTTATGCCGACACCTGCACCGCAGAGCAGTCTTCCCTGGCCATCCTTTGCAGCCAGCGGGTACTTTATTGTTTTCTCGATATCCTTGATCGTGATAAGACCGACGAGGTTATAGTCATCATCTACAAGCGGAAGCTTCTCCTTCTTGGACTTTGCAAGGATCTTCTTGGCTTCATCCAGAGTGATGCCTTTTTTTGCAGTGATCAGATTCTCTGATGTCATGCAGTCGCGGATCTTCTGTGTGAAATCCTCCTCAAACTTAAGATCACGGTTAGTGATAATACCTACAAGTTTTTTTCCTTCAGTGATCGGAACGCCTGAAATGCGGAACTTCTGCATAAGGGCTTCAGCATCCCCGAGAGTGTGCTCCGGCGACAGTGAAAACGGATCCGTTATGACGCCGTTCTCAGAACGCTTGACCTTGTCGACTTCCTCAGCCTGCTGGTCAATTGTCATATTCTTGTGTATTATTCCGATACCGCCCTGACGCGCCATAGCGATCGCCATGCGTGATTCCGTCACGGTGTCCATGCCTGCACTCATCATCGGTATGTTGAGTCTGACCTTCTTAGTAAGATTTGTGGTTATGTCGACCTCATTTGGTACGACCTGTGAATACGACGGAACGAGCAGTACGTCGTCAAATGTAATACCTTCTCCGATAATCTTTGCCATTTTCTCCTCCAATTCTTCTACAGGCAACGTCTGAATGTGCCTTATAAAAAATGGGATATGCTTTGATAATTAAGGCATATCCCTTGTTTCCGTAACGAGCGTCAGTCACGGTAGACCTTGTGGGGCTCGGCCTGACGCATTGCATTTACCAGATCTTCCGTTGCCTCTATCATTACCTTGCAGTCAGAGAAGAACATCACGTATCTGTCATCCGGATCATTAATGACTCCGGATGTGTAATCTATCGTCTTCAGATCTTTATGATTATAATTATCGAGATGGATCGATTGTATCGGGGCTGCTATTTCCATCTTCTCGAGATCATATTTTCCAAGACTCTTACGGTTTTCCTTATTGATTATCTTGGCGACCCTGAGTTCCTTCTCGACATAAGAATACTCAAATTCTATATTGACATTTCTGCCGACAAAAAAAGCGCCCACGCCGCAGGCCACTCCTATTACCAGTGCAATCAACGTACCTATTCCCCATGTACTTACCATACAAAGGAAAATGAATGCGACGCAAAGCATAATAAGAAACACCCGCAGGAATTTCATAAACGGGTTATCTTTTCTGGGAACTACTACTTCAAGACATCCGATATCCATCTTCGATCATGCTCCTTCTTAATGAGTTTTGGACTGAATTTAGTTTATGGTATTACGAATCTGATATCAATGCAAGTTGTTTCAGTAATTCTTATATCAGCTATAAGCGCGGCTTATAGCTTGTTTTGACTGGATTCTATTTGTCAGGGCCTTCCCAGAAATAATTGATAATGGCGACTGACGTTTCCATATGCTGCGATGTCGATACTATTCCTATCATGCCTGTAGTTTCTGTATAAAGCGGCATATCCTTGCTGTAAGGCGCATCGTTAAGGACAATTCCTACCGGCTCCGGGTCCTCCATCTTCGATGGATCAGGCAGCTTGAATGTCCCCACTTTTTCCGACGCCTCTGCTTCCTCCTGTGTTTCGCCCGTTATATCAGATGAATCTTCTTCGCTGCTCCCGCTGAGAGCCGAGTCCTGCTCGGCGTCCACCACTGCTTCATCAACGTAGTAGAAATACGGCTCATATTTTTCTATCTCTTCATCGCTCAGCACTGTCCTGAGATCCACAAAAGCTCCGATATTCGCGTAACTCACAAAATTGTAGGCATCGCAGGCCAGAACATCAAGATTTTTGGCCGAAATATATGTGACTATTCTCTCCTGCTGACCAATCTCAGCTGAGTCTGTCGCGCCTCCCGGAGTCAGATGTCCACTCATATCCAGCGAGATACTGTATTCATCGAGATCAACATCAGCTTTGTCTGCAATGTCCTCTACTATCGGATCCGTATTCAATAATGACGATTGTCCTTCAACGTTAAGCATTATCACGTTCGCCGCCTCAGGTTTTCTCGTCACTATACTGTAGACCACGCTTATAACAAGGATCAATGACAGGATTATTATTGCAACGGGCCACTTGTAGTATGACCAGAACCAGGAAACATGAGCCTTGACTCCCTTTCCCTTAAGACTCATTCGCTGTTCTCTTATTTCATCTCTGATTGACATTTGCTGCTCCGATCCAAATTTATTATTTTACAGATGTTATATAAATTCCCTTGTATCATTATAGCCGTACCCTGCTTCAAAACATATTAAAAAAGAATAAAGCGCAGGCAATCCGGGACCCGGACAGTCTGCGCCATCATATCATTAGTTACAAAGATACTTTTGACACCTGCATCATCATATTTGTGTAGTAACAAAAATATCGTAAATTGCACGTATTGCCGTCTCAAAATCTTTGTTTTCAACGCCGACAATGATATTCAGCTCGCTTGACCCCTGATCGATCATTCTTACGTTCACTCTTGCGTGTGCCAGTGCTGCGAATATTCTTCCCGCTGTACCTCGCATGGATTTCATTCCACGGCCCACTATGGCAATCAGTGCCAGATCTGCCTCAATATCGATGGTATCAGGGTCAGCCAATCTGTGTATTGCTGATACCACATGCTGCTCTTTATCAAGGAACTCGCTCTCATGAACTACAACAGTCATAGTATCTATGCCTGATGGCATATGTTCTATCGAGATCCCACTCTCCTCAAATGCCTGTAATACCTTGCGGCAGAAACCTATCTCAGAATTCATCAGTGCTTTGTTTATGATGACAGAACAGAAGTCCTTCTTGCCCGCGATCCCTGTTATGACGAACTTGGGTTTCTGGCATGTACTCTCAACTATCCATGTTCCATCATCATCAGGTCTGTTCGTATTTCTTATGTTGATTGGGATTCCTTCGTGTCTCACCGGGAAAATTGCTTCCTCGTGAAGGACCGAAGCTCCCATATATGAGAGCTCCCTGAGTTCCCTGTAAGTAATCGTATCAATGCTCTCAGGTTCTTCTACAACACGTGGATCAGCTACCATGAAACCCGACACATCTGTCCAGTTCTCATAAACATCAGCTCTGGCAGCGCGCGCCATTATCGACCCTGTGATATCAGATCCGCCGCGCGAAAATGTTTTGACTCTGCCGTCTGAGCCGCATCCATAGAATCCAGGAAGTACGGCATTTTTGGCATTCTTCAATCTGTCGCCGAGGACATCGTTCGTCTTCTCTGAATCCAGGACGCCGTTTTCATCAAAGAAGATCACTTCCCTGGCATCAATGAACTCAAATCCAAGATACCGTGCCATTATAAGGCTGTTAAGATATTCTCCTCTTGACGCTGCGTAATCCCTCTCCGGTTCAGTCGTCATCTTCACTCTGATCTTTTCAAATTCATCATCGAGCGAGAACGGCTTTCCTGTCGAAGGATCCTTTATTCCGAGTCCCTCTGCTATCTCTGTATACCTTGCTCTTATTTTTCCCAGGATATCGTCGATCTTTTCGCCTTTTTCCGCTATTTCATCCATTTTGTACAGCAGATCTGTGACCTTGGTATCCCCGTCAAAACGTCTTCCCGGAGCAGACGGCACCACAAATATTCTCGATTTATCAGCGCGGATTATACCTGCTGCTTTTCTGAACTGCTCGGCATCTGCAAGAGAACTGCCTCCAAACTTTACAACCTTTTTCATAACACCACTCCCGGTCTTCTGTGACATCACTTATCTGCCAGAACTCTTATGCTGTTTCTCACGGTCTTTAATGATGCGGCTTTGTCGGCAAAATCCTTCTCTGTGAGCTCTCCGGTTATGAACGTGAACTCCCCGGTGGCTGCATCGAGGACCTGCACGCTTGTTCCGAATGCCATTGCCACTGCAGCTCTTTCATCTATGTCGACGCGCACCATGAACTTTCCCTTCCTTTCAAAGAAGGGAGCGAGCTCTTCAACCTTGCTGCCATCCCAGTCAATAGGGATCCATTTTCCGATATTTCTCGCACAGTCCACGACATCAGCGACAACTGCGCTCGCCGTCGGATACCTGCCGGCACCCTGACCGTAGAACATAACATCATCAACCATGTTCCCATGAATGAGGATTCCGTTATAAACATCATTTACCATCGCGAGCGGGCTTTCTCTGCCCACTATGAACGGTGCAGTCATTACTGTGTATCTGCCGTCCTCTCCAAGCTCACAGATTCCAAGAAGCTTTATCACGCCACCCGCCAGACGCGCAGCTCTGAAATCTTCCTGTGTGATCTTTGCTATTCCTTCGCAGTATACATCTTCAAATTTTACTGTGCCGCCGCTGATGAGCGATGTCAATATAGCTATCTTGCGTCCTGTATCATAACCTTCTACATCAGCCTCAGGATTTCGTTCAGCGTAGCCTTTTGCCTGTGCTTCGCCAAGGGTCTCATCAAAATCTGCGCCCTCTGCATCCATCTTTGTGAGTATGTAATTAGTTGTCCCGTTAAGGATCCCGGTGACCTTTGTGATCTTTTCCTGTTCCAGACTTGTTACTATAGGCCGAAGGAGCGGAATACCTCCGCCGACACTGGCTTCGAACATATAGCTGCAGTTATGTTCTTTGGCAATGCTTATAAGTTCCGGCCCCTTTGCAGCCACCAGCTCCTTATTTGACGTACAGACGCTTATTCCTTTTTCCAAAGCCTTTCTTGAAAAAGTGTAAGCAGGTTCTTTACCGCCCATTGTTTCGCAGATGATCTTTATATCCGGATCGTTCAGAATAACATCATAGTCATGTACGACCTTGTCTCTGTATGGGCTTTCCGGAAATTCGCGAAGATCCAGAATGTATTTGACGTTGATGCCTTCCCTGACAGTTCCGTTTATTTTGTCACTGTTCCTGTCCAGCACCTCTACTACGCCGCTTCCGACAGTTCCGAACCCAAGTACTGCTGTCTGTATCATGGTTGTCTCCTCAGTTCTTTCTTTCGCATTCTGTTACCTTCATCTTCAAAACGCCATTGGTGCCTTCGATCCTGTCAAGCATGTTATTGATATTCTCTGTCTTCTCGAGGATCTGGATACTTATGCTGACAGATGCCACCCCGTTCAGCGGTATACTCTGATGTATTGTCAGAATGTTAGCTTTGCTTTCTGAAATGATCGCCAGCATATTGGCAAGAATACCCGGCTCGTCATTAATCTCACAAAGGACAGTCAGTGTCGTTCCCGCCGAGCTGTCATGAAACACCTCGACATCATCCGAATACTTATAATATGTGCTGCGGCTTATCCCGACCTTTGATACTGCTTCATTGACCGTTTTGGCAGTTCCTGAAGCAAGCAGTTTATTAACTTCCACTACCTTCTTCAATACTTCGGGTACAGCTCTTTTCCTGATCAGATAATATCCGTCATTCTTTGAATTCACCATTTTATCAATACCAGAGCGCTTTTTCAGCTTAATCACAGTTCGTCCACATAGTACGGACATTTGTGCGCCAACGGGGGATATATTAACACCCGTCACCAATCATTGCAAGCATTAAATGCAGATATGCTTTCTGCGCTTCGATGCCACGATCGCGAATATAATAAGACCTGCCGCGGAAACGATCGAAATCGCGACCCCATATCCGAATCCGTAAGGCACATAGACAAATTCAATACTGTGCATACCAGCCGGTACATCCACCGCCATCATTCCGTAATCTACACACTCAACATCTGTTTTGACACCATCGACATAAGCAGTAAAACCTTTGTCATAAGGGACAGAGAAGAAAACAAGGTTCTCTGAGTCAAGATCAGCTGTGGTCGCGGTAAATCCCTTTGATGAAAATTCGAATTCTGTGCATGAAGACTCAGCCCTTGCATCACATTCATCAAAGTACTCCTGATCGCTCATCTTCGTGGTGCGCGCGTCTGGATCGACCTCAAGAATATCTCTGTATTTTGTGGCCTGCTCAACTGTCAGGATGATATCGCGGACCAGCAGTCTGTCGGCATCCTCATCCTTATCCATGGCATCGTATTCGTCCTCGGTCACATAACTGTCAAACGTAAATCCCATAGGTATATAATGTTGGTTTTCATAAATATTGTGTCCATGTGTCTTCTCATTGTCGGAATCCATGATGAGGTCAAAACCCGGCAGACCGCCCTGTTCCGTATATGAATCAGAGTCCTTCACAAGGATATTTTCAATGTAATAACGCAGTGACAGTATTGATCTGATACCGACCCTGTTAAATGGCAAAGTGGATTCTACTGTGCGCACCATCCCTATCCCGTCAAAGATCTTGAACACTGAAGGATTAACGGTACTGCAGAAACAATGTATAGTCGGATATCCCCATACCATCTCATAGTTTGTATCAGTTCCGCCTGTTTCGACCCTTGCATATGTATCCTGATCCGGAAGCTCAGGTCTCGAGTCAAGCATCTGATAGCGCCACTTCACTCCTCCGGTGCGGGCAATGATCTTGTTTCCGCTGTAAAGAACTGCCATTGTGCAGAGCAGCGCACTGGCTATAACTATGGCAATTACAGGTTTTCCTGTCCGCCCCGATTCAATGCGTGCGGGCTCTTTTGCAGAGTCTTGCTGTGTGTCCGCATCTGCAACAGCTTTTTGTTTTCTCCCGGCATAAAAAACGATATATACAAGTCCCAGCACAGTCAGCGCCGTCACGGCAATCTGTGTCCATAGCTGCTGCATGTTCTCAGCTATACCGAACCACGTGACAGTGCCGTCTTCAGACACCGGAATACATGCGCAGACAAGGACCAGTACAAGTCCCGTCACACTGACGCCAAAACCTTTCCTGAGTCCAGGTTCGTTATCCTCTTCAAGAGCTCTGGCTGTCATCGCGGACATAAGAAGTATCGGCAGATAATACCAGCGCGCATAATACTCCGCATTCAGCGCAGAAAACAGAGAATTCAGGATCGGAACAAATGCCATGACCGCGAATATAATGAGTAACCGCTTTTTCCAGTCTTTCTTTCTGCTTTCAAGAGTGCAATAGGCCACAACACCAGTAAGTGCGAGACATGGCAGGTAGCAGGCGAGCGATCCGCTCTTTATGGAGTCCGTAGAGAACAATGTCCCTCGGGAGATCAGATCCGGTATCACAAAGAGGCTCTTCAGTATTGCAAGCGGGGTCGTCGGTTCTTTGTAACATACAGCATCATACCCACTCAGAAAATCATTGAGGCGCGTATTCCCCAGAATGCCTCCCAACACCTGAACAAGGTAAAAAGCCGAAACGCCCGCTCCTGCTATTACGCTCGCAAGCAGGGCCAGCATTTGTTTTGCCGTGGTCCTGAATCTGAAACGCAGAGTCAGTACACTGCCATCAGCCGATTTCTTCTCACCTGACCATACATAACGCACGATGTAATACAGTGCAAAGAACACCATTTCTCCGAAGAAGAAATAGTAATTAAGTACAGCCATAAATGCCGTCATCAGAGCAAAAGGTACATAGCGTTTCTTCTGGACCGCCCTGTCGAACATGAGGAGATACAGTGGGAAGAAAGCCGTCACTTCGTGGAAATGCTGAAAAACGATATTGCATGCCTGGAAACCGGAGAAAGCATATAACACAGCGCCTATGAACGCAGCTCTGTCTGTCTTTGTGTTAGTCCTTATCCACGCGAATGAAGTAGTCATCGCAAGACCGTATTTCGCCGCCATAAGGAACGGCATGAGATACGGAATCATATTCTCCGGGAACAGACAGCTGAACCAGAAGAAAGGGCTTCCCCACAGATAGAAGGCAAAACATCCTGTCATATTGCCCCCAAGGTCTATGTATGGATTCCAGAAGAAATATCCGTTCCTCACAGCGCGGTGCGCCAGAATATAAAACGGTACCTGCTGCACGTTGTAATCCCCATAATAAAAGAAAATCCCACCGTGCCAGATGATGTAGGGTATTACGCATATCACATACATCAGGAATCCCGTGAGAAAGATAATAAGATATTTGTTTATGTGTTTACCGGCAATTGTTTTTTTCATCTGCGCTTCCTGTTTTCCAGCCTTTACTAAATTGCTATTCAATGCTAAAATCACTTTTAGTGCTTTGTCGTGTTAAAGTGTAAAAGTTTTGACGCTTTATAGTTTAAAACACGACCCGCATTCAATCAACATATTATAACGGATGAGCATAATAAGAGGTATACCATTCATGAACAAGAAAATCCATACCGAATCTGTAGATCAGCTTTTTGACGCAATAATGAGTCTTAAGGACCGCGATGAATGCTATCGTTTCTTTGAGGATCTTTGTACTGTCAAGGAACTGCTCTCACTCTCACAGCGCCTCGAGGTCGCAGCAATGCTTCGTGAGAACAATACTTACCTTGAAATAGGTGAGAAGACCGGTGCTTCCACTGCTACAATAAGCCGTGTGAACCGTTCCCTCAGCTACGGAGAAGACGGCTATCAGCTTATATTCGATCGTCTTGGAATAGATTAATCAGGGCTTCCCATCATAGAAAGGCCTAAAAAAAAGGATCGGCGTGTTTACGCCGATCCTTTCGTTACTAATCGCTCAAAATTTTATTGCATAATCTTAATCCAATAAGTTCCCCGCTAATTCCCCATAAAGAAACTAACTAAAACTATATATGTAAGATAAGGCACGTCGGTTCTGATCTATTAGCAGCTGCTGTTATGTAACTGAGATCAGTCGACCTTTGTTACGTTGACAGCCTGGGGCCCCTTAGCGCCCTGGATTACGTCATACTCAACCTTCTGGCCTTCGTCAAGAGACTTGAAGCCATCCATGTTAAGTCCTGAATAGTGAACGAAAACATCGTTTCCTTCAGAATCAGAAATAAAGCCGTAGCCCTTCTGGTTGTTGAACCATTTAACTGTACCCTTGTTCATCGTGTTACCTCCAAATATGTAAAAAAAATGTGATTGTTCTGCTGCACATAAAGTACAGCAACATGAAAATATCATAATTATTACAAAAAGTAAAGCGATTTTTCGATTTATCTTATTTTTTGGCTATTACCTGCCATACCTGCCAGCTCATCAAGTGCAAGATTTCCTCCGAACAGATCAAGCGCACTGCCTACAGTCACATCGAGGTTCCCTGAAGCGGCTTTCTTTATTATTTCCATGTCTTCCAGTGAGTGCACACCTCCGGCATATGTCACAGGAAAACATGGCGCTCCGTCTGACATATATGATTCCAGCCAGTTCCCAAGTAGTGAAACAATGTCCTTCTCTATCCCATTCATTTTTCCTTCGACATCAGCGGCATGTATAAGGAATTCATCGCACTCTGTCGAGAGCTCATCGAGCGTTTCAGGGCAAATGACCATGTCAGTCAATTTCTGCCAGCGGTCTGTTACGACCACATACTGCCCATCCTCATGTCTGCGCCTGCAACTCAGGTCCAATACCAGATGATCTTTCCCGACCGCGCTCTGCATAGCATGAAGCCTTTGTTCATCAAGCCTTCCGTTTCTGAAGCAATACCCTGTAACGATGACATGTGACGCCCCGGCATCCAGGTATTCACCGGAATTCTCCGGATTCATTCCGCCGCCGATCTGCATCCCTCCCGGATATGCCCTGAGCGCACCGATAGCCTGTATTCTGTCAGCCTCATAGCGCAGAGCCTCGCTGTCTTTGGAATTCAGCAGGATAATATGCCCTCCGGCAAGACCTTTCTGTCTGTATATATCCGCATAATGTGATGCGTTTTCAAATGAGACAAAATTCTCACTGACTTTTTTCTTTCCATCACATATGCTGCCGCCAACTATTTGTTTAACATGTCCGTCATGAATATCAATACACGGTCTTATTCTCATAAAGCACCTTATTTACGCCGTCTCGATCATCACTCCGTCGCGGTAGGCCTGAAGGAGCTTTTCGAGATCCGCTATCCTCACCTTGAGTTCCGCCCCTGTGTCAGTGTCGGCTACAAGCTGTCTCTTCGCGTATGTTTCGATTATTATAGAATCACTGATGATATCAGTCTCATTTCGTATTGCAGCTTCCGTGGATTCGAAGAACTCATGCTGTACCAGCCTCATTCCATGTGAATTTGCCACAAGAGTGTATCCCGCAATGCCGGTTTTGGCGTGATAGGCCTTTGAAAAGCCTCCGTCTATAACAAGAAGTTTTCCGCCGCACTTTACCGGTGATTCGCCCTTCTTCTGCTCGACCGGAACATGTCCGTTAACAATATGGGAATGCTCTTTCCCTGCAAGTCCGAACTCGGCGAGTATACTGTCGACTATTTTCTCGTTGTTATACAGGCGGTAGTAGGCATTTTTTGTCTCAACATGCGTCGACTTATCTTCAACAAAATATCGTTCAAATGTCGTCATCCTGCTTTTGCCGTAGACAGGAGATTTCGCGCCGCACCATATGTACCATATAAGATCTTGGCCCTTCTTTCGAAGTGTTTTGTCACGGTGCTCCTGATAACCCTTGCGCGCA
>JAQWCI010000216.1 GCA_028706005.1 Lachnospiraceae bacterium
GACGATACTTGCATTGCATACCCATGCCGAACCATCTGTCATAGGATAATTGTACGGATGATACGCAAGTCTCCAGTCGATGTTCCCGCCGCTCTTTATCACATTGTTAAATCCTGCAAGAAAATTAACCGAACTATAGTTCCCGCCACTGTAGCATGTATTCCATTGCTGATCGGTGCAGGTATATACCCGGGCATTTGAATTCTCACTCTTCATAGTATTATAGAATATGCGAAATGATTTGGCATATTCAGAGACAAATGTTCCAAAATCCGCATTCATGTAATGCCATGAACTATATGCGTTTATTTCATTGCCTATTATCCAGTTATCAACTGTTCCATGTCCGTTTGCAGAATACCTTGATGCCAGGAAGGCGGCTATTGCTTCAAGTCTTTCCACCCTTTCTTTGTCATAAGTATTAAAAGCATAGTAATTGGCACCCGTATAACTTCTTGACAAAGGATGAAGAAGTGACAGATCACTTGATCTGTTGTTGAGTATTATGAGTGTGACCTCTATGCCACGTGCGTTCATAAGAGGCACGATCTTGTCATATTGCGCCACTATAGATGCGTTAAAGTTATAGATTTTTCCATTGTATTGGTATGCGACACCGCTGCCTGAGCAGAGTGTTCCGACAGGAACATTATATGTGATCTGTTTGACCCCAAGGTTCTGAAGATCATTTGAATCAAGCATCGCGGCCGACGGAAGGATTCCCTTCTTGCCGGCGCAGTATCTGGCTGCTGCCTTTGTTGCGCATGCTTCCGGATTTGATATATACTTTTCAGCTATGGTAACAGAATACAGAACTCCGCCCTGTTTCACAGCGACGCAGAATTTCTTGTAAAGATTAGAACTTGCTGAATTTTTGTTGAGAGGGAAAGTAAACTGAGCGTAAGCAGATGCATTTGCCTTGCTGACAAGAGTTCCCTGATTTGCTTCAAGAAGCGGTGTTCCGCCTGCAGAAATCTGATTGCAGTCCTGTGCATACAGATAATACATACCATCATCCGTCTGTGGAACCGAACTTGCACTGGCCTTTACAACAACGTTTGACCCTGATATTGTTGCCGAACTGACAGATACTATCGCCGCCGGCGCTGCACTGACCGTCTTTGTTCCCGCTGTCAGTGTATAGGTTGCGGCTCCTGTAATAATCGCCGCAACAACAAAAAAAGCTGACATAACCCGATGAAAAGTACTGACTTTTATTTT
This sequence comes from Lachnospiraceae bacterium, assembly GCA_028706005.1. Taxonomy (GTDB): domain Bacteria; phylum Bacillota; class Clostridia; order Lachnospirales; family Lachnospiraceae; genus CAG-791. The sequence goes on from JAQWCI010000216.1 coordinate 1,222, forward strand.
CCCCATAATCTCCCCAATTGTTGAATCGCTCAGTGACACAGGACCGGTTTCTCCGCTGTAGTAAAGCAAAAAACGGATATGAATCAGAGCTATACAATAGATGAACAATTTACGCGTGGGAAAATTATCTCATATCACGACTCAAACCTCAACCTGTTTCATCATCAGATTTATGTTTTCACTTTCATACCCTTTGCGGTAAAGGAAAGCCATGGTTTTCTGTTTCTCATTCCAGTCTGCAGTTTCCGGATCAAACCGGCGCTTCCTGAGTAGGACTCTTATCTGTTCACACTCGCTTTCTCTGAGCAGTTCAGGGTCCTCCTCATCGTGAATTACAGCTTTGTACGCTTCGTCTATAACATCTTCGGTTATTCCCCGGCCTATAAGATCATTTCTGATCCTTTTACAGCTTTTGTCGCGGATATGGTACTTAATATAATTCTGTGCATATAACGAGTCATCGACATAATGAGCTTCCCGCAGTGATTTAATAACACGCGCAGTAACACTCTCCGGATAACCGCCTGAGCGCAACTTAACTGAAAGTTTTTTCTCAGTATAGTCCTGTGACTTGAGCAATTCCCCGGAGCGCTTCAATGCACGGGCATATAGTGCCACACTGATTTCTTCTATCATGTTGCTATCAATATCTGCGCCCTCAGTAATACCATATTTCGTGATTTCTTTGTTATAAAGCACGAATGAAGACCCATCTTCAAGTTTTATTTCTGATCTTGCATTTTTTGCTCCGAAAGGCGCAATGGATTCAACGATCATGATAAGCCTCACATCCCATGCATCAGATAATCACTGCTGAATACAGCGGAAAAGCGCTAAATAACTCATTTATCAGTTTTTTCTTTTGCAGGTGTCTTTGTTACCTTTGCTGCATCTTCTTTGGCTGCGTCATCAGCCGGATCTTTCTTTTTTGCAGTCTTTGCCTCTTTCTGTTCCGGTTCGATATGATAAAAGTCACGGACCTTTGCATCAAGTTCACTGCACAGTTCCGGATGGTCCACCAGGTACTGCTTGGCATTTTCACGTCCCTGTCCTACCTTATCCCCGTTGTAGTAATACCATGCTCCGCTCTTCTGAACTACATCCACCTTAGCCGCAAGATCAAGCACATCGCCTTCGTATGAAATTCCTTTTCCAAACATTATGTCGAATTCTGCTTCCTTGAAAGGCGGCGCTATCTTATTCTTTACTACCTTGACTCTTGTCCTGTTACCTATGACCTCGCCATTTGCCTTTATCGCTTCTATTCTCCTGACATCAAGACGGACAGAAGAATAGAACTTCAGCGCACGTCCGCCTGTTGTTGTCTCAGGATTACCGAACATAATACCGACTTTCTCACGAAGCTGGTTGATAAATACCACGGTACAATTTGATTTACTGATTACAGCTGTCAGTTTGCGAAGTGCCTGCGACATAAGTCTCGCCTGAAGACCTACATGTGAATCACCCATTTCACCGTCGATCTCAGCCTTTGGCACAAGTGCCGCTACAGAGTCTATTACCACTATGTCTATTGCGCCTGATCTTACCATCGTCTCAGTAATCTCCAGAGCCTGCTCACCTGAATCCGGCTGAGAAATATAAAGGTTGTCGATATCAACGCCTATATTCTTGGCGTATGCGGGATCAAGGGCATGCTCCGCATCAATGAATCCTGCTATTCCCCCACGCTTTTGCACCTGTGCTATCATATGCAGCGTCAGCGTTGTCTTACCTGATGACTCCGGTCCATACACCTCGACCACACGTCCCTTTGGTATGCCACCCAGTCCAAGCGCTATATCAAGGCTGAGCGA
>JAQWCI010000059.1 GCA_028706005.1 Lachnospiraceae bacterium
GTGCTCTTCCGATCTTTCAGTTATGTCGACCTCAAGTGTCCTCGCCATCGCTTCAAGGAATCGGCCTGTACCTGCCGCGCATTTATCATTCATGACAAAATCAGCGACTGTTCCGTCATCCTTAAGCCTTATAGCCTTGGAATCCTGACCGCCAATATCAAGTATTGTACGTACCTTCGGGTTGAAATACAGAGCGCCTCTGGCATGGCATGATATTTCCGTAACGTTCCTGTCAGCATAAGGAATTGATACGCGCCCGTAGCCTGTGGAGATTATTGTCGTTATGTCTTCCCGTGTGATAACTCTGCCAAGTTTGCTGCCTGCATCCCTGAGCGTTTCCTCAAGGACCTTCTGTGCGGACTCACTTGTTTTGGCTCCTGTCCTGACTGTTGCGGATGCAATGATCTCGCGCTTTCCATTGAGTATAACGGCATTGGTGGATGTCGATCCGCTGTCCACGCCCATCACCAGAATATCAGTATTACCAGTTTTTTCCACCTTATCCATTTTCACTCTCTTCTCCGCTTCAAGCGCCTCAATAAAGGCTTCCACACGCGTTCTGATCTGGCCCTCGCACTGCTTTGTCAGGTCTGTCTCAAGTTTGAGCATCCTGACCTTGCCCTCTTTGTGGAGCTTTGTATATTCATAAGCATAACTGTCGCAGAACTTTACTGTGTGGTAGATAACTCCGTCCAGCTCACTCTCAAAGCCTTCAAGATAGCGCTCTCTGTTTACGGCATTCACCATTCTCATGCATGGAATCTGCCCAAGGAGCGCAGACGCGTAATATCTCATGAGAGCGTCCGGCGGATCACCTGCTGCCTGTGTCTGTGCTGACACTGATGTCGGCATTGGCATTCTGCTCCAAAGCGACGATGACCGTTCCATACCTGTACATGTCATGTTGAAGAGTATCTTTACCCCGTGTTCATCAAGAATATCAATGAGGCTCTGCGGGCAGCGCGCGCCGAGGATACCAACGCGGACCTGAGTGCCGGCCTTAGTTGTATCTGGCAGCTCTTCACAGACCTGATTCTCAATGTTCCAATCGATTATTGCGCCGGGTGAAGTGTTGCCATCAGAGGTCTCGCTGATGGCCGTGCATCCATTCTTTATTCTGAAATCAGAATATGCCTTTGCAAGTGCCTTTATTCGCTCAGCATAGAGCCCTGTTGAATAGTCATTAACGACTCGCGGGACATCAAGCAGGTAAACGAACTTATCAGGATAACGGCTCTTCAGCGTGTCGTACAGCCGTCTTATCGAATCACAGCATGTCGTGAGGACTATTCCCTCATAGTCCTTAGCCGCCATATCCTCTAGGACAGCCTTGGCATAGGAGCAGACATTCGGGTGCATCAGAGCGTCAGCCTCATTGAAGTTTGTGACCTCCGGTTCTACCCTCACCAGCTCCGCGCCCATTGATGTCAGTATTTCTATCGGTGTATATTTGCAGACATAAGCTAGCATTTCGGTGCCTCCGCTCTTACGGATTCCGGCGCGATGACTTCATCTGCGTCTTTATTCTCCGAATTCAGAAGTTCAAGAAAAGCTTCGAGACGTGTTTTGATCTGCCCGTCAGGACAGTTGCGGCGGTCGATCGCATCACCGTCAAGAATAAGCATCGGAATCCCAAGCTCCCGCATCTTATCCTTCATTAGCCCTACGCCACCGGCTGACTGCCTGCAGCCCCAGGAGCAGAACTGTATCACGCCGTCCGGTCTGAACTCATTTACATATTTTGCGACCGCGTCAGTTTTCCTGCTGTGGTCCCCGTTATATATATTGCAGATCATCTTGCGCGCGAGAGCTTCGAGCGGATGTTCCGCATCGAGCGGCGTGGTATAGTCAAGGTCAAAATCGTCACATGAGATTGAGATCTTATCTCCGTAATTAAAATATGACTGAAGCGTCGGCTGCGCATAAGGCTCGACATGGAGCCACATTATCTTCTTCTCGTCTGTGTCAGGATAAGAATCAACCTCTTCATCCATCATCTCGAATACCTTCTCCGCCCACCCGGTACCTATGTTCAGATGTGAAGCAAAGAGCTGGAACAAAACAAGTGTCATCGTCTGCGGATAAGAGTGCGTCATACGTTTCTTCATGAAAGAGATCAGGTGTGCCTTCGCCCTGTTCTCGCTGCGAAGTCTCTCCTTAAGTTCCTCCATATCAAGCTTCCTGCCGGTCTTTTCTTCAAGTTCCCGTATGAGATCCTGGAGCTGCGCGACCACATAGAGCTCCGCCTCAGGTGAATACTCATGAGGAATATCTATCACATGTGATTTCACACCGTGCATCTCTTCCATATATCTGAACGTGTTGATGTTGGCATCACAAACCATGGATGTCGTGACAGCGAATTCAGGCAGCGGCAGAATTCCTTTGTCGACTGCTCCGATAAAACCGCGGTGATATGAACAGAGAGTGGAGGCTATCCCCTCACTCTCTGCATTATCAAGAATACGATCTTCAATATAAAAGCCTGACAGATAACTTGAAAGACACTCCATCGAAACACATGTGAGCCCAAAGCACTCAAGTATTTCGACAGGCGCGAAGATATTCGTCCATGCGAGTTTTCCCGGATCATCAAGACCTTTCGCCACATTTTCAAGACCCTGATCATTGAGATACTGGTACGCCTTCGGCATACCCTTATGCGGAAAATGCCTGATCGACCATGCGTAGAGATGCAATCCTGCCGATATCATTCTGCCGGCTTTTGCCGGATCCTTTTTCTGCTCGCGCCATATAAGATTCCCATAAAGTTTTGCTGCATTCATTTAGAGATTTTCCTCGGCCACTTCTTCGAGGAGCTTTCTCTTCACCTCGTAAAGTCTGTCTGAGAGATCGACATACATCTGGTGAGGATTCACAAGACGACGCGACTCGTCCCAAAGCGTATCCTGTTCCTTCAGACAGTATTCCCTTATCTTCATCGTCGGATCTGATGTATATACTGATCTGCCCTTGCAAAAAAGCTGTACCATAAGCTCGCGCAGCTCGAATTCTCCAGCGCGGTATTTTGTCTTCTTCCATGGTTCAAGCGGATCAAACAATACCAGATCCTCATTTTCAGAGAACGTCTCATCCTCAAAACAAATTATGTCAGCCTGTACTTTATGATGCTCTTTGTCATAGACACGATATATCTTCTTGTTCCCGGGGTTGGTGACCTTTTCCGAGTTCTCCGACACCTTGATCTTAGGTGAGAATGTTCCGTCCTCATTCATAACGGCCGCGAGTTTATATACGCCTCCGAAGGCCGGGTTGTCCTTGGATGTAATCAGGTTCGTGCCAACGCCCCATGAGTCTATAGCAGCGCCCTGTGTAAGAAGCGAGTCGATAAGGTATTCATCGAGGTCATTGGAAGCGCAGATCTTTGCATTTGGGTATCCGGCTTCATCCAGCATCTTTCTGGCCTTCTTGGTGAGATATGCCAGGTCGCCGGAATCAAGTCTGATGCCGATGTGATCGATCGGGAGGCCTTTTTCCTTCATGTAGTCAAATGTTTTGATTGCATTCGGAACACCGCTCTTTATGGTGTCATATGTATCGACGAGCAGTGTGCATCCGTTTGGATACAGATCAGCATACGCCTTGAATGCTTCGAATTCCGAGTCAAAACTCATGATCCAGCTGTGAGCGTGCGTTCCCATTACAGGGACACCGAAAAGCTCACCGCAGAGCACGTTTGAAGTCCCGACGCAGCCGGCGATGACAGCAGCCCTTGCTCCATACGTCCCGGCATCAGGTCCCTGCGCGCGTCTCAGTCCGAACTCCATGACTCCGCCGCCCTTGGCCGCATAGCAGATACGTGCGGACTTTGTAGCTATAAGGCTCTGATGATTGATGATATTGAGGATCGCAGTCTCCACAAGCTGAGCCTGCATTATAGGTGCTACCACCTTCACAAGTGGCTCTCTCGGGAAGATCAATGTTCCTTCCGGTATGGCGTAGATATCGCCGGTAAATTTGAAATCAGCAAGATAATCAAGGAAGTCTGCATCAAATATCCCAAGGCTCCTCAGGTAATCAATATCGTATGACGAAAAATGCAGTTCCTGAATGTACTTGATAAGCTGCTCGACTCCGCACATGATCGCATACCCGCCGTCACATGGGTTGTTGCGGTAAAACGCGTCAAAGATGACCGTCCTGTTCTCCTCGTTATGCTTAAAATAGCCCTGCATCATCGTAAGTTCATACAGGTCTGTCATCAGTGTAAGATTCTGTCTGTCCATTATTCCTCCATGACGGAACGTTTGTATGCAACAGCTTCTGTTGCTTTGCTCCATCTGCTTTGAAAAATTGCGAATTGTATTACTCAATAATTACTGTGCTGTGTCGGAAGATTTCTTCGCTTTATCAACTTTATCAGCTTTATCTTTTCCCGACTTCTTATCCTTTATTGTCTTATCCTTCGAGGCCTTGTCTGCCTTTACTATCTTATCGGCTTTCAATTTGCCTTGTTTTGGCAAGAGCGATGTTTTGTCCGATTTCACGTATTTATCAACCGCATTTGTCTGGATGTCGTCGTCCTTCTTAAGTTTTGGCAGGGCGTACTTGTCTTCATACTTGCGTATTTCCGCTTCAAACTCAGGCGTATCCGCTTTCTTCTCTCTCTCGAGATACTCATGGGTATCAAAACCGTCTTCATTGACCTGGAGCATGTCAACAGCAATGTTGGAGCAGTGGTCTGCGATACGTTCATAATCGGTCGTGATATCCTGAAGGATAAATCCGGCTTCAACTGTGCATTTTCCTTTTCTGAGGCGTCTGACGTGGCGGCGTTTTTCTTCCATATCGATGCCGTCAATAACAATCTCGAGAGGCTCGATCTGCCGTGCCAGATTAAGGTCATTTCCTGTGAATGCCGTCACTGCCATACTGACGATTTCTTTTACCGCTCCGCCGTAAATGTTCATGTCATCACATGCTTTTGCGGAGAATGTCAGGTTCTTATTATGGAGTTCCTGTGCGTGCTGCATGACATTAAGAGCGTGATCCGTCATTCGTTCAAAGTCATTAATGCTGTGAAGCAGAATAGATAGCTCATGGCTTTCTTTATCGGTCATGGTCTTTCTGCTGAGTTTTACAAGATAAGAATCAAGCTGATCTTCATATTCATCGACATTCTTCTCAAGGCGGTCGACTTTGTCAGCAGCTTCCTCTTTATAATCCCATATAAGATCCATTGCCGTGAACAATGCAGTCTGCGTAGCTTCTGCCATTTCGTTAGTCGCTGTTCTTGCCTGTTCCAGTGCAAATCCCGGGGTGTTAAGGAAATGCTCGTCGAGGATAGGAATCTTGCGCATTTCTTCTTTCTCAGCAGGGAGAACAGGGATGATCTTCTCGACCATTTTCACAAGATAATCCGATCCCGGAAGAAAAACAAGGAGTGCCACGACATTGAAGACGGTATGGAAAATAGCTATCCTTACCGGATCCGTTATGTCATCCATAAAGCTGAAATGAACAAATGCATTAAGTATGTAGAAGGCTGCCATGAACACGATAGCCTTTATAAGGCAATAAATCATCTGAAGCCATGCAGCTCTTTGAGCCGGTCGTTTTGCCCCGATCGCGCCAAGAAGTCCCGTGACCGCAGACCCTATATTTGCGCCCATAAGTGCCGGGAGCATGGCTCCGAACGTGAGCGTTCCCGACATTGATATAGATTGAAGAACACCGATTGATGCGGATGAACTTTGAAGTACAACTGTGATGAGGAGCCCCGCCATAAGACCGAGCATGGGATTGTCAGAAAACGCTGTCATTAAACCGGTAAAATTCGGATCGTCTGCGAGGGCTGAGAAAGCACCTGACATCGTAGTCATTCCTATCATAAGAATGCCGAAGCCGACCATGATAGTTGCGACATGACGTGTTTTGTCCTTCTTGGACATCATGAGTATTGCGACACCGATAAGTGCCAATATGGGAGAGAAATTCTCAGGTTTGATAAGTGCGACAAGAACATTGTCACCTGAGATCATAGTCATTGAAAGGAGCCATGCTGTAACGGTAGTACCGACATTGGCGCCGAGCGTCACTCCTACTGATTGATTCAGCGTCATTATTCCGGAGTTGACCAGACCAACGACCATTACTACTGTCGCTCCGGAGGACTGAATCACCGCTGTTACCGCTGTGCCCAGAAGCGCTGCCCTCAGTTTGTTGCTCGTGAGTTTCTCAAGAAGTTTCTCAAGTTTACCCGATGACGCAGCTTTAAGGCCGTCACCCAAGACCTGCATTCCGTAGAGGAACAGTGCGAGGCCGCCCAGCATCTTAATGAACTGAAAAATAGTCATTTCGCCCTTTCTTATTGGAGCAGTACCTGCCCCGGACTTATCCGTTTATGCTTTTATTCCAGTAAAAGTGTAAACGAATCCGTGATGTTTATCAAGTTTATATCTTGCTTCGGCAGAAATATCCTGCTCCGGCGGCGGAAACTTAGCACGAATGTAAGTTTAAGAGCTTGGTGCTAAGATTTTCGCGAGATCTGGCTCCTCCCGCGAGGTTCCGGCAGCGGAATTGTGCATTTAAACAAGTCAGTGCGCTCCGCGCACAATTTCCAGCCGGGGCAGCGACTGCCCGGGAGGTCACAGCCGCCCGGAATTGTGCAGTACAAACAAGTCAGTGCGCTCCGCGCACAATTTCCAGCCAGGGCAGTGGCTGCCCGAGTTAATATTAGTACTTTCCAGAAAAAATGGCACCTGCCGTGAATTCTCCGGCAGATGCCCAACATGTACTATCTATGTATGTATGCAAATCGCTGTATCACCAGTCTGGCAACCTTTAGACTGTTATTTGCCCCATTTATATGGTGTTTCACCAAGCTTGCTGATAAGGAACTTGTATCCAGTGTATCCCTTGTCATCAATATATCCTGTAAGGTCAGTGCCAGCCGGAATAGTGATGCATTTCCTGTTATGGTTCTCATCATTATATGTGATCACGACTGTCACATCCGGTCTCTTTGCGAGTGCATCGATGACATTTCTGTAAAAGCTTGTCCAGTTGCCTGTCTCAAGCTTCACCGTCCCGTTTGCAGGTGCCTTTGCAATCCTGTCAGCAGCTTCCCTGTTTGTCTTGATATAGGCGCTGTTGGCTTCTGTCATCCACATATCTATGTGACCGCATCTGCTGCACTTATATGCAAGTTTGGCATCTGTGGTATCAGTAGCCGCCTCGGTCTCCACCCACTCATATGTGTGGGAACAGACAGAACCGGTATTAGTTGAAGTCGCATCCGCACCCGGAGTTTTATCTCCAGGATTAAACCCTTCGATTGTTACATCGTTTTCACCTACCACAGCTACTCTATAAGCACTGTATCCTGGTGCTGTCTCTGTCATCATGGCAAATGTAATGTCACCTGCATAGGAACCAGTTTTTGTATTAAGAACTTCTTTTAGACTGCTCACCCCAAGCTGAAGGTCTTTACCTGGATTAGTAACTGTCACAGAAGCACCTGATGTAATGATATCGCCCTGCGCTAAACTTGTTATTGCAATATTTTCGCTGATAGTCCTCGCTTCCACCTTCATCTTCCCGACCGGTGACACCAGTGCTCCGGTAATGACCAGCGCCGCCATCATTATCATGGCGATAATTCTTGTGACTTTCTTTTTCATATTGTCAGTTTTCTCCTCCGTGATTTAGTATTCTTAGTGTTCAAATTCAAGGTGTTTGTGCATCACACCCGTTACGTCATTGTCACACGGAAGGGTCTCACAAGGTATGCCGTCTTCATGTCAATAGTGCAAAAATGGAGGGGTCGTATTTACGACCCCTCCGAAAAGTGCGATTCTGTGCCATCTTCATATCAGGCATTTGCCGATTGTTTCATATAATTTCTGCGGATTGAACGGCTTAGTCAGATAGCCGTTCATGCCGGCTTCTGTTGATGCCCTTATATCATCTTCATACGCGTTTGCTGTCATTGCGATGATCGGCACGCTCTTCGCGTCGCTCCTGTCCATTCTGCGTATTGCTTTGGACGCCTCGAGGCCATTCATTACAGGCATCCTGATATCCATCAGAACAACATCATATTGAAACATTTCTGACTTAGTGAAATCATCCACTCCAATCTTCCCATTCTCAGCCCAGGTCACCACACACCCCACCTTTTCAAGAAGCTTTATGGCAATTTCAGCATTGAGCGGGTGGTCTTCAACAAGAAGCACCTGAATTCCATCAAGTTTTGGCTCAAGTTCTGATTCCCTTTCTTCTTTCGACTCAAGAAATTGCTCAGCCTTTTCATCGCTTACAATTTCGAAGTCAATGTCCACCGTGAATGTTGTTCCCTCGCCGGGTTCACTTTCAACCTTGATAGTTGCACCCATAAGATCAAGAAGTTCTTTTGCGATGGAAAGCCCAAGACCGGTTCACGCGTATACCGGGGTCACACCATTATGTTCCTGTGAAAACGGCTTGAAAATGCCATTCCTCAGGAATTCTTCACTCATTCCTATCCCTGTATCTGACACTGATATGCGGTCATGTACTTTGCCAGGCTTTCTGTCAATAACCTCAATGGTTATCTCTACCGTACCGCCGGCCGGAGTGAATTTAATCGCATTTGACAGCAGGTTCACAAAAACCTGTGTCGTGCGAATCGGATCAACAAATATGTATGCACTGTTGTTGACGCCTTTATTTACAACTCTTACATCGACCTTTTTATCCTTGTTAGCGTGTATTGCAAGTTCTGTTATGCTCTTTACCATCTGCTCTGTACGGACAATCTCAGGTTCCAGTTTCAGCCCGCCGGCTCCTATCCTCTGGTAATCGAGACTGTCGTTAATTATACTGAGCAGATACTGCCCTGCATCATGAATTTTCATCATGCTTTCATGCATCGATTTAATATCGTTTTCATTTTCTGACAGATCTGCGAGACCCAGTATAACGTTCATCGGCGTTCTTAAATCGTGACTCATTCTTGCGAAGAAATCCGACTTGGATTTCTCGGCATTTTTTGTCGCCGCCAAAGCCTTATTCAGTTCATCATTTCTCTCTTCTATCTTAAGCTGATACTCCAGTTCTTCACGCGCCTGCTTATTGCAGTTTCTTACAGTCATTATCGCGTAATTCTCATCCGTGCCTTCCTTAGGCCTGGCCATCCGCACCTCAAAGAACTCCAGACCATTCAGAGGATTGACGCGATATCTGAAAGCATATGTGTTTTCTTTATCCAGCCGTTGCTTGACATACTTGCAGTCTGTAAACAACAACAGCATGCTTTTATCTTCATCTCTTACGTACTGCTCAGTGAAGTCTCTCATTGCCTCGCTGAATAATTTCTGATCAAATCCATCTTTTCTGACATCCTGATTCACCACATTATTTGCATAAAGGACTGTGAATCTGTCCGCGTTCAGGTTCACATAGTATATAGCGTTGTAATCCTTTATAAGCGCCCAGAACAGATCCTGCTGTTCCCTGTCATTATCGTACTGTTTCAGCATATTTCCTCCATGCTTTGTCACTATTCGTGTAGCCACCGACGTAAGCCCGAAAGATTGCTTCCCGTTTGTTGCACTCAGTTTCATTAACAACACAACTCCTGACTTATGAACCACTCTTAATCCCGTGAAGCGCAAGCGTAAGTCCGTTGCGTGTCTGCGTGCCAGTCTTCTTATAAATACTGCTGAGATGGCGCTGCAGCACACGCTCTGATATCCCCATCTCTGAAGCTATTGCCGCCAGTGTCTTCTCATTAGTTGATACTGCCGTAAGCACTTCTTTTTCGCGCAATGTCAGTTGGTATTTTTCAGCAAAACTGTTTATTCTATCCTCCGGCGACAATACCAGTTGACTTTCATGTTCCCCGCCACTGACAGACAACATGCCATTCATTGCAAACATCAGAAAAATCACCAGGAGAAGTACCATCATAATAATATCCAAAACCACTGTCGGCGCCCCATTGAGCAATCCGGTCAACGACGTTGTGACAGCCATTGCCACCAGATATGAAATGCGTCCCGCGCCTGCCCAGATAGCCGGTTCCGGGCTGCCCGGAGCCGCTTCAATAAAACTCACCATCAGATATAAAACAAAGAATCCCATGCTGGAATACATCAATACCTGGGACAAGACATATGTATGTGCCGTTGATAACAGCAGGACATTTACTGTATTTACAATTGCAGAGCAGAGAATAAGTATATTCAGGTACTGCCTGTGCCCTACATCAAACAGGTATCCGGCCGCCAGAGTACCCAGTCCCAGCAGCAGTCGCGGCCGCCCGGCAAGGTTCATCTTCTGCGCAGCACTGAGTTCCGCGGCCATACCGTCATAAACGCCTATCATGAGTGCAACAACAAATACGGTCGCCGCTATGATCCACAAACTTCGGTCAGACGATTTCTCATGAGTATTATCAGAATCGCCATTCCGACTGATAAACACATCCGTAATTCGCATATTCAACAGTATGACAAAACAACACAATAAGTATGATCATCCTGACAAAATTGTGCGGAACAATGTTCTGCACGAGGAACTGGACAAATACAGAAAACGCATACGTTCCACCTATGACAAGACCGGGGTGCCTGCTCCCGCTAAACACACATGATGCCCTGTAATACACGCATCCCCCGAGAGCTCCCACCATGAAAGGACTTATAAGCGCCGGTATGAATACCGGCACGGACACGGGAAAGAAATAAATCAAGATCATTGACACCGTGAACAAGATTCCTGATATGAGAATAAGAAAGAGGTCATCGTGAACTCTGCTCTGCGTGATCCCGTAAATCAGGAAACCCGCCGCTGTTGACAGTAGCAGGAGAGAATATAGCATAGGTGCATACTCTGCACCATAATAACCGGCCACCGCCGCATTTGTCTCCATCGCCGACAGACTCGCCAGGAATGAGTAAGCAGCAAATGAAACAGCACACAATAACAGCTGCCGCTCTTGTTATTCTTTATCTCGTTAACAATATCCTTATGTTCATACTGCATGCGGTCATCCGGCTTTCATCTTATACTTTTGTCATCCGACTTCCATCTTATGTGTTTTGACTGATATGGTCAATCGTGCTGAAACAATCTTTCTGAGCTTTCATTTGATAAATTCACAAAGCGTTTCATAAAGACTGTCCGGCTCAATAGGTTTTGACAGATGAGCGTTCATCCCGGCCTTCAAAGATGCCTCAACGTCAGTGTCATAGGCATTCGCAGTCATAGCTATGATCGGCACCGTCCCGGCATCAGGCTTATCGAGCTCGCGGATCTTTCTTGTAGCCTCAAGTCCGTTCATGATCGGCATTCTTATATCCATCAATATTGCATCAAAATATTCAGGCGTTGTCGCCCTGAATCTGTTTAAAGCCTCCTGCCCATTCCCGACAGACGTGACATGTACCCCTACTTTATCCAGCAATTTCCCGGCGATTATCTGGTTAAGCGGATGATCCTCCACAAGCAAAACACGTTTACCGCAGAGCTTTTCAAAAGACTCGGGTGCTTTTTCTTTTACAGCAAAATCTGTTGCGTTGGCGACCGGGAAAACAAAATGGATCTTTATCTCAGTTCCTTCACCAAGCCTGCTCTTTACAGAAATGTCTGCGCCCATAAGGTCTGTCAATTGCCTTACTATCGTAAGCCCGAGACCGGTTCCGCCATACTGGGGCGTGATTTCATTTTCTTCCTGCGCGAATGCCTCAAACATATGTTTCTGGAATTCGTCGCTCATCCCGACACCGTTATCACGAACGATAGAATCAAATTCCACGCAGCCATTCCTGATTACGCTGTTTCTGGTCAGCATTTCGACCTTCCCGCCATTTTGTGTGTATCTGACAGCATTTGAAAGGAGATTGTAAAAAATCTGCTCTACACGTGTTTTGTCTGCTACTATTATTGGCTCGACCGTGTCAGGTTCATCAATCACGAATGCTATGTTCTTTACGCTGCACATCGGTCCTATGACAGCATTGACGTCGTTATAGAAATCAATGTACGGGTATGCTATAGGGTGCAAAACAAGTTTTCCACTGTTGATCTTCTCCATATCAAGGCTGTCATTAACAAGACTGAGAAGATACTTGGAAGATTCTATGATATTTGACAGCGCCTTTTCAGTTTCCTTCGGATCATTAACGCTGTCCATTGCAAGAGAAGAAAGTCCCATGATCACGTTCATCGGTGTGCGCAGATCGTGGCTCATTCTCGAGAGAAAATCGCTCTTTGCCCGGTTTGCGGCATTTGCCTCATTAAGAGCAGTCTGCAAAACACGTTTCTGCTCCTGCTCTTCCTCATAAAGGTCAGTTATATCACGCTGATCGATCACAATGTCTTCATGAGTGCTGTCAAGATAAAACGCACGCATCTTCTTCCGGCGGATCGAATTATCCTGATAATTGCGTCTGTATGTTGACTTAATTACCTGTTCGTTTCCCAATCTTTTTATCAGGTTTTGCTCGCTGAAAAAATCAGTAATATTCTTTCTGTCATCTTCCTCGACATTACGGAATTCCCGACTGTCGGCAATATCAGAAAACGGAAATTCTTTATATAGTCTGTAATCAGCCATCTGCAGACTATTCTTCAGAAAGATGAGCATGGCTGTGTGGGATATCG
>JAQWCI010000217.1 GCA_028706005.1 Lachnospiraceae bacterium
ATATAAATAGCGCAAATTAAAATGAAGATTTCCCCTGAAACAGTTAAAATAATAGATACAGGAGGTACTTCATCATGTCACGTAAAATCAAACAGCACGACAAGCAGTTCAAACTTGACGCCATTCAGTATGTAAAGGAGCATCCCGATCTCACGCAGGCAGAATGCTGCGAGAACCTTGGTATCGGACTTAGCACCCTTTCTCGCTGGCAGCAGCAATACAAAGACAACGAGGGGGATGTCCCTGCCAGAGGATCTGGCAATTACGCCACGGATGAGCAAAAGGAAATCGCTCATCTTAAACGTGAACTGCGAGATACTCAGGACGCGCTTGATGTTTTAAAAAAAGCCATCAGCATTCTGGGAAAAAACTGACAACGGCAATCTACATCGAAATTGCTGCCAAGGTGGAAACATCCAAGACCACAGGACACCCTGTCTCCATCTCCGGAATGCTGAAAAAACTTGGTGTGTCCCGTTCCGGCTATCGTGCCTTTTGTAATCATAAGCCTTCCACCTCAAGTCAACGCAAGGATGCTGTCAAGGTGCAGATCCGCAAGATCTACGATAGCTCCAAGCAGAATTACGGAGCCCCGAAAATCACTCGTGAACTGCAAAAGCAGGGCTTCCGTATCACGGAACGTACTGTTGGCAAATACATGCGGGAGTCCGGTCTCCGGGCTCAATGGGTAAAACCATGGATAAAGACAACAAAGGATTCCGATTTCAACATCCAGCTGCACAATATTCTTGATGAAAGATTTAATCCAGGCCGTCCCAACGCTGTCTGGTGTACTGACATTACTTATATTTGGACCCTTGACGGATTCGTATACCTTACAAGTGTCATGGATTTGTATTCCCGCAAGATCATTGCCTGGACTCTTTCGAAGACCATGGACGTGTCCTGTGTGGTTGATACAATCAATAAAGCAAAAGCTCGCCGTGAAACAATGCTTCCCCTGATTCTCCACTCTGATCGCGGCAGTCAGTATGTGGCACAGGCGTATCGTGACGCTGCCAGTCGTTTTCAACTTAGCTACAGCCAGAAAGGATATCCATACGACAATGCCTGTATCGAATCTTTCCACTCTTTGATCAAGAGAGAATGGCTGAACCGCTTCAGAATTACCGATTACAATCATGCCTATCGTCTGGTGTTTGAATATATCGAAACTTTTTACAATACCGTACGAATCCACAGTCATTGTGACTGGATGCCGCCAGACGAATATGAAAAACGCTATCAACGCAAAATCACCAAAGAGCAGAAAATGGCCAGTTGAGCATCGGAAAACCTCATTTTAATTTGTGCTAATTCTTGACATAGGACCAATATGCTCAATATCGTAAGTGTTTCCCTGACGCTTGCGGTCAACGTACTCCTCGAAATGCGACGGATTGCCCATCAGCACATTCACATAGGAAGTGAAGCGCGCGAGGATGTGAAGCATGTAACGTCCGGAGAACCGGTTCAGACTGAACCTGGTGATTCCCTCGACGGTCACGTCCATACGGCGGAGTGTACGGACATAGACCATGCCGATCGTCTTACAGTCCTCATTGCGGATATCCTGCATCGCATGAAACAGCAAATACTTATTCGTGTTCCAGTTAACCTTCTTGAAATTCAGGATTCGGATGGTGGCAAAGTCGTCCACGAACTTTGCGGTCATCTGTATTTTCTTCTGTACGATGTCGTCCGTGTCGTCATTTTTAATGGCAGCGATGGCAAGCATGGTCTGGTAGGTCAGGTCGCGGTTTGCATTGTAGAAGACCTCTTCATATCCGGGCGTCAGCTTGCTGCCATAGCCTTTCATCCGAAGATAGATATCAGTGACACGTGTCATTTCAGTGAGAACAAATTCCTTGTAGTCCTTCGGCTTTACAAGGCCCATCGCCGTCCGGGCGTTGTTGCGTACCTCGGTATGGAACTTGTCTCCAAGAAGTTCGTAATCCTCATCTTTAGCGCCGCGCTTGGTATCTCGCATGGAATTTGCATATTTTGCGCGAAGCCAGATAGAGATGAATTCAACGTCCTGCGTATTCACCATGCCGCTCGTATCGTAAGAAGAGGCGTTCTTGATACGGTTGATGTTGTCCTGCCACTTCCGATTTACCTCAATGCGGTCAGCTTCTGCAACCTGCTGGATGATGTAAGCCTTCATCATCTCGGCGCTGTTCAGACTCAGGCCTCGGTCATTCATTGTCAGGAAAATCGTGTGTGCTTCGTCGTCAGATGGTGTGTCGATCTCCAGCAGGAGGACCTTCTCTATCAGCCAGTTAATAAAGTAAGGAAGCGCTTCTCCCTTCAGCTCGTCAGGGAAGATGTCCTCTATGTCCTGATACCGGTCAAGCATATTCTGTGAGCTCTCATTCACTGGCACATAATTCTCATCTTTTTGCAATAGAGCCTGCATGCAAGTCCCGCGGTCAGCCACATCGATATTGAAGCTCTTCTTACTGAAGGCCTTTGAATAGATCATGTCATCCAGCGGGACAAGGAGATCCTCATCCTTGACAGTTTCTTTTTGCAGGTTGTTCAGATAGATGATGAGAAGTGTTAGCGAGGTCAGACGCTGCTGGCCATCGATGATTTTCTTTACGGAACCGCCAGTACAGATAATGCATCCCATATAATAAAAGCCATAGTTCATGACTTCTTCCGGCGTATCATGATTATCCGGATCATAAAATTCCTCAAATGTGCTCTGGAAGTCGGCGAGCATCTGCTCAATCTGCTTCTGCCCCCACCGATATTCCCGCTGGAAATAATCGACGGTGTATTTGCGACCACTCAGAATTGTTTTGAGCGTGTCTGTTTTGTCAATTTTCTGCATAGTCTTTATCCCTCATCATTATTATCGGCTTCAAAAATCTCCGGTGAGTTCTGCCGTATGTATATGACTTCATTACGAACATCCGTATTACCACACCGAGCAAGAGCAGGGCTAAGTTTCAGCTGGCCTGTGCTACCGTCCCTTATGACATACTCGTGGTGCTCTTTTATGTAGCGAGCGG
>JAQWCI010000218.1 GCA_028706005.1 Lachnospiraceae bacterium
GCCGATACATCTGCGGAACATGTACGAGCTCTCGATGATAAGGGGAGTGCATATAGTTCCTCCGATGATGACCTTCTACAACCGGCCGGAATCCATAGAGGAGATGACGTATCATATCGCGGCAAAACTGGTGGAGCCGTTCGGGATAGAGGCTCCGCTCTATAAACGCTGGAAAACAGAGGACTGGCATGACAACAAAACACTTGAACATTGAATCTACATGGGTGGGAGATGATCTTTGCATCACTGTGAGCGGTGGTGAAAGACCGCATATAGGCTCTGCCGCAATAGCAGTGCCAAGACCTTCCCTTTCAGGCGATGGCAGCATGAGCTGCACATCATCGGTCATCAATCTGGCGGGTCACAGGGACGAAGAGATTGTCAGAAGGATTGCGGAAAAAGCCTGTATAAAGCATGGCTGCACGGTTGTCTGCACAGGTGGATTTCATAAAGACGGAATCACAGATAAAGAGATCTCTGAAATCATCGAGGAGGCGGACGGCTATGGCAAGCAATGAAGACCTGCGCTACCAGATAGTAGAACTCCCTGAGAACCTCCCGTTCCGAATTAACAAGGTCGTGTCAGCAGGATCTGACAGGGAACGCGATGAGGATAGGTCGATACTTGAACACTGGCACCCGGAATATGAAATCGTCTACACGCTCAGTGGTCACGCGATCCATTATATAGATGGGCAGCAACACGAGGCGGCACCGGGCTCTTTGTTTATAGTCAACTCGGAGAGCATACACAAGGTGTTACCTGACATGGAAGATGCAAAACAAGCGTCAGACCCGCACACTGTGGCAATAGTTCTTCTGATTGACAGAAGTTTCATGGAGGAATACGTTCCGGGTCTCAATGAAATGTATTTTCTGTCGGAGAGTCTTTCTGAAACAGAGAAACAGAAAGAAACAGAGACTTCGATAATGACTGAGCTGGGCAGGCATCCGACAGATGACAGAGCCGGAGATTCGCTTTACATAGCGATGCATCTTATGAGTCTGATATACGAATTACTCTATCATCTGTGCCTATCAAGACTTGTCCGCAAAGAGACGGTCCTCCCAATTAACAGCGAAAAGAATCTTGAGCGCCTGCGCGGTGTTATCGAATATGTATCAGCACATTATTCTGAAGAGATCACACAGGCACAGGTCGCTAAACGCTTTTATTTTACAAAGGAATACTTCGCAAGATTTTTCCGCCGCAACACGGGTTTTTCCTTTATGGAATTTGTGTGTAGATATCGCCTTGGGACCGCACGCACACAGCTCGTAGAGACAGACCACACAGTGACAGAGATCGCACTGGATTGCGGCTTCCCGGACTCACGCTCACTGATAAATGCATTCGGCAAATACTATGGAATTACGCCGCTTAAGTTCCGGAAAAAGGCGCAGGGTGCAATTTAACGTAATTTTTGCGCTAATCCATGTAAAGAACTTTATGCTGGCAAAACATATGATGATATTAAGGATTGAAAGTTCCGCAATGACAAAAGGATGCTTTTGACAGCTGCATTATTAAGTGCAGACAGCAGGTTCACATGTTTTGACAAGGAGGGTCATATGAGTAACACAAATGCAGTAATTGAGAAGGAGTCGCGGAAGACTCCGATGTGGAAGAAGATATGTTACGGCTCGGGAGCCGCAGGCGGAAATGTCATGAGCACGCTGCTCGCATCGTTCCTGCTGTCGTATTACACCGACACAGCAATGCTGAATGCAATAGCGATCGGCACAATGTTCGTGGTATGCCGTCTGCTCGATGGTGTGACAGATATCGCGATGGGCTCGATAGTAGACAAAACAAATACGAAGCTCGGGAAAGCGAGACCGTGGCTCATTCTTTCGGCGCCGCTCATCGGAATAGGTATAGTGCTGATCCTAAGCGTGCCGTCCGGCTGGTCAGAAGCAGGAAAGATGGTATATGCCTATCTCACATACATCTTCCTTAACTGTGTAGCATACACGATCTTCGGTATTGCACACGCAGCTCTTCTTGCAAGAATGACAAGAAATCCCATGGATCGCAACACAACATCTGTTGTCAGTTCTATCTGTAATAACCTCGCGGGACTTGTTGTAGGTACTGCAATTACAGGACTCACGATCAAGTTTGGCTGGACAGTGACCGGAATTGTGCTTGGGATCATTGCCTGCGTTCTCATCCTTATTCCCGGACTTACGATCAAAGAAGTCGTCGGAATGACTGATGATGGCGTAGAGAAGAAGGATATACTTCCTCTTAAGCAGCAGATTCCTGCAGTTCTTAAGAACCGTTATTTCTGGCTCTGCATCGGCGTAGGTGCGCTGACTCTTCTTATGAATGCAAATGCGATCGCTTCACAGATCTTTTATTGCAATGTAGTGCTGGGCGAGCCTATATTCATGACACAGCTCATGAGTATCGGACAGCTTCCCGGAATCATTATTCTGTTCTTTATGCCCTGGTTCGCTAACAAGTTTTCAAAGCGCAATTTTATGCTCATCGGCACAGGCTGCCTTGTCGCAGGTTTTGCAGTACTTGGTTTTGCCGGAACAAGCCACGCTCTGCTGCTCGCGGGAACAATCCTTCGCTCTATCGGCGCAGGTCCGATATTTGCTGGAATCTATGCACTGATAGCTGATGCATGTGATTACGGTGAATGGAAAACAGGTATCCGCTCAGAAGGCCTTATGAGTGCATCTCAGTCAGTTGGTTCAAAGGTCGGTATAGGTTTTGGCTCAGCAATCACAGGCTGGATCATCGGTCTTGCCGGATACAACGGAGCTGCTGCTGTTCAGACAGATGCTGTTAAGAGCGCAATAGTATTTGATTTCTCATGGCTCGGACTCATCATCAGCGTCGCACTGTTCTTCTGCATACTGTTAATGGATGTTGAGAAGTATCTTCCTGAAATCCGTGCGTCACTTGGAGAAAAAACAGCAAAATGAAGTAAATAATCCGCAGTTTGCATACGCGTATGTTGTACCGGCACATTTGATTTTTGTTTGGCC
>JAQWCI010000060.1 GCA_028706005.1 Lachnospiraceae bacterium
ATGTGGCTTGATCAGGATCATTTTGCCTGCGATTACGCATATACTATAGACGGCGGTGATCTCGGGCAACTCGAATACGAGAGTTTCAACGCAGCATCAGCTGTTATAAATATCAATGGCATCAGCACACATCCGGGAAATGCCAAGGGCAAAATGAAGAGTGCCCTGCTTGTCGGCATGGAACTGGCCGGCCTGCTGCCAAAACTCGAAACACCATTCTACACAGAGGGAAGAGAAGGCTTCTATCACCTTCTCGAAATGAAAGGCACCACAGACAAAGCCATGATGGATTACATAATAAGGGATCACGACAAAGAGCGCTTCGAGGAACGCAAGGCGGAGATGAAGAAGGCCGTCAAAGCCATGAACCTTCGATACGGCGCTGGCACCGTTGAGCTTAAGCTCAAGGATTCCTATTACAACATGGGTGAGAAGATCCGCCCTCACATGCATCTCATTGATAACGCTGTAAATGCAATGAAGGCGCTCGGTATCGAACCGCTGATCGATGCCATAAGAGGCGGCACTGACGGCTGCAGACTTTCATTTGAAGGAATTCCCTGCCCGAACCTCGGAACAGGCGCTTACAATTATCACAGCCGCTTCGAATATGTGTCTGTTGACGAAATGGCCAGGAACGTCGATCTCATAGCGCGCATTCTCAACACATATGCGTCGTACGAGTTGGATTGAAAATTTTATTTATTGGAGCACAAATGCAGAATAAACTTGAAGAAATAATTGCTTCGATCGATATCTCAGGACCGGTCCCGGAAGAAGGCGATCAGAGGCAATACTATTACATAAAGAAGATGCGGGATTATACAGCGGCAAAATCACAGGAGCTCGGCAGGAATCTTACCGCGTGTACTGTAACTTTCGGATGTCAGATGAATGCGAAGGACTCCGAGAAGCTCGCCGGGATCCTGGAAGCCTGCGGCTTTGATGTAAGAGATGAGGAGAATTCAGACTTTCTTATCTATAATACCTGCACTGTCAGGGATAACGCCGATCAGCACCTCTATGGGCGCATCGGCCGCGCATCGCACTACAAGAAAGAAAACCCGGAAATGAAGATCGCCGTCTGCGGCTGTATGATGCAGGAAAAGACTGCTGTCGACAAACTCCACAAGAGCTATCCTTATGTGGATCTCATATTCGGAACGCACAATCTCTATTGTTTTGCCGAATATATCTATGAGGTATATCACTCTGACAAACGCGTCACCGAGCTTTGGGAATCCGGCGACAGAATCGTCGAAGACCTTCCCACGGATCGCAAATTTTCCTGGAAGTCCGGCGTCAATATCATGTACGGATGCAATAACTTCTGCAGCTACTGCATCGTTCCCTATGTCCGCGGGCGCGAAAAGAGCAGAGAACCGATCGATATTCTGCGCGAGATAGAACGTCTCGCTTCCGACGGCGTGAAGGAAATAATGCTGCTCGGGCAGAACGTAAATTCTTACGGCAAAACACTTGAGGATCCTATAAGTTTTGCCGAGCTTCTCGAGGCGACGACAAAAATTGACGGAATAGAGCGCGTAAGGTTCATGACTTCGCACCCCAAGGATCTCTCCGAAGACCTGATCCAGTGCATAAAACGCAACCCCAAGATCGCGCGCCACATACATCTGCCTCTCCAGTCCGGCTCAGACCGAATACTCAAGGCGATGAACAGGCGTTACACCAAGGAGCAGTATCTGGCGCTCGCCGAACACATAAGGCAGGAAATCCCTGACGCTGCGATAACTACTGACATTATTGTAGGTTTTCCCGGCGAGACTGCGGAAGACGTGGATGAAACAATAGACGTCGTAAAGAAGGTCGGTTTCGACAATGCATTTACCTTTATTTACTCGATGAGAAAGGGCACGCCTGCTGCCAGAATGGAACAGGTGCCTGAAGATGTGAAGAAGGAAAACTTCGCGCGCCTTCTCGCCGTTGTCCAGGACACCGCCAAAGAGCAGGCCGAGAGATTTGCCGGCATGGAAATGTCGGCTCTTATTGAGAGTGTCAATGAAGAGGACAGTTCTTATGTGACGGGCAGATTGTCCAACAATATGATAGTGCATGTAAAAGGCGATCCGTCACTTATCGGAAGCTTTGTGCCGGTAAAACTCGACGAATGTCATGGCTTCTATTATTTCGGACATGTTCTCGACTCAGATGAAACAAGGCAGGTGGAACTTTGATAAACGAAGATAAGCTTTCCCCAATGATGCAGCTCTACATGGAGACCAAGAAACAATACCAGGATTGCATCCTCATGTACCGCATCGGCGATTTCTTTGAGATGTTCTTTGATGACGCCAAAACAGCGTCCAAAGAGCTCGAGCTCACTCTCACAGGTAAGAACTGCGGTCTCGAGGAGCGGGCGCCCATGTGTGGCGTCCCTTTTCACGCCATAGACGCCTATATTACAAAACTTGTCAGCCACGGCTATAAAGTGGCCGTCTGCGACCAGGTCGAAGATCCAAAGCTCGCACAGGGCCTTGTCAAGCGTGAGATAACCAGAATAGTCACTCCCGGGACCAACACAGATATGCAGTCCCTGGACGGCGGAAAGAACAATTTCCTGCTCTCAGTCTTTTATACACAGAACCAGTCCGGAATCGCTGTCACTGATATTTCCACCGGTGATTTCTATGTGACCGAAGTAGACAGCAACCGCGCTATCAATGATGAAATCATGAAATATTCGCCCTCAGAGATCATCTGCAACGATGCTTTCGAAATGAGTGGCATCGACATTGCTGACCTCAGAGGACGCCTTGGAATCGCTGTCTATCCGCTCGATACGCATTACTATGATGAGAACGGAGCAAAACAAACTATACTTGAGCACTACCATGTATCAAGTCTTGTCGGTCTCGGCATTGAGGATTTCAAGGCCGGTATCATTGCGGCCGGAGCGCTGCTCCGTTATCTATATGACACACAGAAGAATGATCTTTCCAACCTGACCTCAATTACTCCTTATCTTGCAAACCGTTTCATGTTGCTCGACAGTGCCACAAGACGCAACCTCGAGCTCACGGAGACGCTACGCGAGAAGCAGAAGAAGGGCTCGCTCCTCTGGGTTCTGGACAAAACAAGAACTGCCATGGGGGCAAGGACTCTGCACCAGCTTGTCGAGCAGCCGCTTGTAGATGCAAACGCCATAAAGGCGCGTCTGAACGCGATCGAGACTCTCAATAAGAACAGTGTGGACAGAGATGAGATAAGAGAGTACCTGTCACCTGTTTACGACCTCGAGCGCCTGCTCACGCGAATTTCCTATAAGACAGCAAATCCGCGTGACCTCATTGCTTTCAGGAATTCGCTTTCCATGTTCGCTCCCATACGCAAAACTCTTGAGGGTCTTGAAAATAAGGATTCCGAGCTCCAGAACATCTATGATTCGATAGGTGAGTTCAACGAGCTCATAAAGCTTCTCAACGACTCGATAGAAGAAGAGCCACCTGTATCCGTGAGAGAAGGCGGCATCATCAAAAAAGGTTTTGACGATGATATCGACCACTTCCGCGAGGCCAAGACTCAGGGCAGAAGCTGGCTCATGGATCTCGAAGCCAGGGATCGTGACCGCACTGGCATAAAGAATCTCAAGATCAAGTACAACAAGGTCTTCGGTTATTATTTTGATGTCACAAATTCTTTCAAAGATAAAGTTCCTGATGACTATATACGCAAACAGACGCTCACCGGCTCTGAGCGCTACACAACCCAGGAGCTCAAATCGCTTGAGGACACTATCCTCAATGCCGAGGATAAGCTGAACACACTTGAGTATGACAAATTCTGTGAAATAAGAGACAGCATAGCCGGACAAATGGAACAGATCCAGCATTCATCAAAGGCAATAGCTCTGCTCGATGTTTACTGTTCGCTCGCCCTTGTCGCTGAGCGTTACGGCTATGTGAAGCCTTCAATAAATGATAAGGGTGTCATCAACATTAAGAATGGCCGCCACCCCGTGGTAGAGAGAATGCTCTCCGGTGACTTCGTCGCCAACGACTGCTACCTCGATAACCGCAAGAAGGCAATATCGATAATCACCGGTCCCAACATGGCCGGTAAATCTACATATATGAGGCAGAACGCCCTGATTGCTCTGATGGCGCAGATCGGAAGCTACGTCCCGGCAGACTCCGCAGATCTCTGCGTGGTCGACAGGATATTCACCAGAGTCGGTGCCTCCGATGATCTCGGAAGCGGGCAGAGTACCTTTATGGTCGAAATGAACGAAGTCGCCAACATCCTCCGTAACGCGACCCCAAGTTCACTGATAATCCTCGACGAGATAGGGCGCGGAACATCGACATACGACGGACTGTCAATTGCCTGGGCCGTCATAGAGCACATAAGCAACAAGAAATTCCTCGGCGCCAAAACTCTTTTCGCCACACATTATCACGAGCTCACAGAGCTCGAGGGCAAGATCGACAATGTCAATAACTACTGCGTCGCAGTAAAGGAAAACGGAGATGACATCGTCTTCCTGCGCAAGATAATTAAGGGCGGTGCCGATAAGAGCTACGGCATACAGGTAGCAAAACTTGCCGGCCTCCCGGACATCGTCGTTGACAGAGCCAAGGAAATCCTCTCCAGCCTTGTCGACAGCGACATCACCGAGAAAGTCCAGAACATCGCCCCCGCAGCGAGCGGATCCAAAGAAAAGGTCCCGCACTACGACGACGTCGACCTCGGACAGATGACACTGTTCGACACTAAGAAAGATGAAGATGTCATCAATGAACTTAAGGACATCGATATCACTAACCTCACGCCGGTCGATGCGCTGAACACTTTGTATCGGCTGCAGAGCGAGCTGAAGAACAGATTCATGCCAAAACAGTAATGAGGTATACCATGATACATATTCTCGACAATGAAACGATCAACAAAATAGCGGCCGGCGAAGTCGTCGAGCGGCCGGCGAACGTAGTCAAGGAGCTCATTGAGAATTCGATAGACTCCGGCGCCAGTGCCATTACATGTGAGATAAAGGACGGCGGGATAGCTCTGATCCGTGTGACTGATAACGGTTGCGGCATCCCGCCTGACGAGATATCAAAGGCATTCAGGCGGCACGCGACCAGCAAGATAGAAGACGAAGGGGATCTTGACAAGCTCAGCACGCTCGGCTTCAGGGGCGAGGCTTTATCAAGCATTGCTTCTGTTGCCCAGGTCGAAATGATCACCAAGGTGCGCGGCTCGATCACCGGCATAAGGGCGGTCAATAACGGGCTCAATCCCAACAACACCGATGTGATCCCGCTTGAGACAAGCGAGATAGGAGCGCCTGACGGAACTACCGTGATCGTCAGAGAGCTTTTCTACAATGTTCCCGTCCGCAGGAAGTTCCTCAAGATGCCTCAGACTGAGGCCGGTTATATCACCGACCTTGTGGAGCATCTGGCTCTTTCTCACCCCGATATCTCTTTTCATTACCGGGTGAACGGTGCAGAAAAGCTGCACACCTCTGGCAACGGCGATATAAAGGAGATCATCTACCGCATATATGGCCGGGAGATTTCAACTACCGTGCTTCCTGTCCACAGAACGGATGAGACCGGTGAGCTTACAATGGACGGATTCATTGGAAGACCGGAGATCAGCCGCGGGAGCAGAAGTTTTGAACTGATATTCGTAAACGGGCGCGTTATCGTGAACGATGTGCTGTCCAAAGCGCTGGTATCCGGATATCGCACTGATCTTATGCAGCATCAGTTCCCGTTCGCTATTTTGTACCTCACAATGCCCGCGAATGAAGTGGACGTAAATGTCCATCCTTCCAAGAAGGAAGCACGCTTTTCCGACAACAAACGGATCTTCGACTTCATAGATAATTCTGTGCACGAGACTCTGCACGAGAAGGAACTAATTCCCAAGGCACACCTTGACTCCGATAAAGAGCGCAAAAATGAGGATATAAGAGAACGCAATTCGCTGCTTTCTGACCACGAAGAACCTTTTGAGATCAAAGCACCGCAGGTCTTTTCTGATTCAGACAAAACAAATTATGACGCGGATACGGATTCTGATAATGACCTTTTCTCCGACAGAAGAATAACCAGGATTATTGAGGACAGCCACATCCCTGCTGAAACGAAAGTTTCCTCAGATTTCGAACAACTCGCGATGAAGATCCTCTCGCCTGAAAATGCCAGTAAATACAGGATCCTCGGACAGATATTCGATACTTATTGGCTCATTGCATTTGACGATAAGCTCATTATGATGGATCAGCACGCGGCTCACGAAAAGGTCAATTATGAGAGACTGATTAAGCATTACAACGAAAGAAATGAGCGTCCCGCTCCGTCGCAGCAACTGCTGCCCGCGATTGTCATATGTTTTGCCGGAAGGGAAGAATCCGTCTTTCTGCAGTACCAGAGCATTTTCGAGGCCATGGGATATGAATTTGATGATCTCGGCGGGTCTTCATATGCAATAAGAGCAGTTCCACTTGAGCTCTACGGGGCAGGACCTGAAGCTCTGCTTAAGGATACCATCGACGAAATAATGGGAGAGAAGCTTGAAGGTACCCCTTCGGATATCCTGTCAAGAATAGCAACCGAGTCCTGCAAGGCAGCGGTCAAAGGCAACAACAGTATGCGTCCGGAAGAGGCAAAAGCTCTGATCGATGAGCTCATGACACTTGACAATCCATACCATTGCCCGCACGGAAGACCGACTATGATAGAGCTTTCTAAACAGGAAATTGAGAAGAAGTTCAAACGTATTGTCTGAAGGAGGATTCAGCGTGCTCCAGCCCCTGATAATAATCGCAGGTCCTACTGCCACCGGAAAAAGCAGTGCAGCAGTATCGCTTGCGCAGAAGATAAACGGCTCTGTGATTTCAGCTGATTCAATGCAGGTCTATCGCGGAATGGATATCGGCTCAGCCAAGATCACTGAAGAGGAAATGCATGGCGTTAAGCATTATCTTGTCGACTGTATAGACCCCCACGAAGAATGGAATGTCGTAAGATTCAGGGACGAAGCCGCAAAGGCGGTACTCGAAATAAGAAGTGAGGGGAAGATCCCTATTGTATGCGGTGGAACCGGTTTCTACATTCAGGCGCTTTTATATGATATAGATTTTACAGAGACCACAAAGGACGACTCATTCCGGGATGAGATGCTGGAATTTGCCAGAACAAACGGCAACGAAGCGCTTCACCTAAAACTCGCAGCCATCGATCCTGCTTCCGCCGATGCCATTCACCCCAACAATGTAAAGAGAGTAATAAGAGCTCTTGAATTTGCGAAAACAACCGGCGGATCTATGATTTCCTCGCATAATGCAGAGCAGAGAGAAAGACCTGCAGCCTATGACTCCGTCTATTTTGTTCTGAACATGGACAGAAATGAACTTTATGAGAGAATTAATTCCCGCGTTGACAAAATGTTCGAAGAAGGTCTTGTAGAGGAAGTCATAACTCTTAAAGGAGAAGGACTCACCGACAATGACGTTTCCATGCAGGGGCTCGGGTATAAGGAGATCCTTCGTGCACTTGACGGAGAGTATACTATTGAAGAAGCTCGTGAAAAGATAAAAGAAGAAACACGTCATTTTGCCAAAAGGCAACTGACATGGTTCAAGCGTGAGAAAAACATCACATGGATAGATGTAAGCGGCGACGTTGACCCGGTCGGTATTATGACCAGTGTAGTCAGTCAACATTTTATATGAGCCATCATTAACAGAATAAGCAGAAAGTGAGATTTGCATAATGGCAGACAGTAATAATGGTCTTAATGATCAATACATGGAAATGGGTATCAGTAACAAAGTTCTTGATTTTGCCCGCCCATTGCTCGGTGACCTGAGATCGCGTTTTGAAAAGATCGATGAAACAGCCGAATATAATCAGATGCGCGTTATAAAGGCAATGCAGGACGCTCATGTCGGGGAAGCCTGTCTTCTCGGAACTACAGGTTACGGTTATGATGATATAGGAAGAGAAGGGCTCGAGAAAACTTATGCGGAATTCTTCAGAACTGAAGACGCTCTCGTAAGACCTCAGATTACATGTGGAACACATGCACTCGCACTCGCTCTTATGAGCAACCTGCGCCCCGGTGATGAAATGATGTCAGCCTCAGGCCAGCCTTATGACACGCTCGAAGAAGTCATTGGCATAAGGCCGTCGAAGGGTTCTCTTGCAGAATACGGCATAACATATGCTCAGGCTGATCTTGATGAGAACGGTCACATTTGTTTTGACAATATTCGTAAATGTATGAATGAGAAGACAAAACTCGTGGAGATCCAGCGATCCAGAGGATATCTTGAGAGGCCGACTCTTTCAATAAAAGAGATCGGAGAAGCGATAAAATTCATCAGAAGTCTGAAGCCGGAAGTCATAATCATGGTTGATAACTGCTATGGAGAATTCACCGAAAGAGAGGAACCCGGAAGCGTCGGCGCTGATATGATCGTTGGCTCTCTCATAAAGAACCCAGGAGGAGGACTCGCTCCCACAGGCGGATATATAGCCGGTACAAAGGAATGTGTGGAGAATGCGGCATTCAGGCTTACCAGTCCGGGGCTCGGTAAAGAGGTCGGAGCTTCACTCGGAATACTTCCATCATATTATGAAGGATTTTTCCTCGCTCCTGTCATGACAGCTGCAGCAATAAAAGGTGCCATCTTTGCGGCCGCCTGCTATGAGAAGCTTGGTTTTGAATGTTTTCCCCGTGTAGCAGACGAAAGGCATGACATAGTTCAGGCTATCACTTTCCACAATGCTGATGCCGAAGTGGCATTTGCCCAGGGTATTCAGGCAGCCGCTCCCGTTGACAGTTTCGTTACGCCATATCCTGATGAAATGCCGGGATATGATGATCAGGTCGTCATGGCTGCAGGCGCTTTTGTATCTGGATCTACTGTCGAATTGTCAGCTGACGGCCCGATGCGCGAACCGTATACTGTTTATTTTCAGGGAGGGCTCACATGGCCGCATGCGAAATTCGGCGTACTTAAAACCATACAATATTTGCTTGACCGAAAACTCATTACTATCTAGAATTATAATACTATCCTCGGTCTGCCCGGAGAGCGGAAAGAGGACACATGAACAAAGCAGTAAATGCAAACAAAGAAAACGCAGCAACAGAAATGCCATACGAGAGATTCCTGAAATATGGTCCCGAGAGTCTCACTGACACTGAGCTTGTAGCGATCATCGTCCGCACAGGTACCAAAGATTTCAGCGCAGTCGATGTGAGCCGCAGAATACTCACCGGTAACAGGCCTGATGAAGTACCTTCTCTTTCAGTACTGTATGATGAAACGCTTGAGGATCTCACAGTTATTCCAGGTATCGGAGAGGTCAAGGCGGTAAAGATCCTGTGTATCGCAGAACTTTCGAAACGCCTTTCCAAAGTTAAAGCCGGGCGTGACCTTTGTTTTGCCAGTCCCAGATCTATCTTTGAGTATTACGGCGAAGAGATGCGCCATCTCAGGCAGGAGAAGCTTCTTATGCTCCTTCTTGACAACAGGATGTCACTGATCCGGGAGGAGACTGTGTCGATTGGCACCATTAACACCACGCTTGTCTCTGTGCGCGAAATATTCGTCAGAGCATGCAGGTTCAACGCAGTAAATTTCATACTTATTCACAACCATCCGAGCGGTGATTCCACGCCGAGCCACCAGGATATACAGATCACCAGAAAGATACTTGAAGCCAGCAGGCTTATGGAAATCGGATTTGTTGATCACATGATAATAAGTGATGATTATCGCAGCATGAAACAGATGGGTTATTTTGACTGAAGGAAAACTTACTTAGCAAAGGGGAGTAGACACATTGATCTATAATACGTTTGCCATCGACCTTGGCACAAACAACATCAAGATTTACAATTCTGCAACTGATAAGATAAACGTACAGAAGAATATGATTGCGGTAGAAAACAGGAAGAACATGATCGCGTACGGTGATTCGGCCTACGAAATGTATGAGAAAGCGCCTTCCAATATCAAGGTCACAAGGCCCATTAATTTTGGAGTCATCGCTGACATACAGAATATGGAGAAGCTCATAAAGTGTTTTATCGGGTATGAGTTCAAGGGAGCTGTGAGACCGGCCGATTACTTTATTGCAATTCCGACAGATGTCACTGAAGTCGAGCGCCGTGCTTTCTATGACCTTATCAGAGATTCCGGCGTTAAGGCAAAACGTATAATGGGTGTGGAAAAAGCTGTGGCCGATGGTCTCGGGATGGGAATCGATGTGAAAAATTCCCAGGGCGTAATGGTTGTCGATGTAGGATATGACACGACCGATATTTCCATATTGTCACTCGGCGGAATTGTGCTGTCAAAGATGATAAAAGTCGGCGGACACGTTTTTGATGCTTCCATCGTAAATGCCGTAAGGAGAGAGTACAATCTTGTAATCGGCTCAAGGACTGCGGAGGGCGTTCGCATATCATTCTGCGATCTGTCCCAGAATAACGGCCTTGCAACTGTTTATGGCCGCGATATAGTAACGGGGCTTCCTGTTGAGAGAACGCTTTCACACGATTTTGTGTCATCCAGCCTCGCTGATAATTTTCATGCCATAGTTGATAATGTAAAGGTTATCCTTGAAAGAACACCGCCGGAACTGTCAGCTGACATTTATCGTCACGGTCTGTTCCTTACCGGCGGTGCCTGCCAGGAAGAAGGACTGGCCGAGGCTATTGCTGATGAAGTCCAGCTTCGTGTTGTTGTAGCAGAGAGTCCGGTAAACACATGTGCTATCGGTCTTTCACAGGTCATTAAAAAGCAAAATTACCGTTCACTCGCCTATACCATAGAAGGCATGGGCAGGAACTGACAGGCAGAAAACCAATAGATGAGTCCTGTAATAAAAAAGCCAAAAGAAAAATTCCATATTCCTTCAAAATACGTGCTGATGATAGTTTCAGCGCTGTGTGTTTTGTTACTTGTTTTGACTTATTCATTTCCGTTTGCCACAAGTCCTTTCAGGAATGTGTCCAGCTACCTTATTGTGCCGTTCCAGAACGGCATCAGCGCTGTCGGTGACTGGATGATCGACAAGCGGGATTATATTGCCAGAATAAAGGATCTTCAGGCCGAGAACGAAGAGCTCAAAACAGAACTGAGCGATCTGAAATCAGAGAACACCGAGCTTCAGCAGAACAAATATGAGCTTTCCAGGCTGCGCAAGCTTTATACTCTTGATGCACAATATCAGGATTATGACAAAACAGGCGCAAGGATAATTGCCAAAGATTCCGGCAACTGGTATCACTCTTTTCTGATAAATAAAGGTGAAACTGATGGTCTGGCCGTGGACATGAACGTGATTGCAGATGATGGTCTGGTCGGTCGTGTGACAGCCATCGGGCCTCATTGGGCGCGTGTTATCTCAATAATAAATGATGATTCCAACGTGAGCGCGCAGGTTCTTTCAACTTCAGACAATATGATCGTTTCCGGTTCGCTTTCTGACTATGCAAATGGTGTGATTGATTATTCAAAATTAACTGATAATGCTGATCAGGTCACAGTAGGAGATAAGGTAGTCACATCTAATATCAGTGACAAGTATCTTCCCGGTATTCTCATCGGATATATATCCAGCATAAACAAGGATGCAAATAATCTGACCAAATCCGGTCAGTTGACGCCTGCTGTTGATTTCGAACACCTGGACACTGTTCTTGTGATACTCGAGGTCAAAGAAACCATAAGCGATGGTGACACGTCGAGCGGGAGCTCCGATAAATGAGAAAATTTCGCGCATTGCTGATCATAGCACTTATGATAATAGTTTCTTTCATACTACAGACATCTTTGTTCCGCTTTCTGAATATCGGTGGGATATCTCCGAATCTTATGATTATTGTCACCGTATCACTGAGCATAGTATACGGAGATAAAAAGGGCACTGTCATTGGCTTTATCTGCGGTCTTCTATGCGATATTTTCTTCTCTGACTACCTGGGTTTCTATGCACTTGTTTACTGTTTTACAGGATATCTCAGCGGCAAATTTGAAAGGATAATTTTTCCTGACAGTCTGAAACTGCCTATTGCTGCAATTGCCGGAAGCAATCTGTTGTATGGCTTTTTCTGTTATGTTTTCAGGTTCGTCATAAATGGGAGATTCTTTTTTGGCAGCTTCATATGGAATTATGTTTTACCTGAAATACTATATACTACTCTGATAGCGCTTATCATTTATCCACTGATAATCTGGATATACAAGCGTTATATGCGCCCGATACGAGAAAGCGAAAAGAATTTTGCAAAACGTAAGTCAACACTTTAAAAAAAGCACAAAAGACTTCATTATGGGCAGGGGTTTCAGGATCAGCCTGCTCATTGTTGTTTTTGT
>JAQWCI010000219.1 GCA_028706005.1 Lachnospiraceae bacterium
CCGCAATCTTGCGAAATCTTAGCACCAAGCTCTTAAACTTGCTTCCGTGCTAAGTTTCCGCCGCCGAAACCCCACGGGAGGAGCCAAATCTCTCGTAAATCTTAGCACCAAGCTCTTAAACTTGCTTTCGTGCTAAGTTTCCGCCGCCGAAACCCCACGGGAGGAGCCAGATCTCTCGTAAATCTTAGCACCACGCACTTAAATTTGCTTTCATGCTAAGTTTCATGAGCAACAGTCTCGCGTGTGAAGCCTTTTCTCGTGCGAATCTTAGCACCGCAACCAAGATTTTGCTTCCGTGCTAAGTTTCCGCTGCCGGTGCCTCACGGGAGGAGATTTAGTAGTCTACCAAGCGCGAGGCGTCCGCCAACGCCCACCACGATCTTGTTATTGTACTTTTCCCAGCACCATAACCGTCTTGTCGTAGTCGCGCTTCACATCCGCAACCAGCTCGTCAGTTTTTGCAGCCCCGGGATCCTTGCCGCCGCGGAGCGCCTCTGTAAGCTCTCCGGCCGATTCAGCAAGTCTCGTGAGAGAGAGGTTCAGCGCTACTCCCTTGAGTGAGTGCGCCTCATCAAAAAGTTTATGCAGATCATGAGACTCCGCCGCACTCATAAGTTCGCCGTATGTAGAACTCTTCAGGAACATTTCGATTATTGACCTGATGGCATCATCCGACTGAAGATGCCCGATTACTTCATTGTAATTGCCTCCAAGTACGCAATACGCCTGTTCTACTGTCATTACACCTCCTAATGGAGCATCATCTGCGACAGCTCAGTTGTCGTATTGCCCCATGCTTCTTCGCTGATCATATTGTCGCTGATTCACAGTATTTAGCGTTGTCACCGCGTCATTTCCCATATCATTTCATTGAAAGTCGGGTGCGGTCTTATCGCCATTGATATCTGATCGACCGTGAGTCCGTTGACGATTGCGGATGAGAACTCGCCTATCATATCAGATGCCCTCGCGCACATCATCTGCGCCCCCAGTATCTTCCCTGATTCAGGATCCGTGAGGATTCTGATGAATCCGCGCTCCTGTCCCGTCAAAACAGATTTACCGTTCGCTCCTGTCACATATTTGATGCTCTTTACCGCGATTCCGGCTTTCTTAGCCTCGTCAGCTGACAGACCTACCGATGCGATCTCCGGATCTGTGAAAACACATGCGGGCACGACGTCTGTTCTTACAGGAAGCTCTTCTTTACCGGCTATGACTGCCACAGCATTGAGTCCCTCAGCCGATGCCATGTGTGCAAGTTGTATTCCGCCTGTCACATCCCCGATAGCATAAATTCCGGGAACATCAGTTTCGTATCTGTCATTAACTTTTACCCTTCCCTTATCCATAGAAGGAATCGATGGCAGACAATTCTTGTCAAAAAGCTCTTCTGTAGCTGTCCTTCTTCCGACAGCCACTAGTACAGCCTGCGCCGGAACTGTTGTCTCATTTCCAGTCTTCTTATCATTGAACTTCACTTCGAGAGACGTTGTCGCCCTGAATCCGGCCTTCACTATCTCTGACACTTCAGCTCCGGTGTGAAATTCAACGCCCCGCTTGCTGAGTATCTGCTTAAGGTTCACTGCGAAATCGCGGTCCATATTTGACAGTATCCTGTCCATCGCTTCGAGGACCACTACCTGTGCTCCAAATGCACTGTACATGGAAGCAAATTCAAGTCCTATCACGCCCCCGCCTATTATGACCAGAGGACTCATGAGCTCAGTCATCTCCAGCATTTCATTGCTGTTATATACATGAGGAAGATCAACGCCTTTAATTGGAAGCCTGCACGGTTCCGATCCTGTGGCAATAAGGATCTTTGCGGTCTTTATGAGCTCTGATCCTGATTCTGTCTTCACATCAATGGCCCTGTTACTGCGGATAGATGCCGTACCGCTTACATAATCTACCTTAGCGTGAGAAAGTGCCTGCATTATTCCATCCTGCAGCTTGCTTACGACTTCATTCTTGTAGGCATGAAGTTTTGCCATATCAATGCGGACATCGGCCTCATTGACCAGGACTCCGAGCCTGTTGCCGTTCTTGATCGTCTGCACTTCATCAGCTGCGGCAAGATATGTCTTGGTCGGTATGCAACCGTGTCCGAGGCATGTTCCGCCTATGTTTTCTTTCTCTATAAGCACCGTCTTGAGGCCGTATTTGGACGATGCCGCTATCGCGGCAGTATATCCGCCCGGGCCTCCGCCAATCACGGCGAGATCATATTCTTTGTCAATCATGATATCGATATCCTCCAATTGTGAGCGAAATGCGCTCCTACATCCCCTCAAGTATGAGTTGCTCTGCATCGCGAAGCATAACAGCGATTTCACTGTTACCCGCCTGTTCATTGGCGCTGTTTCCCGCTTCAGCGTCATCTTGAGCTGCCGCATCCGCGCTATCTCGAAGTGCCACAGCCGCGTCATCTTGAGCTGCCACAGCCGCGTCATCTTGAGCTGCCGCATCCGCGGCACCTCGAAGTGCCACCGCTGCTCCATCCCCGAATGCCTTCCTGATTCCTGAAGGTTCGAACGCCGCGCAGGTCAATATCTTCTCGATCTTCTCCGGGATCGTGACATCGAGAGCGTCTGTGTATACCTTGCACCCGATCACAGAACCGTCCTTTATTGCAAGAGAGATCTCAATTTCTCCCCAGTCAAAACGCCTGGACATATCATAATTATACGCCGGAAGTGCTGATCCGTACTTCCATTCATCAGAAGCGTAACGCTCCGTTATCTCATCAAGTTTTGCCTGATTGATCCTGTCCTCATAATCAAAGTCTTCCACTGGAAGCCCATATGTGACGCCGAGTGCCTCTTTGAGCGCAGTCCTGAGGTCGGCGACAGTAATGTCAGGCGCAAACTCTGTTAGAGAAGCGACCCTCGAGCTCACCGATGCAACGCCCTTTGACTTTAGTTTTGCCCGTGAAACATTGAGATACTTCCCAATCTTCCCGTTGTCCA
>JAQWCI010000061.1 GCA_028706005.1 Lachnospiraceae bacterium
AAAAGACGGCATGACAGTCTGTTGATTCAGATCAATCTTTACGGCATCCGGATACACGGACAAAATACGCTCATTTGTTCCGACATCAATAAAACTTCCATCTTCACATACAAATGCTTCCTGAACACCGTTTTCTCCCATTGTTATCACGTTGGCATTGTAGTAAACAGTTTTCATGTATGCATCATCCTTTCCATCGCAATTTCACAGCACATTAATTATCCATCATAATGCTCTCTTACTAACTGTGCAGCCAGTTGTCACTGGTAACGCGAAGTTACGCGTCTTCAGATTTGCCGCCCTGTCCCTTAGATCCGAACAGCTCGATTTTCCTGACAACAACAGCTTTCATCGCATCGATCTCATATGGGATCAGCCCCATCATCGACTTGGCGCCAGCCTGTAACCCGGCTTCAATTCCGGTTTTCCCGGCTTTATCTATATCTGTGAAAATATTGATTTTGGAAATACCGATCTGCACTGCCTTTTTGAAATCATCATCAGAAAGACCGCTTCCACCATGAAGCACTAATGGCAGATCAGTCTTTTGGGAAATGATGTCGATCCTGTCAAAATCGAGTTTTGGCGGAAATGCATAATCACCGTGCGCATTTCCCACCGCAACTGCAAGTGAATCCACGCCTGTCCTTGTCACAAAGTCGACCGCTGTGTCCGGATCCGTATAATAGTCACTTGGATGCGCCAGTTTTCCCGCACCGGCGTTGTCACCTACATGCCCCAGTTCACCCTCAACAGTCACTCCCATAGCATGGCAAATCTTAACCATCTCTGCTACTTTACTGATATTCTCCTCATACGGATCCGTGGAACAGTCATACATAATAGATGAGAACCCCAGATTAAGAGCCTGCATACATCTTTCAAAAGTCAGACCGTGATCATAATGAACGCATACCGGAACAGTGGCCTTCTCTGCCATTGGGATCAGATACTCAGCTACACGTTCGAGTTCCATCACAGGCAACAGCACTTCTGCCGTACCGACCATAACAGGAGAGTTCAATTCCTCAGCCGTCTCAATAACAGCTCTTGCCATCTCCACGTTGACCGCATTGAAGAACCCTACTCCGTATTTCCCGTTCTTTGCCGGAATCAAAACATCATTCATATTGACAAGCATTTTTCCACCAGCCTTCCTCTTTTTCTGACACAATAATCCTATTTGCTCTTCTTATCGCGCGAAGTGTTCCCACCGGATCTGTTGCTGCCGCGTCTGTTACTGCTGTTGCTGCGCTGATTGTTGCTGCGTCCGCGGTAATTGTTCCCATGATTCTGGTCTTTGCCGTAATAATTTCTATTTTGATAAGAGGGTTCCTTTACTTCTATCTCGGAAAGGCCTTCTGTTTTGACTTCCTTGCAGAGGAATGCAGCTGCAATGTCCATAATAGTCATGTCGTCGCTGTCAGATTCCTCCATGAACTTCTCTATTATTTCTTCATATCCTGAGAGATCTGTTTTACCGACCAGGTCAAAGATTTCCGTCATCGCCTGTTTTGAACGGACGTCCGTGATCTCTTCTACTTTCGGGATCTGCATGAACCTGATCTTGGCTTTGGTATAGTTCATGATCTCGCGAAGCTTGTACATTTCACGTCTGCCAACGAATGAATATGAGATTCCATCCTTATTGGCACGGCCTGTCCTTCCAATCCTGTGGACATAGTATTCAAGATCATCCGGAAGATCATAGTTAAATACTGCTTCTACCCCGTTGATATCCAGTCCTCTTGCCGCAACATCTGTTGCAATCAGTATTTCGACTTTGCCCTTCTTAAATTCGGCAATAACATGGTCTCTCTGCATCTGGCGCATATCGCCGTGCAGGCCCTGTGCATTATAGCCTCTGGCCGCCATCTCATGAGAAAGCTCATCCACCTTTCTCTTCGTGTTGCAGAACACCATAGTAAGCTTGAAATCACTTACATCTATCAATCTTGCCAGAACATCAGTCTTGTTCTCCGAACTCACTTCAAGATAATACTGTTTGGTGTTAGGAACCGTAATCTCCGACTTAGTGATCTGAACCTTGACAGGATCAGTCAGATACTGCTTTGTAATTGCGCGGATCTTAGGAGACATAGTTGCCGAAAAGAGAACTGTCTGTCTTGTGGGCTTTGCTGTCTGTCCGTCCCCGGTCTGACCTTCAACCTGTTCCTTGTCTTCCAGACCCGTCCTGCTGTGAACATTTTCAAGTATCGTATCAATGTCTTCCTTGAATCCCATATCAAGCATTTCATCAGCTTCATCAAGGACGAGATACTGCAGGCGATCAAGTCTTATTGTCTTTCTTCTCATATGATCCATGAGACGGCCCGGCGTCGCGACTATGATCTGCGGCTTTCTCTTCAGTGCCATAATCTGTCTTTCCATATTCTGTCCGCCGTAAACAGGCACAATGCGGATTGACTTCATATACTTTGTGAGCTTCATAAGTTCATTCGTATTCTGAACGACCAGTTCCCTTGTAGGGCAAAGAATCAAAGCAAGTATGTCCTTGGATGCATTATCCATTCCGTTTATCAATGGGATCCCGAAAGCACATGTTTTGCCTGTTCCCGTAGGGGCCTGTGCGACAATATCCCGGCCCTCCATCATCGGACCTATGCTCTGACTCTGGACAGGTGTCGCTTCGACAAAACCCATATCAGCAATAGCTTTTTTCAGTTCCTTCTTTATATCAAGTTCATTAAAAATAACACTTTCCATACATTCCTCTCACGCCTTTGCGTTGTTAATGCGGCTGTTTTTTGTCGCATTGATTTACCCAGGGAATCTGCCTGGTTGTAGTTTCTGAAATAGTGTACCATACATTAGCGGACATCAGGCTAAAAAAGGCACTGCCATCGGCAGTATCCCGGCAGCTCAGCTATTTGTTTTGACTATTTCCGTGTTATCATCAGCAAAACCCATACAGCCATCAGAATTCTCTCAAAACAAGTTCTGTTATTCCTTCGTTCCATCCGCCTTCTACACGAATGACTTTCGGCTCTCTGCCATAACGATACTCTTCCCAGATCATCGTTCTGATAGAATCCCCACGATTATACCCGTGAATCAGACGGATCCTGTATGTGCCCGAATCTGCGTTACTTATTGTCGCGTCGATTTTTTCCTTTGCATCTGCGGCCCTTAAGCCATGCAGATCAAGTTCAATTATGGGTCCTGTCTGAGATATCATTTTTACCGCCTGTAATGTTTTATAGTCAACTTATTCTACATCATTATGGCTGACAGTCTTGCTGTGTTATTTCGGCCATATTTCTGTGTATTTTCGGCCATATTTCTGTGTATTTTCGGCTATTTTTCTGTGTTATTTCGGCCATCGTCGTATCACAACATGTGTGAAGCAGAGCTAACGGTGCCTGTCACGGCTTCGCATAACTTTACATACCTTTGTAGTGTATCCTGCTATCGTCAAAACGCATCTCCTGATCATGGTCTTCCGCCGGATAGCCCAACGGAAATAGAGAAAATGGCTCCAGATCATCTGGTAGTTCCAGCACTTTCCTGGCTGCATCCATTCGTTCCTGTAAAGGTGCCACCGCAAGCCACACTCCTCCTAGTCCAAGTGAATCAGTCTCAAGCCAAATGTTTTCCTGAGCGATAGCCATATCTATCTGGGCAAATTCAGGAAAAAGTAACCCGTTCCGGCGATAAACCGGTACTATCACTACCGGAGCTTCTGCCGCGCAGCCTGCGTAGCGGCTGACCTTTGACAAAGCTTTTATAGTTTTCTTGTCCGTAACGACATAGAATTCCCAAGGTTGCTGATTGCCGGCGCTCGGAGCCTGCATTCCAGCTCTCAGGATCTGACGGATCTTCTCAGCCTCAACAGGTCTGTCTTCATATTTCCTGATACTCACTCTGTGAAAAATATCTTCCATTGTCCATACCTCCCTTTCGCTCTCCGCGTAACACTTGTTACAATATCATCGGCTACCGACCGTAAAGGTACCTTCTTTGCACAACATCAGCATAAAAGCAACCGCCAGCAAAACTGGGCAGATCAGTATCGCCTTTTCTCCCGATAGCTTTATCAGACTATTTCCCACAACAGCTCCAACGACAAAACAAACGATCACTCCATAGTATAGAAAGGCTCTGCGCAACATTCCTTTCTCACGCAGTCTGAACCAGGCGCAGAGCGACTCAGTTCCGCTGCGGAGATTTCCTATGCACATTGTTGTCGCAATACTGTTCCCGTGGATCTTTCTGAAAGCTTCAACCTGCATTCCGCAAGCCATTGATGTCAAACTGTTTGCAAGAAGATTAATTGACTGTGGCATGAAACTGACAGCAATCAGACACAGTATTTCGATGACAATAACTCCATGCCGCCAATGAAGACGTCTCTTATTTGCCGACCCGAAACTGTATCGAATTGTCTCAGCAAAAACTATTCCTATTGTAAATGCCAGTACCGGAAGCGCATAAGCCAGTGCCTTTGCCCAGTTTTGCTCGAACAGATTTATTCCGAGGAGCAGCATATTCCCTGTCTGGGCATTTGCAAAAACATGCCCGCGGCAAAGATATGAATATGCATCCATGCAGCCGCCTGACAGGGCAAGGATAACCCCCAATATAATCGACTCTGACATCTGACTGGATTTCTGTTTTGATACCAGGAACAATTTCTATCCTCCTTCATCTTCTTCGATTTCTGTATTGGAAAATCTGTCAGTTCAGCTCCCATAGCTTTATAAAATTTAATGGTTTCTTCGGATGAGCATGCAGAAATATACAAAGATATGCTGGATGCATCCCCTTTTTCCAGCGGGCATGCTTCTCCATACCTGTGGTTTTCTCAATAATATCTATGTATATTTTCTTTATATCATTAAAACTATCCAATTCTACTTTTTGCATCGACATAATTATGATTAGCTGCTTTCTGGAGAACGATTCATTCTGACAAGTCACGGCTACTGTTACAGGGCACTATTTGCCTGAAGAATCCATTGCTGCCTTATAGGCATGGATTGCTGTTGTATCAAACACTGGTACCCTGGTATCCTTCTGCTTAATTAACAATCCAATTTCTGCACATTTATCCCAGTTTCCATCCTCCAGACATTGTTCCAGCTCTGCAAAATCCACGCTGTATAATAATATTCTGGCAGAATGAAATCCACCTATGTCTGGATGGGACCGCACTCCCGCCTGAATGAAAGATGGCCTGTTCCCATGACGGCAATCTGCATAAAGTGTAAACTGTGACACGATCATCAGTCTGCCGTCCACAATTGCAAGGTCCAGATTTGTTTTGCCGTTTTCATCCATTTGTATCCGCTGGCGCAATTAAAATGTGCAACTCAGGGTCTCCTGAGAGCTGCTTTTATTTATTGCTCTGACTGTAATACTTCACTGAGGTATATTTCATTCCCATCAATCAGTGCATACTCATCTGATCTGAAGTCGAAGCCCGCTGAGCAAACGAATCCTATCGAATTCCATTTGATATCACTTACACTTTTAACCTGCTTTTCTTCCTTTTGACATTCTGACAATTTCATCGGTCTGTTGTAATACTTACATTCAAAGACATCATATCCATCTGCTCTTTTAAGCACACAGTCAAATTGCCCATTAGTCTTATTTGCAGGATCATCATACCAATATGATCCGAAGTCAAACACATCTGTAAGTTTTCCACATCTGACTGCTCTCTTAAAATACTGAATGACTATATCCTCAAACCGCCTGCTTATAAATTCGTTTACCGACTCTTCTATCACGTTAGAATAAAATTTATCTGCTCCAAGTTTACTGATCAGGCTTTGATTTCCGAATATGTAGCAAAAATAAAACCTCATCAGATTATCCCGGATCTCATAAAACTGTTTTCTCTTATCATTCTGTCTATTGATCGGAAATACTTTGTCAATCGCTTCCATATTTATAAGATTTTTAAGCTGTTTATCAAGCAGTCCGTTATTGTCTCCACCAAGATATGCACTGAGTTCTGAATACTTTTTCCTTCCATTTCCTATAGCTTCAAATATCCTGACATCGTAAGTCTTCTGAATCTCCTTAAGCATTATATTCTCAATATATATCCGTAGTATCCCTGTATCCGGCAATATCAGTCTGATAATATTCTCTTTCACTGATGCTGACTGATCGAGACATGACTGCACGTATGGAGATCCGCCAAATATCGCGTAATTCTCTATCTTTCTTCTTATGCTTTCGTTTGGTGCAAAGCGTGATGCATCATAATAGTCAAACTCCTCAATGTGCATGACCTTTGTAAATCTTCCAAACAGCGGATCTTCCTCTTCCAGAAGTTCACGCATCACTGCCACATAAGAGCCGCACAGTATCACCTTCACATTACTGCCAATTCTGTCTATTATCGCCTGCATATATGAA
This sequence comes from Lachnospiraceae bacterium, assembly GCA_028706005.1. Taxonomy (GTDB): domain Bacteria; phylum Bacillota; class Clostridia; order Lachnospirales; family Lachnospiraceae; genus CAG-791. The sequence continues at coordinate 6,394 of JAQWCI010000061.1, forward strand.
TCAACTTCGTTTTTTTTCAACGAATTCCTGAGATACTGATATTCATCCAATATAAGAAGAATTCTGTTGCTCTGCTTTTCCAGGAAATCAAAAACATCTTTGAGTGAAGGAAATCTTATATCAGGAAGTGAAAGTGAACTGCATACACTTCTCGAAAGCATCGACATATTACCGTCAAATGTGCTTTCAACACACATATGATCGATCACGACACCTTTAAACTTTTCTGCTGCTTTGGCAATCATTGTTGATTTCCCGACACGTCTTCTGCCATAAATAAGAACCGCCGTCTTTTCATTACTTTCAATCTGTTCTAGAAGTTCATCAAGCTCTTTTTCACGTCCGATAAACATATTCTTCCCTACTTGCGCGTCTGCTCTGCTACTCACAGCTGCATTTGCCATTCCGATTTTGTTGTTGAATCCATTTCGCTGAATTAGTTTTCACTGAATTAGTTTTCAGTATAATTTGTGATGGAATATCAGTCAATCTTTGACCTCGTTTCTATATCTTCTGCCAGTTCCTATTGATTTGCACTTAAACTGACCCGGGATTTACGAAGAAAATTGACCTCCAGGAATGATATATAAAATACCTTTCTGCACGCAGTTATACTTCAATGGAACACATATCTTCCGGGAACTAAGTAAGCTTACTCATTTCTCACCATCGATGTAAGATTAGGCTTTACCGGTCGCATCAGATACTCATTCGTGTATGACGTATCCAATATCCAATTCTTGATCTCATCTGCTGTCAGTATTAGCGGCATCCTGTCATGGAACGGCAAGACACTTTCGTTCGCTGCGGCTGTAATGATCACAAATGTCCATACATCCGCTGTTTTCTTATATTTTGAACCACATTTCAGCAACTGCCTGCAACTCCGCGTCAAAATTTATCATGCCTGTCACCAAGTTATGAAACCATGCTGCATCACTTACTTCTTTCATAAAGTTATTATCAAAACAATTCCAACGACCAGGATCATCGTTACAACACTACTGTTTTATCATCGAGCACAACCATAAAGTATTCAATAAGAAAATCGTTTTTTCCTTCGCTCGTTTTTTTGTCCTGGTTGCGATTAACTCGCTATTTTTTTGTTGTATATCTTGTATTATTCGCTCATTTTTTGCATAACGGGATATAGAGTAAGGAGCGTTCGTTATGCTGTACTTAAAACGAAAAGAACTTTGAGCACAAACAAAGCGGTCACGACCTGTTATGTCGATTATCTGTCGCCAGATTTGACATTGATTTTTCATAGCTCTCTTCCGCAGCATGTGACTTACTTATCATTTGATCTGATCAGGTTCTTGTAGAAATCGACGCAGCCCTGAAGACAGTTGCACTCGATATTCTCGTTGAGCCCGTGCATACCCTTCATCTGCTCAGGGCCGTAGATCACGGGGGCAAAACGCACAATGTTATCGCAGATTTCCTGGTAACAGCGTGCATCCGTCGCGCCCGTCATCACATATGGACTTCCTGCGACGCCGGGGAATGTTTTGCTGATTACATCCTGAACCATATGAAATGCCGCACCGTTTATATCTATAGATTCTGTGTAATCATTTGCATGCATTATGTCCATCGAAAGTCCGTATTTTTCGGCTCTGTTCTTTATGATATCGAGACTCTCATCCATTCCCTGGTGAGGGATGAAGCGCATGTTTGCGCTGACTGATGCCTCCTGTGGCATTACATTTACAGCGTCTGACCCTGACTGCATCGTGAAAGCAATTGTGGTCTTCAGCATAGCCGCGCCCTGCGCTGAAATCTTCGGCATGAGCTTTGTGAGAAGTCCCTTGAAAAGCCACAGATTTTCAAATACGTATCTGAGTCCTGTGCCGGCATATGGTGCGAGTGTCCTGAACATTGCGGCGACTTCCGGCAGCATCTTCTTCCTGAACGGATCATGTCTATCCACATCCGTCACGAATGCTGAAAGCCTGATTATTGGCGAATCTGGCGATGGCGCACTCGCATGTCCGCCGTTTCCCTTTGCAGTAAATTTCACATCGGCCTTGCCCTTTTCGAACACGCCGACCATCGCGAAGTTTCCCTTTATCCCGCCTATCGGGTCGGTGATTATCCCGCCGCCTTCATCGCAGACAAGGTATGGCTTAACGCCTCTCCTCTTAAGTTCCGCCACGATCTTCGGGCAGCCATCTCCCGCCCATTCCTCTGTGCATGACGATGAGAGATAAACATCATTCTCAGGCACATATTCTTCCTCAAGAAGTTCCTCTACCGCCTGGAAGAAGCCCATCACTGAACACTTCGTGTCAGAGGTTCCCCTCCCCCAGACCTTGCCGTCAGCGATATCCCCTGAGAACGGCTCGTGCTCCCACGTTCCCTCTGCCGGCACCACATCCTGATGACTCATCAAAACAAGTGGCCTGTCATGGCTCTTTCCTTCCCATTTGAACAGAAGGTTTCCGTCTATCTCCGTCTTTTCCAGTTTCTCATGAACGAGGGGGAAGAGTTCCTCCAGCACCTTATGAAAACCAAGGAACTTCTCTCTATCGTGAACATCCTGATGCGAGGTCGTGTCATACTGGACCATCTTAGAAAGTTTTGACGAATACAGCCTGGTGCGCGCCTCGTCCGAGTGAGGCACGTAATCAGATGTCTTCCTCGGAATCGTTAAGGTGTGAATGGCTGCGATTAGTAGCAGTACAAGAATAGCCGCAATTATTGCAAGAATAATGTATAAGATTATCATGTGGATTACGATCCTTTCATGAGAGCAAAACTACATGGTGCAACTGCTTTCCAATTATGCCTGTTCTTTTGCGCGCGATTTCTTCCATCCCATAAATGCGAGGCCTATTGCGAGTGCGCCCGACGGAATTATCATGAGGCTGGTCTGCGATGTGAGCGCCGGCACAAGGATGAACAGCGCACTCATTAGAAGGAGCGGCGCAAGTGCGAGCCTGATGTTCTTGCGGTAGTACTGATATGCCATGGCGCCGAAAAGTGCCGGGACCACGTTGTCGAATGCGGGTGCGAGCGTGGGGCTCTGAAGTATCGGCTGAAGCGGCACGAGGAGCAGCACGCCAAGCGCGAGGACTGCAATAGTTACGAGCGATGATGTCGCGATCGAGAGTGTCGATATGATCTCGTTCTCCGTTGTCCCGGCCTTTGTTCCCGCAATTTCTCTTGCATTCATGGCGCAGGGGATCTTCATGTTGATAAGATTTCCCGTTATGAATGCGAGGTACCCGCCGCCCGCACCGAGCATCGGTGTGTAGACAAGAAATTCCACTACGCTCGAGACCGTCCAGACAAGGCCGACAGCCAGAAACCCTTTTGCCACTGCACCGAGATCCGGCATCGCTCCTAGATATTTACCTATTACGAACGGCGCACCTACCAGCAAAACAAGTGTTATCGCCGATACTATACGTCCGATTATGTGTGTGTTGCGGTTGAATTTATCTATGTCCATCTCTGCATCCTCTTCTCTTCTAGATTATTATTGCTGCCAGCATACCGATCAGCATACTTGCGGCAATCGAGAAACTCTCGAGCCAGACCATGTGTTTTTCCTCAGCCAGGTATGTGAGTCCTGCCATAACAAGCGCCGCGACTACCGCAACAATGATCGGTGTTATATTGCCCGAGAAGGTGAATAGACCATTCCCTGAAACAAAACTCCCTATGTAGCTTCCTATGTAAGCGCTGACAAGCCCTATGAACATCGCCGTCATTGCGAGATCGCCGAAACCCTTCTTTGCGCTTGTTTTGCCACCGCTCAGTTTCTTTGTATATTTCCTGTTGAAGATAATTGAGAGGATCATTCCCCACATTATGCAGATGCTCATGAGGAGTGCAATCGTCGCAAACGCTCTCGGTGTCATGCCATCAATTGAGAGCCTGCTCATGCCGACCTGCTCTGCTGCCGCTTCAGCGACCTGTGTCTCATAGTGGAGCGCGCCTATTACAGACAATCTCAGCCACGGCCACGGGGTCCCGAGACTTCCCGACAGCGCGATTACACCGAGCAATATTCCGACCGCCGGCAGCACTGAAAAAGTCGCGCTTGATGTTATCGTCCTCTTCAGGACTTTTGTGTCCATTCCCAAAGCCTTGCCGGCCTTGTATGAACGCACAAGAAATATGACGCAGACAATTGCGACAAACAGGATTATCCCGCCGCACACTGCATACATAAATGGACTGTTGAGTTCACTGAGCATTTGTTTTGCCTCCACATTCGTAATGTGCAACTCAGGGTCTCCTGAGAGCTGCTCTCATTTATTGCTCTGACCGTAATACTTCACTGAGGTATTATAATACTTACATTTAAAGATATCATATCCATCTGCTCTTTTAAGCACTGATGCAACAGTATTCTGCATATGGCGTATACTCATATAATGATACCAGAGTCAAAACCCCTTTTTCAGCTATTGTGTATGTCAAAACAACACTTACCAAGAAGATAGAAGCAGAAATGAAAGGCAAAACAAATGGAGCGTGATAAAAGACCTGTGGATTATTCCAAAACTGAGTGTACACATGTTTTGAAATATGAAGATATAAACGGTGCGAACAGATTATTCGGTGGAAGACTGATGGCATGGATAGATGAAACCGGCGGTTTCGCGGCGATGCGCCACAGCGGATGCCATGTTACAACGGCTGCCATAGATAATCTTCAATTCAGGAGAGGCGCAACGCTAAATGATATGGTGGTCCTTATATCCAGGCTGACCTGGGTCGGGCATACTTCAATGGAAGTGCGCGTCGATTCATATATCGAGGATCGCGATGGTATGCGTTCACCGATAAACAGAGCTTATGTGATCTATGTTGCTGTCAATGATGCCGGCCACCCGATTGAAATTCCATATAATCTTGACATTAAGACTGAATCTGAAAAGGCCGAATGGCAGGGTGCCATTCTGAGACGCGAGAACAGAGAGCAAAGGAAAAAAGAAGGATTCTGATTCTTCTGAAATGCATATTCACTTTTTCCACACGAACATATTTCTCAACAACTATAAGGAATGAATGACATCTGCATATATATCCATTGTGGTGCTGATATCCACATGACCCATGATATTCTGAATGACTTTCAGATTCGTTTCATTCTCACAAAGTCTGGTACAGAAGGTATGACGAAGATTGTGTGCGGAAAAATCAGGAAGTAATACTGATAGTAAAATGCATCCAGACTAAAACTGAATCTTGATGTCGAAGACAACAGATGGTCTTGGGAGATTAAAGATTACCATATTAATGGCAGTACCGCCCTTCAGCACAAGATGCTCCTGTAGATATGGATCATTATTGAAATATTTCAGTATTTCCTTTAATCGTAGTACTTTCTCAAAAGTATCTCTGACAAAACCATATTCCTGTGCCATTTTGCCAAGTTGGATTTTATTATATTCAATCATCCATCTCTACTCCGTTCTTTTTATAATCATTCATATCAGGAACTATCAGTTTCCATTTTGCATTATAAGTTCCCTGATAAATATCATTGGATAAATATCGTTTGCTTTTCTCTATATGTCCCTGACAAAATGTATAAAATTCCTCTGTTATCCCCACCGATGTGCTAAATGTTTCTAATAGATATCCCATTTTCTGATACAAAAACTGATTCCGGTATTCAGCTAAATACTTACATACTTTCTGTTCATCCAACTTACGTATAGACTCTATAAAGCCAATAATTTCTTCCATACCTGCTATCTTATCCATGTCTTTTACACTGTCAACTAATGTCTTCTCCAAATTGGTAACACGAATTCCTCCGCTATACTGGACTTTTTCCACTCCAGACTGCGTTTTTGATGCAATATACTGGCTCAATCACAAATTTTGTGGGATAACGGATTTCGAACATATCTCTTCCTACTAACATCAAATAGTTTGAGAAAGAAATATTAATCATCACGATATCCGTAAGCCTGTCGTCTTAATGTTTTGATT
>JAQWCI010000062.1 GCA_028706005.1 Lachnospiraceae bacterium
CGGGCGTCGACGAAGCGCAGGAAATGATACTGATCCAGTGTGGAAATAAATACGAGTTTACACCACGTAATGTAAGGATAATGGAGATAAGATATTTTGATTTCACAGGCACGGCGGTGAAAGTGCCGACAGAAGATGAGGCAAGGCAGACAGCCGCGGAAAACGGATGCTCCCTTGAACAGTGGAAATGCGCGATCCATGAGGGCGATGACATGGCCGCGCCTTCGACAGGCCATATTCTTATGAGCCGCGGATACATGATCCTTGGTTCCGGCGATGATGGAGATGTACTCACACAGGACGAGGCCGGGGCAAAACTCGAGAACACGGCGGGGAAGATACTGTCGCTGTTTGAAATCAGATAATGTAAGGATATCAGAGTATGAGAAAACTTATAACTGTACCGTATATTGATCAGACGAAATCGTGGCCGACGGGATGTGAATGTGTCTCGGCGGTCATGTTGCTGTGTTATCTGGGAATTGATATAAGCGTCGATGATTTTATAAATAAGCATGTTATGAAGGAACCAATGCGTTTCGGGAGCACACTGTCGCTGAACGCTGACGGGGTCGACCTTACACCTGATCCTGACAATATCATCGGCACAGGACCTGACCCCGATGAATGTTTTGCCGGATCGCCGTATGACAAAGATTCATTCGGCTGCTACCCGGGTGTCATAGTCAGAGCTCTGAATTCCTGTTTTGCAGAATACAGAGCAGAGGATGCGACGGGAGTGACAACAGACAGATTGCTTGTAGACCATATCGATAACGGCAGACCGGTGATATACTGGGCGAGTCTTTGTCTGGCAGAAACGATAAAAGGTCCGTCGTGGAGGATCGGCAGTAAAGTTTTCACGTGGACATCAATGGAACATTGTATGCTGTTGGTGGGTCATGATGATGAAAAGAATACGCTGATATTCAATGATCCGTGGATGAATCATGGAACGGTCGAATATGACAGGGAGCTCGCCATAAAGAGACATGATGAACTCGGTGGACGGGCGGTCACATATAAATAAATTATGGAAAGCGGACGCACAGAGCGTCTGAACGGGGCAGGAACAAATGAAATCAGATATTGAGATATCACAGGAAAGCAAAATGCTGCCGATAGTGAAGATCGCTGAAAGTATCGGCATGAAAGAAGAGGATTTGCAGCTTTACGGCAAATATAAGGCCAAGCTTTCGAACGACTTTATAGAGAGCATAAAGGATCGCAAAGAGGGCAAACTCGTTCTTGTTACAGCAATCAATCCCACACCGGCGGGTGAGGGCAAGACCACAATTACGATCGGACTTGCCGACGCACTCAGAAAACTTGGAAAGAAAGCAATAATAGCTCTTCGTGAACCATCGCTCGGACCTTGTTTTGGCATAAAGGGCGGAGCATCGGGCGGAGGATATGCGCAGGTAGTCCCGATGGAAGATCTGAACCTGCATCTGACAGGGGACTTTCACGCGATAACATCGGCGAACAATCTGCTCGCGGCGATGATAGACAACCACATACATTTTGGCAACAGCCTCGGGATCGACCCCACAAGGGTGGTCTGGAAACGCTGCATGGATATGAACGACAGGGCACTGCGGAACATTACCATAGGACTCGGAGGCAAAACAAACGGCCCGGTGCGTGAGGATCATTTTGTGATCACGGCGGCATCGGAAATCATGGCCGTCTTCTGCCTCGCTGAGGATATGGATGATCTGAGGACGAGACTTGAGCGGATGGTAGTTGCATATACGTACGGCGGAGAGCCTGTGACAGCAGGGCAGATCGGAGCTGTCGGAGCCATGTGCGCACTGCTGAGGGACGCCATAAAGCCTAATCTTATGCAGACAATTGAACACACACCGGCGCTGATACACGGAGGACCTTTCGCGAATATTGCGCACGGATGCAATTCCGTGAGGGCGACAAAAGCCGCTATGAGACTCGCTGATATAACAGTTACGGAAGCAGGTTTCGGCGCGGATCTCGGTGCCGAGAAATTTATGGACATCAAGTGCAGGGCAGCGGGAATAAAGCCCGATGCTGTTGTTATAGTAGCTACAGTGGAAGCAATCAAATATAACGGCGGTGTCGAAAAGAAAGATCTGAAGAAAGAAAATGTCGCAGCACTTAAAAAGGGTATCGTAAATCTTGAGAAGCACATCGAGAATCTTCATAAATACGGCGTGCCTGTGGTCGTGGCGCTCAATACATTTGTGACCGACACAGACGCTGAGATCGCAGTCATCAGGGACTTCTGCAGGGAGATGGACTGTGAATTCTCGCAGGCAACTGTCTGGGCTGATGGAGGAGAAGGCGGGCTTGATCTGGCCGGCAAGGTAGTCAATATGTTGGATGAGAGCAAGGCGGCTTTTCACACGCTCTATGGACTTGATCACAGTCTGAAAGAAAAGATCGAAACTATTGCGGCCGAGATTTACGGCGCGGACGGGGTGAATTATTCGACAGATGCGGGAAAGAAACTTGATAATCTTGAGAAGCTCGGCTTTGGCGGTCTGCCGGTATGCATAGCAAAGACTCAGTATTCACTTTCGGATGACCCTGGGAAACTCGGGCGCCCGGAGGGATTCAGACTGAATGTGAATGATGCATATGTTTCGGCCGGAGCTGGTTTTGTCGTGGTACTCACAGGCTCGATAATCCAGATGCCGGGACTCCCAAAGGAGCCGGCGGCGCTGGAAATAGATGTAAATGAGCAGGGGCTGATCGAAGGCCTGTTCTAATACAGATGCGGCGTCTGTAAACCGGTTGCGGCAGCCTTAAGACGCTTCTTCTCGAGAACGGCGTATGCGGCCATGAGGAAGACGCCTGCTGTCAGCCATGCGACGGGTGAGGCAAAACAAACACCGAGGTAGCTCTTATTAATGCCTGCGACAATGCCGACACCGGCGCGGGCAAAAAGTTCAATAACACCGCCAATCATAGGCATAAGGGAATAACCCATGCCCTGCAGAGCATTCCTGTAAATAAAGATCGCAGCGAGCGGGATCATGAAGAAACCGACACAGTAAAGGTATGTTTCTACCATGGGAAGAATGATCTCGATCTCCTCCGACACGAAAAGGTAAGTCAGATATTTTCCGAACGTGATACAGCACAGACCGGCAACAATGGCACTGATAAAGCCCTGCTTGTCTGCGGCGTGGATACCCTGTTTTACTCTGTCAAATTTTCCGGCACCGGCATTCTGAGCACAGTAGCTCGCCATAGTGGCGCCGAGACCAAAATACAACTGGTCAAGCAGGCTTTCGATCTTTTCTCCTGCGGTGTAAGCCGCAACAGCAGTGGATCCGAGAAGATTGAGAGCTGCCTGCAGTACGACAGCGCCGATAGCTGTTATTGAGAACTGGAACCCCATTGGCAGACCGATCCTGAGCTGACCCATCATCAGGTCCTTATCAGGAACAAGATCTTTTATAGAAACACACAGTGTCGGAACTCTCAGCACGATATAAACCCAGGCTGCTATACCGGCGGCGCCCTGTGAGATAACAGTTGCCCAGGCGGCACCTGCTACTCCCATGTTGAAATTGATAACGAAAACAAGATCGAGCACTATGTTGAGACTGGCAGACATGACCAGCAGTATCAGCGGGTCGCGGCTGTTGCCGAGGGCTCTCAGCATTGTTGACAGCAGAGTATAAAGGAGCTGTGCTCCGAGTCCTGCACAGATTATTATGACGTAGTCGTAGGCCATGTCGAAAATATCCGACGGTGTGTTCATAATGGTAAGGAGCCAGCGCATACAGGCGACGCTCAGAGCGGTGATAATGACCGCAAAAATAATCGAGAGTGTGACTGCGTTACCTGCCGCCTTCTTAACACCTTTCATATCTCCCGCACCGAATCTCTGCCCGAGCGGCACGATAAAACCGGCGCACAGACCCCACGTAAAACCGAGTATAAGGAACGTGATGGTACCGGTAGAACCCACCGCTGCCAGAGCTTTTGTTCCAACATATTGTCCGACTATTATTGAATCAGTCATGGAATAGAATTGCTGGAATATGTTGCCGAGTATTACCGGAATTGAAAAATTAAGGACGAGCCTGGCCGGATCACCGACCGTCATATCTTTCTGAACTGCCATAAAACGAACTGCCTTTCTGTATCATACATATATCAGATGATGTATGTGTCAAAGTATCTTTATACCAGAGAAAAAACGAATCGCGAAAATTCGCGACAATGAGCATATTGTACTACGGGGATGTGGCGGAGCGATATAAGCTTTTCTTACAAAAATCGTCTAATCATGTGATTATGGAGCAAAATGATTCAAAATATGGTAAAGTTTTATCAGTAACACGAAGCCAAATGGCGTTCGTCATGGAGGAAAATGGTCAACAACAAAAAGAAAATCAGCCTTATATTAGCAGGTGTTCTTATAATCACATGTCTGTCAGGGTGCAGCAGTGCGACACCTGCCGGTACATCCGGTCAGGGCACCGCAGAGTCACAGACAAGCGGTGAGGACAGCAGCGCTTCAGATGGCAGCGATCAGGCAGATTCAGGAAGTACCTCGGATTCGCCTGATGTGGCTACCCCGGGTCAGCGTGTCTATGCCCCGGATGATTCGGAATTCAGCGATGAAGAAGACAGCGCTGAAAGTGCTTCATCTTCGAACAGCTCAGCGGCAAAGAGCGGGACCACAGCATCGCAATCATCGGCGACGGGTGTTTCCAGACAGAAAATCTCAGATGGCGACGCAGAAGGAGTTTCGGTCGCGTTTCTTGTGCGAAATCCCAAAGCAAAGGATGTTGATACTGAATACGTTTATGGTTATCCGCGCTCTGAGCAGGATATCGAAGGAAGACTTAAGACAATGGCGGCATACTGGGAGGAAGGTAATCTCGACGCCATAGACGACATAATGCGAATGGGCGACATGATCTATGTTTCGCAGCAGCTGGGAGGCACGGCGAATTACTATTATTACGGAGAGGAAAACGACGACGGGACTCCTGACGGAAAAGGTATAGCAATTTATGCGGACAACAGTTATTACTACGGGAGTTTTGACGAAGGAATCCGCTCAGGCGACGGCATGTGGGTCAGAATTTATGTTGATGGCGGCACTTTCAGCAAAGCAAATAATGGCATATATTTCCACAGCTATCAGGGCACCTGGGCCAATAATCTGCCGAACGGCGACGGACAGGAGCATGTGGACTGCAACATCGACTATCAGGAATATCGTGTGGCGATGAATGTCATCGGCAGCTTCAGGAACGGATATTATGACGGAGATGAATATGTGACGACGCTTGATGCTGACGGAACGTATACTGACTGGTCGGGCACGGCCGGGAACGGCATCTGGAAGGCAGCGACTGATTCTTACGACAAAACAAAATACAACATTCTGCCTGTTTGCGTGAATGAAAAAGATGACGAGAATTATATTTGGATACGTGGAGCTGTAAATGAGAAACAGGGGATAACAGGTCTTGTGGAAGGCCCGTCTGATCCTGATCTCGGCAAACATTAACATAAATATTTTACATGAGGGAGGGCAAAACAAATGTATGAGTGTCCGAATTGCGGAGCAGCGCTACGATTCGACATACCAACGCAGAAACTGAAGTGCGATTACTGTAACGGCGAATATGATCCCGGAACATACAAGACAGGGAAAGAAGCCGAGGAAGGTGACAACTTCGGAGCGACAGTTTTCACTTGTACGCAATGCGGAGCCGAGCTTATCAGTACTGACAATTCGGCTACGGGGTTCTGCACATACTGCGGAGCATCGACCGTTCTTGCAAGCCGGATGTCAACTGAGAAAAAACCGGAGAAAATCATACCCTTTACGATTTCCAGGGATGATTGCAAGAAAGCTTTCAGGAAAGCGACGAGAACAGCACTGTATTCACCAAGAGAATACCGGGATCCGGCGTTCCTCGACAAATTCCGCGGCATATATATCCCTTACTGGTTTTACGATGCGAGCTTCAATAATGATGTCACGATGGCGGCATCGAAGGAATACCGCAGGGGTGATTATCTTTACACTGAAAACTACACGACAACAACGAAAATTGACGGCACTTATGATGGAATCTCATATGATGCCTCGTCATCATTCGATGATACCATCGCCGATGTAATCGCGCCCTATCACATAGCAAAGATGATACCGTTCAATCCGTCGTATCTTTGTGGCTTCTATGCGGATACAGCAGATGTATCAAAGGAAACGTATGCGGAAATGGCAGCCGATGCAGCTACAGAAGAGGCAATGGACAGAGTCAGGGCAGCTATCGCAAAGAAGGGCCTGACTGCGGAAGTGCCATCAAGCATGGCAAAACAGAGAATGATGCTCGGAACCAATTGTGAAGAGGGAAAAGCTGCGATGTTTCCTGTGTGGTTCCTGACATGGAGGAACAAGGACAGACTGGCATATGCAGTGATTAACGGCGAGACTGGCAAAGTCTCAATGGATCTGCCGGTGGATCTTAAACGATATGGTGTCGGTACGGCAATAATAGCAGCAGTACTGTTTCTATTGTTTAATGGAACTATTACAATGACAGCGACAGTGACGCTCTTCTGGTCATCACTGCTGGCAGTAGTAGCAGGTATCCTTTATGCGACCGAAATCACTTCTATCAATAATCGGGAGAATCATATTGATGATATAGGTTTTAATGCCAAGATAAGAAAAAAGAAAGCAGATAATGCTGCTGCCAGGGTGGCAAGAAAAGCCGAGAAAAAGAGGGCAGGGAATAAGAATGCCGGATATGCGACATGGGTCATAATTTTGTGGGTGGCCATAGCGCTTATAGTATTACCGATACTGTTGATTTTTGTGAGTGAATTTGTCAAGGATATGCCGGGAATCATGGCGACGATAGTCCTGATAATCGGCGGAATAACGTTTGCCAGCACAGTCAGACAGGAGAACCCGTCCAAAGATAAGAGCCGTATCTACGAGCCCACATGTGCCTTTGCAGGCGAGATAATCGCGGCACTCATGTGCTGGATAAAGCCGGTAAATGACTGGGTATATTATATCGGATGTATCTTATGTCTTCTTGGTGTTGCAGTCACATGCATCGGTATCATAAAGAAGTACAATGTCCTGGCTACAAGACCCATACCTACGTTCTATGACAGGAAGGGAGGTAACGACAGTGCAAAAGACTGACATTATGATAAGAGCGGCAGTTGCCGCTATGTCCCTGACATTTGTTCTGGGCGGAACTGCAGTGGTGGCACATGCGTCCTCACCTGTCTATACAAATGATGAGACGGGCTATGAAGTCTATATTGATGATTCAGCGGATCTTCTTTCAGATTCTGAAGAGAAGAAGCTTATGATCGAGATGCAGCCAGTCACAGATTACGGCGGAGCGGCATTTGTCAGCAGTGATGACGTTGATGACGGGATGTACCAGGAATATGCCGAGGAGCGTTATTATAATTATTTTGAGAACAACAGTGGCGCGCTTTTCCTTATTGATATGAGCAACAGACAGATATATCTTTGCACAAACGGAGAAATATATAATATAGTCACATCTGATTACGCCACAACAATTACCGATAATGCATATACTTATGCGACTGACGGAGATTATTACGGATGCGCTGCAAAAGTATTCAGACAGGCGGGCACATTACTGAGGGGCGGACGTATTTCACAGCCGATGAAGTACATAACCAATGCCCTGCTGGCAGTCATCGTGGCACTTCTGATCAATTTCGTGCTCGTGAGGATCAGAGGCCGCAAGATCAAGGCTTCCAAGAAGGAGCTTCTCGCAGCTACACTTATCGGGCTTGCCGTGTCAGGAGCGACGATCAACCTGCTCAGTACCAAGAAAATGTACAGCCCGCGTGACACCGGATCCGGCAGCAGCGGCGGCAGCAGTGGTGGTGGCGGAGGAGGCGGCGGTGGCGGCGGCTTCTCCGGAGGTGGCGGAGGCGGCCATTCGTTCTGACATATTTCTGCAATTATGCGGAAAGGCTTAACATTTGGATCAGTATTCAAGACTTAAATTGATAATGGGGCAGGAGGCGGTCGATAAGATCGCCTCTTCGCGCGTGGCCGTATTCGGACTGGGAGGAGTAGGGGGCAGCGCTGTTGAAGCACTTGCCCGCTGCGGAGTCGGGACTCTTGATATTATTGACAATGATAAGGTGTCGATCACAAACCTCAACAGACAGATACTTGCAACACACGAGACAATAGGAAGATACAAGACCGATGTTGCAGAAGAGAGAATACACTCTATAGACCCTGACATAACGGTGAATAAATACTGCACATTCTATCTGCCGGACGGGGACACTTGTTTTGACTTCGGGGCATGGGACTACGTAGTGGATGCGATCGACACCGTGACCGGCAAGATAGGAATCATCATCGAAGCGGGGAAGGCCGGCACGCCCGTCATTTCCTGCATGGGGTGCGGCAACAGGCTGGATCCGACAAAACTCGTGGCGGGCGACATTTATGAGACGGAGAACGATCCGTTATCCCGCGTGATGCGAAGAGAACTCAGGAAGCGCGGAGTGCGCAGCCTCAAGGTCGTGTATTCCACAGAAATTCCGGTGCCATGCGTGTTTTCCGGGGACGAGAGTTCAATTCATGACACACGCAAAACACCTCCGGGATCTACATCATTTGTTCCGCCGGCAGCAGGGGCGATCCTGGCTTCAGTTGTAATACGAGATATCACAGGAAGAAATGACAACAGGTAATTGTTTTTATGACACAGGGAGTTTTATGAAAACAGCAGCACTTGTAATATTCATAGCAGTATACGCAGTGATGATCCTGCTGCCAAAACGCAGGGTATGGGGAGCACTTGCAGGAGCGGTGCTCTTTGTGATCCTTGGAATTGTAGGTTTTGGCGACCTTGCAGGTACAATAGACTTCAATGTCCTTCTGATGATCGCGGGGATGATGATCACTGTTTCATATTTCGGGATGTCAGGAATGCCTATGAAGATAGCAGACGGTATACTTGATAAGTCCAAAGATCTGAGAATGGTGATAATAGCGCTTTCACTTTTTGCAGGTATTATTTCGGCGTTTATTGATAACGTGGCTACTGTGCTTATGATAGCGCCTGTTGCCATAGCGATATCGAAGAAACTGAAGGTCTCGCCGATTCCCATGATAGTTTCAATCGCAGTCTCGTCAAATCTCCAGGGAGCCGCGACTCTTGTCGGCGATACGACGTCGATAATGCTGGGCTCATATGCGCGCATGACGTTCGCGGATTTCTTCTTCATGAACGGAAAGGCCGGGATATTCTTTGCTGTCGAACTTGGTGCACTCTGTACGATCCCGGTAATGATGAAGATCTTCGGAAAGCTTAGACAGCCGGTTGAAGCAAAGGAAAAGACTATCGTAAGAGATTATGTGCCGACAGCTGCCCTCGTCATGACGATAATCACTCTTATAATCGCATCATTCTTCCCGGACAGACCGGATATGACAAATGGTGTTGTGTGTATGTTATTTGCGCTGATCTGTGTCATATGGTCACTGATCTCGACACATAAGAATGCGCAGGTGAAGACGGCAGTGTCTGAATTTGACTGGCAGACCATCCTGCTTCTGGCATCGCTCTTTGTTGTCATTGGCGGGATAACCAACGTAGGGATCATTGATGATATTGCTGACTTTTTCGTGAAGATAGGCGGGGATAATTATTTCCTGCTGTACACACTTGTAGTGTGGGGTTCAGTTCTTATATCTGCTTTTATAGACAACATTCCATATGTGTCGGCGATGCTTCCTGTCATAGCGGGAATATCAAGAATCATGGGCATAGAGCCATACCTTCTGTATTTCGGACTTCTGTGCGGCGCGACACTCGGGGGCAATCTCACCCCGTTCGGCGCCTCCGCAAATATTACAGGAATAGGGATCCTGCGGAAGAACGGATATGAAGTTTCAACAAAAGATTTCTGCAGGATAAGCGTTCCGTTCACACTTACTGCCGTGACCGCTGGATATGTTTTCCTGTGGTTCATGTGGAGATGAATATGGCTTTTCCGCCAGCAATTGTGTATCTGATAACGCCGGGCAGTGTCTCTGCGACAAATGGAGAATTTGAGGAGCGCGAGGCAAATCCCGGACCGACGGTCCAGGTGGCTTCGGCATCTATGATTGCAAGATCCGCCGCTGCACCGACAGTGATACGTCCTGCCGGAAGGAGATACAGATCAGCGGGACTTTGTGTCATGAGACGCACGAAATCAATAAGTGCCAGTTTCTTTGTATTTACAAGCTCTTTAAGCCCAAGAGAGAAGGCAGTCTCAAGTCCTGTCATCCCGCTTGGAGCTTCCATAAAAGGCTTTGCTTTTTCTTCGGCTGTGTGCGGCGCATGGTCAGTCGCAATTATGTCTATAGTTCCATCAGCAAGGCCCTCTATTATGGCCTGCCTGTCCGCTTCGGTCCGAAGCGGCGGATTACACTTGGCGTTAGTTCCGAAGCGAAGTACAGCATCTTCAGTGAGTGAGAAATGATGAGGCGACGCCTCGGCGTGAATGCGGTCTGAGCCGCCTGCCTGTAATTTGGCCTTCCTTACAAGATCCACAGATTCTGCGGCGCTTATGTGTTGTATCACGACGTTTGCGCCGGTATTAAGAGCTATATCCAGATCACGTTTTACCATGGAAATTTCCGCCTGCCTGTCGGCACCTTTGATCCCAAGAGCCCTCGCGGCAGCGCTCCCTGCATTTACACCTGCGCCATGAACGAAAGAGGGGTCCTCCTCATGGAGCGACACCGGGACATAAAGTTCTGCAGCCTTTTCAAATGCCGATCTCAGCAGAGCAGCATTCATTATCGGTTTCCCATCGTCAGTGAAGCCTACCGCTCCGGCATATTTCAAATCTTCAAAACAAGTGAGCTCCGATCCTTCCATTCCTCTGGTCACATTTGCGCAGCTGTATATATGTACCGGCGTCCTGCGTCCTTTTTCAAGTACATCCCGCAGAACGCCAACATTGTCGACAGGTGGCTTAGTGTTAGCCATCATGACTATGGAGGTGTATCCGCCCTTCGCGGCGGCTGCTGCGCCGGAACCGATATCTTCCTTCAACGGGAATCCGGGATCACGGAAATGAGAATGCGTGTCAACAAGCCCGGGCAAAACAAGAAGACCGCCCGCGTCGATAATCTTCAGGGGTTCATTGTCGGGGAGAGCACCGACTGCTTCTGTGACTGCGGTCTTGCGCCCCATAACTGTGCTCTCAGGAATATCCTGAGCGATCTCAGCAAATTTTCCATTTTCTATGAGAATATCGATAATGCAATCAAGTCCTGAAGCGGGATCAATTACATGACCGTTCTTTATGAGAAGCATATGCAACCCTCCGTTACTGTTATACGTAACATAATTGTACCAAAGTTTTCATAAGACAGGGTTTATGGTAAAATTGTATACAATCCTGTACAAAATACGGTTGTCATCGGAGGCCGCTAAGAAAGGTACATATATGATCCGTTTGATATTGGGTTTCGCGTTTGCTGTGGTTTACCTGATCCTGGGTATAGTGTTTGAACTTATTGCTCTGATTATCGGCCTTTTCAGCAAGAAGGCCAAAGAAAAGTTTGTCATGGTGTGGGTCTCAGTAGGGCTTCGCGGCGTCGGCTTCTTTGGAGGAGCGAAGATCACGGTGCTTCACAGGGAGAATATCCCGACGGACAGGGCAGCCTGCTTTATTGGAAATCACAGAAGTTTCTTCGATATTATCTGTACATATCCATTAATGAAACGCCCGACAGGGTACCTTGCGAAGATCAACATGGAACATGTTCCACTTCTAAGTACATGGATGCGCAATATACACTGCCTTTTCCTCGACAGAAATGATATAAAGCAGGGCCTTGAGACAATTCTCAAGGCAATAGACCTGATAAAGAGCGGGGTCTCAGTATTTGTTTTTCCTGAGGGCACGCGCTGCAGGGAAGAGGGCACTATGCTGCCGTTCCATGCAGGAAGTTTCAAGATCGCAACAAGACCCGGGGCGCCCGTTGTGCCGGTGACGATAGTGAACACAGGAGCCATCTGGGAGGATCATTTTCCGATAGTAAAAGCGCAGCGTGTGATCATAGATTTCGGAGAGCCGATCGAGACTGCCGGAATGAAGCCTGCAGACAGAACGGCGCTTCCTGAAAAGGTGCGTGGCATAATGATGGAAACATACGAAAAGGACAGGGAACTCATCAAATGAAAGCCAGAATGACAATGACCGTTTCTGAAACGGAAGAACTTCAAAGTGGAATATATTCCATGACGCTCGCCTTTCCGAAAAACACACACTTGACTGTGAACCCGGGGCAGTTCGTAGGAATT
>JAQWCI010000220.1 GCA_028706005.1 Lachnospiraceae bacterium
AGGACACCGAAAACACAGGTAACGAAGCAAATCTGGGGGGGAACATGATCAGCCGGCTTACCTGTGAAAACCGCAGGACACCGAAATCACAGGTAAGGAAGCAAGTCTGGCGGGGCACATGATCAGCCGGCTTACCTGTGAAAACCGCAGGACACTGAAATCACAGGTAAAGAAGCAAATCTGGCGGGGCACATGATCAGCCGGCTTACCTGTGAAAACCGCAGGGCATTGAAATCATAGGTAAATCCGACAACAATGCGGTTTAAAGGGGCTCGCAGACCCACTTTTGGTGTAAAATAAACAGGTGCAAAAAGACATTACAAGTAAACGGAGGTAAAACAAATGCTCAGTGAACTCAACAGTCCATTTATGTATGCAGGGCGCGACGGATGCACGCTGTTACCAGGAAATCTGCGACAACATTGTGCGTTTTGCCCCCGTGATATACGGCCCTGAGCAGATGAAGGGTATGCACGGGCTCAACGAGAATATCGAGTGCAACTGCCTTCAGGGCTGCGTCGATTTCTACAAGAACATGATCAGATCAAATGATAAGAAATTTAAAACTGTTTGACTTCCAGACGCGTACTGGATATTATGAGATACAGACGGCGGGCAACAAAACCGCTGAGAAATAAGTGATAACAAATCAATAAAAGGGAGTAGCTGGCAGAGGCTCTGTTGCAATGATCATCAAGAATGGTGACTATGAAATTGCGACAAGAGGCTGCGACCGGAAGCGTCAGCACGATGGAGACATCCGATTCCGGTATAAGCTTTTTATGCGACAGCAAGACTTTTATTGCGGAGGCTTCAGGTCTTTGCAATAGGAGTCTTTTTTTGTTTGAAGCCAAATCACGCAAAACGTGGGCAAAGGACGCTCACAATTGTAAGGAGAAGAGTATGGAAGAAATATTAGGTTTGTTTTCCAATGTTGGGAACATCACATGGCAGATGATGGTCATGTGGCTGATTGGCGGGGTTATGATCTACCTCGGAATCGTGAAGAAGATGGAGCCGACGCTGCTTGTGCCGATGGGTTTTGGCGCGATCCTGGTGAATCTCCCGATGTCAGGTGCTGTGACTCAGGTGATTGATGGTGTGACTGAGAACGGTCCGCTGGATATTCTTTTCAGTTCGGGAATATCAAATGAGCTTTTCCTGCTGATACTGTTTATCGGTATTGGCGCAATGATCGACTTTACGCCGCTGCTCGCGTGTCCGCAGATGATGCTCTTCGGCGCCGCGGCACAGTTCGGAATATTCTTTACTCTGAGCCTTTCGACACTGTTCGGATTCAGCCTGCAGGATGCGGCTTCGGTCGGAATTATTGGCGCGGCGGACGGGCCGACATCGATATTCGTGGCGGACTATTTTAATTCAAAATATCTTGGCGCAATTATAGTCGCAGCGTATTCATACATGGCGCTGGTGCCGATAATTCAACCGCCGGTCATTAAGCTTGTGACTACCAGGAAAGAGCGCGGAATTCATATGGAGTACAACGCGCACAGCGTCTCCAAGACAGCAAAGATTCTGTTCCCGATCTGCATAACAATTATTGCGGGCCTGATTGCCCCCAGATCAGTGGCGTTAGTCGGCTTCCTGATGTTCGGAAATATCATAAGAGAATGCGGTGTACTTGATTCGCTTTCGGACACCGCACAGCATTCACTTGCAAATATAATCACACTGCTACTCGGAATCACGGTCGCGTCACAGATGCGGGCCGAGTATTTCCTCAACGTCCGGACCTTATTCATCCTGGCATTGGGACTGGTAGCCTTCGTTTTCGATACAGTGGGCGGCGTGCTGTTCGCCAAGTTCCTCAATCTTTTCAGGAAAAACAAATTAAATCCCATGATCGGCGCCTGCGGAATTTCGGCATTCCCCATGTCGGCCAGAGTTATCACACAGATGGGTCTTAAAGAGGATCCGTCTAATGTTCTGATCATGCAGGCGACCGGGGTCAATGTCTCGGGACAGATCGCATCGGTCATCGCAGGCGGATTACTGCTGCAACTTATCGCAAGGTGACGAATGCTGCGCATTCGTCACCTGCAAGCTTTGGGCGGAGCCCAAAGTTTGCGGGGAGTGTCACAAACTACAGATATGCAAGCTTTGGGCGGAGCCCAAAGTTTGCGGAGAGCGTCACAAACTACAGATATGCAAGCTTTGGGCGGAGCCCAAAGTTTGCGGGGAGCGTCACAAACTGCAGATATGCAAGCTTTGGGCGGAGCCCAAAGTTTGAGGAGAGCGTCACGAATAATGAATATTGCAGCCGGAGCAAGACCGCTCCGGCATGAAAGGAATATATGATTGAAAATTTTATGGCATCACTTAAAGTGATGGGACTCGGAATGATCGGTATTTTCGCGGTGGCAATTGCACTTATAATAGTCATGAAGCTGCTGACTACTATTTTTCCGGGATCCGGTAAAAAGAACAAAAAGACAGATGATTCGATTAGCGAATAGTTCAGTGCAACAATTATGTGATATATGAATTCCAGGATTCGCGTGCGATGGAAATGTAATCAGCAACTGGAAAATTCCGTTAAGGAGTAATATATGAATGTTTTTGAGATAGTCGGGCCTGTCATGGTCGGGCCTTCGAGTTCGCATACTGCAGGGGCGTGCCGCATAGGACAGGTCTGCAGAAAACTTATGAGCGAAAAGATCGTCGATGCAAAGATCCTTTTTCACGGGTCTTTTCTTGCAACAGGTAAAGGACATGGCACAGACCGTGCAATAATCGCAGGTCTCATGGGCCTTGCAGTTGATGACAGGAGGATTCCATCGAGCTTTGATCTGGCAAGAGAAGAAGGCTTGCAATACGAATTCGGCTCGGTAGATCTTGGAGAAAATGCTCATCCTAACTCAGTAAAACTTATCCTCACAGGTGAGAGCGGGAGGGAACTTGAAATTGTTGCGGCCTCGATCGGTGGCGGTCAGATCAGAATATGCGAG
>JAQWCI010000221.1 GCA_028706005.1 Lachnospiraceae bacterium
AGTGTAAGATAAAAGTACCTGAAATTGGAAACAGAATTCCCTATAATCGCCACAGGGATTTCCGCATAATAGGAAAGACATGTTGATTCCTCCATAACCATCCACTATCCTTTGTTTTGTGCAAAACCAAAAACAGAGGAGGAAAGGAAAATGATCAACATGTCAGATATCAATGATATCAGAGATCTGAGCAAAAAGGGATACAGGATCAGCGATATACATAGCATTACGAAGCGTGATCCGAAAACGATCAAAAAGTATCTTGAAAAGGAGGATTTCTCAGAGACGCCGCCAATTTCAAAGAAGAACCAATCTATACTTGATCCATACAAGGAGACCATTTCCGGCTGGCTCGATGAAGACCGGAAACACTGGAAGAAGCAGCACCATACTGCCAGGCGGGTCTATGACCGTCTGGTCAGCGAGGAAGCTTATACCGGGAGCTATGAAACAGTACAAAGGTATGTGAAGATCATACGGAAAGACATTCAGAATAAAGCGACGCAGGAGCTCATATGGGAACCAGGGAATGCGGAAGTCGATTTCGGAGAAGCCGATTTCAATGTGAATGGTAAATGTTTGCGGCGCAAATATCTTGTCGTTTCTTTTCCCTACAGCAACGACGGCTATGCGCAGGTATTCGGCGGAGAAACGGCAGAATGCGTCTGCCAGGGGCTGCAGGACATCTTCAGATATATCGAAGGCGTCCCGGAGACTCTCATCTTCGACAATGCCACTGGCGTAGGACGCAGGGTCGGAGAGACAGTAACAGTGACAGAGCTCTTCAAAAGGTTCCGCGCACACTACGGCTTTCAGATAAAGTTCTGCAATCCCAGATCCGGATGGGAGAAGGGGTCCGTGGAAAATAAGGTCGGCACAGTAAGAAGGAACCTGTTCGTGCCGGTGCGCAGCTACAATGACATCATCGAGTTCAACAAGGGACTTCTTGATGAGCATATACGTAAAGCTGATGAGCTCCATTACAAGAAAGGGGTCCTGATAAAAGAACTGTTCAGGGATGATGTAAAGCATTTCGCCCCTCTGCCGTCCAAAGAGTTCAATGTGTGCCGCTATGAATGGTTCAAAGCTGACGGGTATGGCAAGATATGTATTGAAGGAAAACATTACTACTCTACACGCCCTGAGAATCATGGAAAGAATGTCATGGCCGGTATCATGTCGCATTATATCGATATCATTAATGATGACGGGACTGTCCTCGTCCGCCATGCAAGACAGTACGGGGATGTCAGGACCGACATTTCTGATTACAGTACGACGCTGGAGGTCCTTGTCCGCAATGCCGGGGCTTTCGGGAACAGCGGCATAAGAAAAGATATGCCTGATCCGTTGCGCGAATACATGGATGGCCTTGAAAAGCATGAGCTGAAGACGACGCTCTCACTTCTATCAGAGCTCAATAACACATATGGCTACGAGACATCGCTAGAGGCCATGAGCCGTTCCCTGCGCGGTGACCATCTGAGTGGATCCGACGTACGTGTCGTCGCAGAACGTATAAGCAGCTATGGAGCCGATACTCCGCCTACACCCGGACCTGATCTGTCGTGCTATGACCGTGCCTTCCGCGCAGGAGAGGAGGGAGCCTGTTCATGCTGACAACAAAGGAACACATCGAACTGAATAATGAAGTGGCTTCATACTGTAAGACGCTGTTCTTTACTGACGCTATCCCTGAATTGTGCCGTACTGAAGGCACTCCCAAACAGGTGGCCTATCTGAGGGACGCGCTAAGGGGCGAACTGGTAAAACGCGCAGAGAACCGCAGGATCCGGCTGATAAAACGGGCAAGGTTCCCGATATATAAGACATTTGAAGGCTATGATTTCAGTCATGTGACGCTCCCTCCGGCACTTGCGAAGGATGATCTTGAGACGGTCACGTTCGTCGAAAAGAAACAGAACCTCATACTCTACGGGCCCGTAGGTACAGGAAAGACGCATATGGCAATAGCAGCGGGCGTCAACGCCTGTATGAAGGGATATAAGGTGCAGTTCTATACGGTGACTGAGCTGGTGCTCAAACTGGCTGAGGCACGTGCCAGCGGAACGCTCGAACGGCTCAGGAATGCTCTTGAAACACTCGATCTCCTTATCCTTGATGAATGGGGATATGTTCCTGTTGACCGTGAAGGTTCGGAGCTCCTGTTCCAGGTGATAGCCGATTCGTATGAGAGCCGCAGCCTTATCCTCACTACGAACCTTGAGTTCGCCAAATGGGGCAGCATATTCACTGACGAGCAGATGACGGCGGCAATGATAGACCGGCTTGTCCATCACGGACATATGCTGCAGTTCTCAGGTCAGAGCTATAGAATGGAGCACGCGCTGATGCGTCAGACGGCGAAACAGCCCGGGAAAGGGGGAACAGTATGAGCGCATACAGAGATAGAACAGATCTGATGAAGAAAGAGCTAAAATAATACGAAAAGACCATGACAATGACAAAGCCGGAACGTCGGGCGCTGCATGAGTGGGTGTCTGAAGGCAACAGTGTCCACGAGAATCCTGATATGGCAGTAGATGATTCAGGTATGCCAGTCGATTTCCTGTATATGTACCGGGAAGATCAGGAAATACAGAAGGAGCTTTCAGTATTGACAGATAAAGAGAGGGAAATGCATATAGCGCAGTACAAGGGCGGGGACACATCAGACATACTGAGTGAGCAAAGCCTGAAGATGCAGATCTATGAACGTGTCCTTAGGGAACATCATCTGCTTGAGGAGGCGGATCAGCTGATACAGGAATCCCTTGAACAAGGTCAAAAACTGAATGCTGAGCCTAAGGATCTGTCAGATCTGGATGAGCTCCCATTCAGGTAAAAGATGATTCAGCAGTAATAGTAACAGGAGCAGTCAGCGTCTTTCCAATAACAGGGAATTCCGCATGATATAAACAGGGAATTTTCATTACATTTTTTGGGATAAAGTCTTGACACTATACA
>JAQWCI010000222.1 GCA_028706005.1 Lachnospiraceae bacterium
TCGCATCACGCCCACCTATCAGGACCTCGCTTGAATTCAGTTCGAAGAAACGGCACACCAGATTTACGAGTGTCGATTTACCTGCTCCCGTCTCACCGACTATTGCAACGTTAGTGCCCTGCGGGACCTTCAGGCTGAAGTGGCTCAGCACTTCTTCCTCGCCGTCAGGATATGTGAACGAAACATCTCTGAATTCCACATCGCCGTGAAGCGGCTCCCAGTTCTCCTTTATGGGATTAAATGTGTCCCCGTATTTCGCTATGACCTCCGGCGTGTCGGCGACATCTGATTTTGTGGCGAGAAGCTTCATAAGTCTCTCCACGTTCACCTGTACACCGATCAGCGCAGCTATTGTGTTGACAATATTTCTTATGGGATCAAGCATGCTGAGCGCATAGCTCATGAACACCGACAGCGTTCCGATGCGGATAAGGCCATCCATTGTGAGCTGTCCGCCCTTCCACAGAACTATAGCCAGGGCAAAACTCGACATGAGCGAAATCGTTGATGCGAAAAGTGCCGCATAGTGAGCTGTCCTCACACTGACACTTCTCATTGATTCTGTATCCCTGCGGAACAGACCATTCATGTGATCTTCGACAGTGAGGGTTTTGATGGTGCGGGCGCCGGTGATTCCTTCGTTGAAATTACCTGTTATCTTCGAGTTTATCTCCCTGATCTTCCTGTTGAGCACGACAAGATGCTTCTGAAAATAAATGATAATGAGCACTGCCACCGGAATCAGCAGGAACAGAAGGAGCGCAAGTCTTGCATTCACGGCCAGCATTATTACCAGCATTCCTACAAGATATGAGCCATTCCAGACAATGTCCATCATGCGCCACGCGACCATTTCGCCAATCTTACCGGTGTCGCTCATTACTCTTGCATGAATATAGCCCACGCTGTTCTGATTAAAATATGAGAACGACAGAGTCTGAAGATGATTGAACGCCGCATTACGAAGGTCGCGGTCGACCGTCATCTCCATTTTGCCGCACCAGAATGTTGATATGAAATTCAGAAAGACCTGAAAGGCCAGCACCGCCATATAAACTGCCACAAAGGTCCAGATCCCGCTGACTGTCCTCTCCATAACAAAGTTATCGAGGGCGTAGCGATCGAACAAAGGGAAAATGGCGTCAATAAATGAGACGATCACGCCAAATGTGATCATCAGTATTATTGTCCGCCTGTATGGCTTAAGATATGGCATGATCTTCGGGAAACCGAAGAACTTAAGCCTTATATTCTGTTGTTCTTTTGATTTTTCTATATTCTTTTCTTTCTTTTCTTTCATAATTCTTTCATTGACCAGTCTGGTCTATATTCTATATAACTGACGGTTTTCCGGCATTCTGTGCGTCAGATCTTCGTCTGCAGATCGTAAATCTTCCTGTATATTCCACCTGCGTCCAGCAGTTCTTCATGTGTACCCTGCTCAGCCACATATCCGTGATCAAGCACGATTATCTTATCAGCATTCATCAGCGTCGTGATCCTGTGCGCTATGTAAATTACTGTAGAATTACCGGTCTTCCCCTCAAGCGCATGCCGTATCTTTGAATCCGTTTCCGCATCCACCGCTGATAATGAGTCGTCAAATATCATTACAGGTGGCTTTCTTACCAGCATCTGAGCGATTGCTGTTCTCTGCTTCTGCCCTCCTGATATCGTCACGCCGCGCTCTCCCACAAACGTTTCGTAACCTTCCGGGAACTTCGCGACAGCTTCGTCGAGGCTTGCAATTTTCGCAGCCTCCCTTACTTTCTGCATGCGGATTGAAATTACCTTCTTATTGTCTGAACTCAGCCCGTCAGAACTGTCCGTGCTGTTGTTATCATCGTCCGCGATCGCGATATTCCCGGCAATTGTTCCCGAGAAGAGGAAAGGTTCCTGGAGTACCATTCCGATATTCTTCCTCACAAACTCAGCACTCCTGTCAGCTATATCCACACCACCGACAGTTATTTGGCCGCATGTTCCCGGCAGATCGTATAGCCTGTCGAGCAGGTACATCAGAGTCGATTTGCCTGACCCTGTTCCGCCCAGGATTCCAACCGTGGATCCCGCGGGGATCGTAAATGAGACATCGTGAAGAACTCCTGAATGCTGATTTATTTCATTGTTGTCATCTGAAGAGTTCTGTGCCTGATTTCCGCAATTCTCATATCCAAACGACACATGGTCAAAACAAATGTCCCCTGTCATCGGGGCGTCATTTGTTTTGTCTTTATCCGCCTCTACCGGAGCATTCATTATATCGAGTATTCTTCCGATAGAAATTCCCGCCTTGCTGAGGTCGGCGATGACTCGTCCCAGGGCTCTCACCGGCCACGCCAACATGAGGGTATAGGCCACGAAAGCAATAAAGTCGCCTGCAGACAATGTCCCCGCCACGCTGAAATACGCTCCGACCACTGTCACCGTCACCATCTGAAGACCGGAGATGAGATCTCCTGACGCCCAGAAAGCGGACAGCAATCTCATGAGTCTCACCCACAATGCTGTATATTCCTGATTCTGATCTTCAAAACGTTCGCGCTCATACTGCTCTCTCCCGAAAGCTCTGACCACACGGACTCCCGTGAGATTCTCCTGTGCTATAGTGGAAAGCTTGCCTTCCTGAACATCCGCTTTTTCAAAACTTGATCCGATGCGGGAATAGAAAAAGAGCGAATAGATAACAATGATCGGTATGAAGATACCAGCTACAAATGTCAGCTTCGGATTTATCCCCAGCATGTACGCGAGGGCGAAAATAATCATGATAGATATTCTGAACAATTCAGTCATCTGCTCTGAAAGGAACAGTTTTACTGTATCAAGATCTGATGTGCAGCGCTGAATGATATCGCCCGTCTGGTTTTCCGAAAACCATGAATAAGGAAGATGCAGGATGTGATTGAAGAGCTCGTCACGCATGCGCCTGACAAGGGCCTCAGCGC
>JAQWCI010000223.1 GCA_028706005.1 Lachnospiraceae bacterium
GCCGCCTGAATAACCGCCGCGCTTGCCGTAGCCGCCCTGTGAGTTCTGACCGCCCTGGCCGCCTGAATAACCGCCACGGTTGCCGTAACTACCCTGTGAGTTCTGACCGCCCTGGCCGCCTGAATAACCGCCACGGTTGCCGTAACTACCCTGTGAGTTCTGACCGCCCTGGCCGCCACGGTTGCCGTAACTACCCTGTGAGTTCTGACCGCCCTGGCCGCCACGGTTGCCGTAACTACCCTGACCTGATCTGTTGTTATTGTATGAACCCTGGCCACCGCGGTTTCCGTTATAGCCGCCCTGACCACTCTGGCCACCGCGGCTTATGTAAACACCATGAGAGCTCTGACCATTACCAGCCGCGCTCCTGTTACCGGTGTTCTCTGTTTTTGCTGCAGGTTTTTCTACAGTTTCTTTCTTCTCAGTCTTTTCTGATCCGATGTTTACTGTGGCATTTTCCTGAGCTGTCTTTACAGGTGCAGCTTCAGGTGCTTTCCCAACAGATTTGTTTTCTGCAGGTTTTACTGTGCTTTCAGAAGGAACGCTCACCTTCTCCGTTACCTGTGTTGCGGCAACAGTCTTCTTAGGTTCTTCAACTACAGGTTCAGGTTTTTCCTGCCTGTTAACTTGTTTTGCCATCTGCGAAGGCTGCATGGGCTTGTGGTAATCCACCTCCATCTGTGATGGAACTGTCTTAGGTTTTATGATCTTGTGGACAGGTCTGCCTGTAAAGGTGTTCCCGTTCTGTCTCTTTTCACTCTGACGGCTGGCAGCAACATTAGAGCGCTGACCCTGGCTCTGACCTGGCTGACGCACATTTGTCTGGCTCTGCTGACGATTCTGACCGCCCGCATTTCCTCCTGTCACAATTATTATCTTTTTCTTCTTTTTGACAGGAATAACACCTGCTGCCGAAGCGCTGTTTGCCGCTGCCGCAGATGTCTCATGAGCATCAGGAGCCGTAGCTGCTGTCTCCGGCTTAACGGTCTCGATCCTGACGGGCTTCTTCACAATTGTTTTTTCTTCAGGTGTTTTATCCACTGTTACCGCCTTTTCAGTTTTCGTATTCGCCGCCTTATTTTCTTTGAAATGTCCGGCGACCATTGCAACGGCATCATCTTCGATACTGCTGTTCCCGGTCTTGGCAGCTATGCCTTTTTCGTTGAGGAACGATACTATGTCCTTGCGATCTGCACCTAATTGTTCTGCCAGTTCACTGATCTTCGTTTTTGCCATTGCATCCTCTCTTTGTCGCTTCTGTACTTACGTCTGCGCCGTTATCGCCTTGATCATCACCGATCAGCTCCATGAGCTTCCCGGCAAAACCTTCATCAAGCACGGCTGCCACTGTCCTGTCTTTCTTTCCGAGCGCATGTCCAAGTTCTTCCTTTGTACTGTACACCCTGACAGGGACTTTATAATATGTACATGAATCGTGAAAGCCCTTTGATGTATTCTTCATAGCATCAACAGTAACTATCACGAGTTTTGCCTGTCCGTTCTTCACTGCCTCGTCCGCAGCAAAATTGCCGCTCGCGATCTTTCCGGCCTTCATTGCAAGACCCAGAAGTTGTAATACTCTATTCTGCATCAGTTGTGCTGCTCCCCGAGTCAAGCGGGTTGCCGTCTTTATCTACCGGGTTGCCGTTCTCGTCAACATACTCGACATCTTCATCTTCTCCGGCTTCAGAATCAACGTTCTCAGGCGCTTCGACAGGATTGCCGTCCTTGTCGACCGGGTTTCCGTTCTCATCGACGAACTCGTACTCCTCGCCGCCCTCTTCGCCTTCCTCGTCTCCGAGATAATCCTCATAGCGGAATCCTGGAGCATCCTTAGCCTGTGTCTCGCTCTTGATATCGATCTTATAGTTTGTAAGTTTTGCCGCAAGACGTGCATTCTGTCCTTCACGTCCGATTGCAAGTGACAGCTGATAATCCGGCACGACGACCTTTGCGGTGCGCGCATCGGGATCTGCGAAAACAGCCACTATCTTGGCAGGGCTCAGTGCGTTCTGGATAAAGTTTCCGGGGTTCTCATCCCAGTTGACTATATCGATCTTCTCACCCATCAGTTCATCAACAATGCTGCTGACTCTGCTGCCGTTGAGGCCTACGCAGGCTCCTACAGGATCCACGTTGGGGTTATTGCTCCATACAGCGATCTTTGAACGGCTTCCCGCTTCACGTGCTATCGCGCGGATCTCGACGACTCCGTCTCTTATCTCTGCAACTTCCTGCTCGAAAAGGCATTTGACAAGTTCAGGGTGCGTGCGGCTCACAAGGATCCTCGGCTGTCCTGAGTTGTGTCCTTCCTTCTGGCTGGAACGGACTTCAACGATATAGACTTTGATACGGTCAGCAGAATGAAGATGCTCTGTCGGCACCTGCTCATTATCGGGAAGAATACCATCTGCCCGTCCGAGATTTATGCTGAGATTTGCGCCGATCCTGCGCTGTACCACTCCTGTCACAATGCTGTGCTGCAGTGCCGCGTAATAATCAACTATAGCTGTACGCTCTTCCTCGCGGATCTTCTGTGTGATCACGTTCTTGGCATTCATCGCAGCTATACGGCCGAGGTTCATGCTGTTGATCTTCACATTTACTGTCTCACCTACTTTTGCATCAGGTGTGATCTCATGAGCGTCATCCAGAGATATCTCGGTAAGCTTGTCAGTTACATCATCCTCTGTCTCAACAACAGTCTTTACTGCATGAACATCATACACACAATTCTCGCGATCGATATCTATTCTTATGTTATCGGTCCTTCCGTACTGATTGCGGCATGCTGACAGAAGCGCATTCTCGATTGCTTCGAAAAGAGTGTCGCTGCTTATGCTCTTTTCTTTCTCCAATGCTTCCATTGCGTCTTTTAATTCGTTACCCATTTTTCCTTTTTCCTCCATGCCTGAGCGTTTCGTATATCGTCATCTCGTG
>JAQWCI010000063.1 GCA_028706005.1 Lachnospiraceae bacterium
ATAGACATGGATGCTGGGACACAGGTTAGTAGGTGTATCTGACTGGTACAAAGCCGCGATCATATGCGTGAAAACATTATCGCGCGGAAATTCGCCGGGCCTTAGAAACTGGATATTGGGCCAGATCGACGAGATTATAAGGAACAGCGACATACCGATACACAGGAATGATGCTGTGCGGTAATAAGTGCCACGATCCTTGAAGTACAGGAAAACGACAGATACGATAACGAAAGCAAACCACAACTCGTAGGGAACAATAAACTCCTCAATAAACGGAATGCGGTCATCGATCCATGTGTGGATTACTGTGTAGTGAAGCCTGTTTATATGTTCAAGAACAGTAAACCAGACTATATAAACTGAAAAAAAGATCATGAGCGGGAACATATCATAAAGATTCACAAAGAACCAAAGGGCAAACTGCTTAATGCTTCTGCAGTCCCTTATATATACAGGTGTTGTTCTTTTTGCTTTTTCAAGATAATTCCGCATTGATCAAAACCTCATTGACGTTAACACTGTCTTTAACTATATGAGTTTATCGCTGCTGAAAACTTGTTTCAATATCCAAAGAGCTGAAAATAACCTTATTTAATAAAGTTTTTACAAAATTATTACCAAACTGATTTTCGGGAAGGCAAAACAGTTGCCCTTCCCTTCAAGAAATGTTATGTTTATTCGCGGAATCAAATCTTCGGACAAGTCAAATATCCGGAAAATAAACAGTAATAAATCTCATAGTGATAGCGGTGAATCAAGGAGGAGAGTCTAATGTATTCAATTGAAGAACTGAGGAAAGAAGACCCTGAGATAGCGCAGGCAATTGAAGATGAGATCCAGCGTCAGAATGATCATATCGAACTGATCGCGTCTGAGAACTGGGTGAGCAAGGCAGTCATGGCAGCAATGGGCAGCCCGCTTACGAACAAGTATGCCGAAGGTTATCCGGGACATCGCTATTACGGCGGTTGCCAGTATGTTGATGTGGTTGAGGATCTTGCCAGAGACAGAGCAAAAAAGCTTTTTGGCTGTGAATACGTAAATGTTCAGCCTCATTCAGGAGCACAGGCAAACCTCGCTGTTGAATTTGCAATCCTCAAGCCGGGTGACACGCTGATGGGCATGGATCTTAGCCAGGGCGGGCATCTCACACACGGCAGCCCGGCCAATATTTCCGGCGCGTATTTCAATGTTGTTCCTTACGGTGTAAATGAAGACGGATATATAGATTACGATAAACTTATGGAGACAGCTATGGAAGCGAAGCCGAAGCTCATAATTGCCGGTGCATCAGCTTATGCCAGAGCTATCGACTTTACAAAGTTCCGTGAAGTTGCAGATGCATGCGGTGCAGTTCTTATGGCAGATATTGCACATATTGCCGGTCTTGTTGCTACTGGTCTTCACCAGAGTCCTATCGGCATCGCAGACGTAGTTACTACAACGACACACAAAACACTTCGTGGACCCCGCGGAGGAATGATAATGTCCATGCAGGATGCGGCTGATAAATGGAAATTTAACAAGGCTGTATTCCCTGGAATTCAGGGCGGTCCTCTCGAGCATGTAATAGCAGGCAAGGCAGTCTGCTTCAAAGAAGCGCTGCAACCTGATTTCAAGGTATATCAACAGCAGATCCTCGATAACGCCCAGGCTCTCTGCAAGGGCCTTCAGAACCGCGGCATTAAGATCGTTTCAAACGGAACTGATAACCACCTGATGCTTATCGACCTTACCAATTTTGATCTCACAGGTAAGGAAGTCGAAAAATGGATGGATGATGCTCATATTACTGCCAACAAGAACACTATTCCCAATGAGCAGCGTTCTCCGTTTGTCACAAGTGGTATACGTCTCGGGACACCGGCGGTTACAACGCGTGGCATGAAGGAAGACGACATGGATCAGATTGCCGAAGCAATCTCTCTTGTAATCAAAGAGAAGGAAGCAGGCATTGACAAGGCGAAGGCTATAGTTGCAGGACTTACGGCAAAATATCCGCTTAACTGATAATAAAAGGATTGTTCAGGGTGATCAATGGCAGAGAATACAAAAATCAGGCCATGTCAGGAAAACAGATTTTATAAACTAATGGATGTGATGCTTGTCGCTGTCTATGCGGCAGGCATCATACCTGTTTTATACGCTTCTTTTTTTTCACATCCGCTCGCGGATGATTATTCCAGTGCATACGAAACGCATCTTGCAATCGTCTCAGACGGATTGCTTTCTGTAATACCTGCGGCAATATCACATATGGTGAGAGTCTACAGCGATTGGCAGGGAACGTGGTCAGCGGAGATACTGTTTGCTCTGCAGCCGGGCATCTTTGGAGAAAATGCCTACTTTATTACGACCGTAGTAATGCTGACAATGCTTACTGCTTCAGTACTTGTCCTTTCTCATGAACTGATCTGCGCTCTGGCAGGCAAAACACGTTCTGCCGCGCTTTGTGTCGGTCTGACTTCTTTACTGTTCATGATCCAGTTCGTTCCGTCTCCGGCGGATAGCTTCTTCTGGTGGAACGGCAGCGTCTATTACACATTTTTCTTTGCTCTTTCGTTATTAGCCATAACTTCAATAGTAAAAACAATCAGGACAGGAAGTCCGGCAATGGCGGTGATCGCCACTGTGCTCGCGTTTATCGTCGGTGGAGGAAATTACACCTCGGCGCTGCTCACATTTGAGATCGTGATACTCATGATTGCAGTTTGTTTTATCTGCAGGAACAAATATAAATGGCGTCTTATCCCGGCTTTCATTGCACTTACGTGCTCATTCGGTGTGAGCGTGGCAGCACCGGGCAATCAGGTCAGAATGTCAAGCGTCGGCAGTGGCATGAGTGCGATCAGTGCCGTGAAGGCTGCAATCGTACAGGCGGTGGTATTCATAAGAGAATGGATGAATCTGCCTACACTGGCATTTATTATCCTGCTTGTCCCAATAATACTTATGGCTGGGAAAAGTGTGAAGAATATCCTGTGGAGCCACGTGATTATATGTTTTGCCATGACGTTTCTGCTGTTCGCCTCGGAGATAGCACCTGTATATTTCGGAATCGGCAATTATGGGGAAGAACGTCAGGTCGATATATATTATTATTCGTTCATTCTTTTTATTGTCACAGATGAGTTTGTGCTTGTGACAAAGATCAGGAATCATGTGTGTTCATCTGACTTAATGTCTGTATGTTTCGTAGTTGCCGCGGCAATACTTGTCATAACAGGCTGCATACTTAATGGATGGTCGTCACCTACATCGGGGGCGTGCCTGAAAGCTGCAGTAAACGGATCACTGAGAACGTATGATAATGAATGCCAGGCTATGTCGTCAGCAATAATCAGTGAGGTTGGCAGAAGCGGTGACAGGGCGTCGGCAACGGACGTAATAGTTGACGGGGTGAAATCAACACCTGAAATATTTCATGATGCGCTTCCCGGAGCCAATCCTGAGGACTGGGTAAATGTTTCGATGGCAAAGTATTATGGTGTTAGAAGCATATCTGTGCGATGACAGGCAAAATCTGTGTTCTACTGTTGAAATTAAATTTTCAAATCGTTTTGAAAAGTATATTCAATTCGATACAATTCAGCATATTGCGAGAAGAAGTACGACTTTTCAGAATACTTAAATACATGTTGACTAATGTCAGATGACTTGCTATCATTTAGTTAACAAAAGAAAAGAAACGAACCGGAAAGATAACCGGGAAGATGGTAAGTAATACAAAATAAAGAAAGGTCAGGGACAGACCAATGTACCGTAGATGAACCAAAGATTTATAAAAGTATAGAAGTAATGGTACTTAAGTAAATGCAAAAGCTGCTTAGAAGAGCAGCCAGACCAATGAAATAGTACAGTGAGGACTTATAAAGCAAAAGATTTAAAGAACAGAACTGAATGGAACAGAACCAAATACATCAGAACGATGATAGAAAGGCGGTATAGTCCAAAGTTCTGTAACAGGTAACAGAGAAATATAATGTTAAATGTCTCACGTGAGACTCAAAGAAAACACAAATTGTTCGGATTCAGAATCATGAAGAGTGATGGATCAATTGGATTCTTCTGAAAGCCGATGAAGCTGGGAATCACAAATGACATCACAGTACAATGTGTACGAAGGTGAATGAGGACGAAAACGAATCACATATGGAGGTACTGGATAGTTGAATAACCAGGATAGTCCGATCGGACAGTAAAACCCTCGAGAGCTTGTAACATGATGAAGCACTCGAGGGTTTTCGATTGTCCGGAAATGGTATGTCTGTGTATAATAGAGATAAGGCTTAACATCTGGGTGGACATAATGACAAGAGCAAAGAAAAAACCGACAACAGTTCTTCCAATCATATTGGCAGCGACATTCCTTTTCGGATACTGCGCACCGGAAGAAATCGGCGCA
Source organism: Lachnospiraceae bacterium (assembly GCA_028706005.1). GTDB lineage: Bacteria > Bacillota > Clostridia > Lachnospirales > Lachnospiraceae > CAG-791. The sequence goes on from JAQWCI010000063.1 coordinate 4,409, forward strand.
GCTGATAAGGCAGACATAACACAGGCTCAAGTGAGTGATTATATTGACGCTATGCCGCTTGAAGATAAGGTGGCACAGCTTTTCTATGTGGCACCTGAAGCTATCACTGGTGTCAGCACTGTGACGGCGGCGGGAAATACTACAAAACAGGCGCTAGAGGATAACCCGGTTGGAGGCATTCTGTATTTTGGAGCAAATATTGTAAGCAGGAATCAGCTGATGAGTATGATCTCAAATACAAAGTCATATTCAAAGTATCCAATCTTTATCGGAACAGATGAAGAGGGCGGAACGGTAAAGAGAATAGCCGGGAGTGCGATAGAAGCGGAAGACTCTCTTGTAAAAGATGTCGGAACAATGAAGAGTGTCGGTGCTGCCGGTGATGCTTCGAAAGCCCGTGACGCGGGGCAGACAATTGGCTGTTATCTGCACGAACTTGGATTCAATATGGATTTTGCTCCGGTAGCAGGAGTCCTCACAGATCCGGGGAACAAGACGATCGGAACAAGGTCGTTTGGCTCTGATCCGGAACTTGATGCAGCTATGGTGGCTCAGTTTACTGATGGCCTTCACGCTGAGGATGTTTTGTCTTGTGAGAAGCATTTCCCGGGACTCGGAGATACAAATGTTGATACTCATACAGGGGAGGCAACGACGCAGAGGTCTCTTGATGATATGAGAACGACAGATTTTATATCGTTTGGCGGAGGAATAGATGCGGGAACAGATTTTGTGATGGTGGGTCATGTTTCATGTCCTAATGTGACAGGGAATAACACTCCGGCATCCCTCTCTGAAAAGATGATAACCGAGGTGCTCCGTGGCGAACTTGGATATGACGGGATCGTCATAACTGATTCGTTACAGATGGGCGCTGTAACCAGGTACTACTCAAGTGGAGAAGCTGCAATAAAAGCAATTCAGGCAGGAGCAGATATGCTGCTGATGCCTGAAGATTATCATAAAGCGTATGAAGCTGTACTGAATGCCGTCAACAACGGAACCATATCTGAAGAGCGGATAGACGAATCGCTCGAGAGGATCTACAGGGTAAAACTGAAACTCAAATAGCTTTTTCTTCGTTTTCTTTCTGCAGATTTTTCTCGGCTGTGCTAAGCATAAGCTTGATCCTGTTCAGCTGGTTGACCTCTGAAGCGCCCGGATCATAGTCAACAGCTGTGATATTTGCTGCCGGATAATGACGGCGGATTGCCTTAATGACACCTTTGCCGACAACGTGGTTAGGAAGGCAGCCGAAGGGCTGTATGCAGACTATGTTGCCGACGCCGCTGTTTATCAGCTCGATCATTTCACCTGTCAGGAACCAGCCCTCACCGGTCTCGTTACCTATCGAAACAATCGGCTTTGCGTAATCCACGATCTTGTATATCGAAACAAACGGCTCAAAATGTTTGCTCTTTATCAGCTCTCTGTTGATGGGCTTAAGGAAGGCCTGGATCGCATTTATGCCAAGACGGCATGAGAGTGCGGCTTTTCTTGATGTTCCAAGTTCGTCAGCCTTATATATCTGATTGTAGAAGCAGTAGAGCATGAATCCCATAAGTGAAGGAACGTTTGCTTCGGCACCCTCATGTTCCAGCAGATCAACAAGGTGGTTGTTTGCAAGCGGAGAATACTTTACAAGTATTTCGCCGACTACACCTACCTGTGGTTTGCGCACCTCAGATACAGGGAGAGCATCAAAGTCATGTATGATCTCTTTGCACATTTTCTGTACTTTGTGAAGATCAGGACCGTTTACGGTCGTAAGAAAATCTATACACTTCTTTTTCCATTTCTCATGCAGGGCATCAGCAGAACCTTTTTCAAGTTCATAGGGACGCATGCGGTACAGACACTTCATGAAGATATCACCGAACACGCAGGCAAAAGCGAGGCGGACAAGTGTTTTGAGGTCTATCTTGAAGCCAGGATTTCCTTCGAGACCCGAAAGGTTCGCAGAGATAACAGGGACCTGGCTCATGCCGGCTTTTACCAGTGCACGTCTTATGAATCCAATATAGTTTGAAGCTCTGCATCCACCGCCCGTCTGAGTGATTATTATGGCGGTCTTGTTCACGTCATATTTGCCGGATTCAAGTGCTTCCATGAACTGGCCGACAACGCACAGCGAAGGATAACAAGCATCATTGTTTACATATTTAAGACCGTAATCGACAGCCTTTCTTGTGGCGTTTTCGAGGACAACAAAATTGTAGCCACAGGAGCGGAATGCAGGTTCAATGAGCTCAAAATGTATCGGTGACATCTGAGGGCAGAGGATCGTGTAATTATCTTTATACATCTGCTCTGTGAATGGAACTTTCTTTATCGCGGACGAATTGACCGTGCGCTCAGTATGGTTCCTGTCGCGGATCCTGAGAGCAGCAATGAGGGAACGGACACGTATGCGCGCCGAGCCGAGATTATTGACTTCGTCGATCTTAAGGCAGGTGTATATTTTATCTGACCCTGAGAGAATATCATTTACCTGGTCAGTCGTTACAGCATCAAGTCCGCAGCCAAATGAGTTCAGTTGTATGATGTCAAGGTCATCGCGCGTTTTTATGAATGATGCTGCTGCGTATAGACGCGAGTGGTACATCCACTGATCGAGCGCGAAAATAGGGCGTTCAGGCTCCGCGAGGTTGGAGATGGAATCCTCAGACAAAACAGCTATACCGTAGCTGTTTATCATCTCGGGAATGCCGTGGTTGATCTCGGGATCTATGTGGTAGGGGCGACCGGCGAGAACAATGCCGTGTACATGATGCTCCTCCATGTATTTGAGTGTTTCAATGCCCTTTTCTTCAACTTCTTTATGAACTGCAGATAGCTCAGCCCAGCCTTCGGCAGCTGCTGTTTTGATCTCTTCAGATGTGAACGGGTGCTCCCAGTACCAGCCAGGTTTGCCGGCAGCTTCGCTCAGATAAGCGCTGCGATCACACTTGTTATCAACAGTATATGCGTAGCGCTCCGCATCATTTTCCGTGTGACAGAACTCCTTCTCAAGACCTTCGACAACTGTGCCAAGATCTGTGAAAGCAAGGAATGGATTGCGGAATTTCACGGTCCCATCTGATATTTCATCAACATTATTGCGGATGTTTTCAGAATATGAAGTGACAATAGGACAGTTATAATGGTTGTCAGCATTTTTGATCTCGTTGCGCTCATAGAAAAGCGCGGGGTAGAAGATAAAGTCGACACCCTGGTGAATAAGCCATGCAACATGACCATGCGCAAGTTTTGCCGGATAGCACTCAGACTCAGAGGGAATGGATTCGATCCCGAGTTCATATAATCTGTGGTTTGACGGCGGTGAGAGCACAACGCGGTAACCCAGACGATGGAAGAAAGTCGCCCAGAACGGGTAGTTCTCATACATATTCAAAACACGTGGTATCCCGACGGTCCCGCGTGGAGCCTTGTCTGCATCAAGTGCTTCGTAATCGAACAGGCGCTTAAGTTTCCACTCGTAAAGATTGGGAATACCATTCTCATTTTTTGTTTTGCCGAGACCGCGTTCGCAACGATTGCCGGAGATATACTGGCGGCCGCCGGTGAAGCGGTTTATTGTGAGGCGGCATGAGTTTGTGCAACCCTTGCATTTCGCCATTGAGGTCTCGAACTGGAGCTCTTCTATCTGTCTGAAGGAGAGCATGGTCGACGTGAAACTTCCTTCGGCATCTACGACCTGGTTATAGCGTTCGCGGGCGATAAGAGCTGCGCCGAATGCACCCATGATTCCGGCAATATCAGGACGGATGACGTTGCCGCCTGATATCTTTTCAAACGAGCGGAGTACGGCATCGTTGTAGAAGGTGCCACCCTGTACAACGATGTTCTTGCCGAGGGATGCAGCACTTGAAACCTTAATGACCTTGAAAAGTGCATTTTTTATTACGGAGTATGCGAGACCGGCGGAAATATCTGCTACTTCAGCACCTTCCTTCTGAGCTTGTTTTACCTTGGAATTCATGAAAACAGTGCAGCGCGTGCCAAGGTCGATAGGGTGCTTTGCGAACAGAGCAGCTTTTGCAAAATCAACGACTGAGTAATCGAGAGATTTCGCAAAGGTCTCGATGAAGGAGCCGCACCCTGAGGAACAGGCCTCGTTGAGGAGAACACTGTCGACGGCGTGGTTCTTGATGCGGATACATTTCATGTCCTGGCCGCCGATATCGAGTATGCAGTCGACATCCGGATCAAAGAAGGCGGCGGCATAGTAATGAGCAATAGTTTCGACCTCTCCGTAATCAAGCATGAATGCTGCCTTGAGGAGAGCTTCACCATATCCGGTAGAGCACCCTGTGACGACTTTAACCCCTTCAGGAAGAAGGCTGTCAATTTCATTTATAGAACGGATCGCTGTCTTGAGCGGTGAGCCGTTATTATTCGAATAGAAGGAATAGAGGAGCTGTCCGTCCTCTCCGACGAGAGCGAGTTTTGTCGTTGTGGAACCGGCATCTATCCCGAGATAGCAGTTGCCCCTGTAAGTGGCAAGATCGCCCCTTGTTACATGAGCATTCTCGTGGCGTTTTGTGAATTCGTCATATTCCTCTTTGGACGCAAAGAGCGGATCCATGCGGGCGACTTCAAAGTCCATGTGGATGTTGCCCCTGAGCTTTTCTTCGAGAGCTGAAAGAGTGATAAAATTCTCTTCTTTGGCGGTCATGGCTGAACCGATGGCTGCAAAGAGATGAGAGTTTTCAACGTTTATTGTGTGCTCTTCGTCAAGCTTAAGGGTGCGGACAAACGCGACCTTAAGTTCTGAGAGGAAGTGCAGTGGACCACCAAGAAACGCGACGTGCCCTCTGATAGGTTTGCCGCAGGCAAGTCCTGATATGGTCTGATTTACGACAGCCTGAAATATGGAGGCCGAAAGATCTTCTTTTGTAGCACCTTCATTGATGAGCGGCTGAATATCCGACTTTGCGAATACTCCGCAGCGAGCAGCTATTGTGTAGAGTGATTTATAATTTTTGGCATATTCGTTCAGACCAGTGGCATCAGTCTGAAGGAGAGAAGCCATCTGATCTATAAAGGAGCCGGTGCCTCCGGCGCAGATTCCGTTCATACGCTGTTCTACATTGCCACCCTCAAAATATATGATCTTGGCATCCTCACCGCCAAGTTCGATGGCAACATCAGTTTTGGGTGCGATTTCTGAAAGAGCGGTAGAAACGGCGATGACTTCCTGCGTGAAAGGTATGCCAAGGCAACTTGCAAGCGTAAGCCCGCCGGAGCCTGTTATTATCGGGTGAACAGTAACATCACCCATTTTTTCTGTCGCTTCTGTGACAAGTGTGCGGAGAGTGTCCTGAATGTCAGCGTGATGCCTTTTGTAGTCGGAAAACATCAGATTATGCGCAGGGTCAAGAACAGCTACTTTGACCGTCGTTGATCCGATATCTATTCCGAGCGTGTAATCTTTTGAAATCATAAGTACCTCATTATCGTGTAAAGGGTCAAGACCCTGATATCAATTGTGGTTGTATATATATGTAGCTAAGCACTTGGATTATAGAGCACGGGGAAGACAAAAACAACCTTGGATAATTGGACAGATTTCAAAAACAGGGTAATTGTTAAACTTGTATGAACTTGCCTGTGTTTTTCCATTTACGTTTTACAATGTAAAAAGTCAATGATAGAATCAGACAGTATAGTTTATTATGGAATGTAGTGGAAAGGAAAGATACTGCAATATGAGATATAACGACTTTGACCGCAAGATGGAACGCAAATTCGGGCGCTATGCAATCAGAAATCTATCGCTCGCGCTGATCCTGTGCTATGCCTGCGGGTATCTGATCCAGTTCATAAATTCAAGTTTTCTGAATTATCTCTCGCTTGATCCGTATGCTATTGTGCATGGGCAGATATGGAGACTGATTACATGGATCATTATTCCTCCTGACAGTTCGAACATTTTCTTCGTGCTGATAATGATGTTGTTTTATTACAGCATAGGAACAGCGCTTGAGAGAACATGGGGAACGTGGAAATATAACACATATATTTTCAGCGGGATACTGTTCACGATCCTTGGTGCGTTCGTAATGATGGCGTGGGCTTATCTCACACAGGGCGAGATCCTCCAGAGTCTTGGCGCTTCGAGTTATTTCACATATTATGCGAGAGCATTCAGCACTTATTATGTGAATATGTCTATATTCCTTGCTTATGCCGTGACGTTCCCGAATATGCGTGTGCTTTTCATGTTCTTCATTCCGATAAAGGTGAAGTGGCTGGGCATTGTATATGCCGGCTTCCTTGTTTATGACATGATAGTATCCGGCGCGCCTGTGAGGATCGCGATTCTATGTTCATTGCTCAATGTTATCCAGTTATTGGTGAGATCGAGGGACTGGAACAGAGTGAACCCGAAAGAAATGAAACGGCGCAGAGACTGGAAGAATGCTACAAACAGGAGTACATGGTCCAAGGGCAGTGACGGGTGGATGCATTCCGGGCAAAACAAGTCCGGAAACAATCAGGCCAATGGAAGTTCGCAGAGAACCGGCAATCCGGGCAATGGTACCGCCGGTCAAAATGCCGGCTCAGCAAATAACGCTGCCGGATCATTCAGCGGCAGACCTCCGCGGAGCGCGGGTGCCATGCATCGCTGCGCAGTATGCGGACGAACTGAAATAACAAATCCTGAACTTGAGTTCAGGTATTGCAGCAAATGCGAAGGAGCATACGAGTATTGCTCAGATCATATTTTTACGCATATACATGTGAAGAACGGGGATAAATCGAGTTTTGACGGGAATGGTAATGTAAAGATACGTCCTAAAGAACAGGTATAGAAGCGATTCACTAATTTGAATGGGGTAAGAATGGACGAAATAAACAGAGAAAGAGCCTTCCTTGAGAAGATGCAGGATGTCCTCAGAAAAGCAAAATTTCAGGGCAACGGTATATCCGAGGAAGAAATAGCGGCAGAGTTCGCAGATCTGGAACTTACTGATGAGCAGATGAAACAGGTGAAGGATTACCTCACCGCCAATCATATAGGTATCGGACATCCGGTAAATACTGATGAGCTCCTCACTAAGGAGGAACATAATTATCTGAATGATTACATGGAGATGGTCTCTTCGATAGAACAGCCGGATCCCGGGGTTATGGATGCACTCAAGCTTAGTGCCATGGCAGGAGAAACAGATGCACAGAAAAAACTTGCAGAGTGTATGCTCCCCAAGGTGGTGGATATAGCGAAGCTCTATGTAGGACAGGGTGTTTTTCTTGAGGATCTTATAGGTACGGGAAACGAAGCACTGACGAGAGGAGTAAGGCTGCTTGCGCCGCTCGAAGGACCGGAAGAAGTCGAGGGACGACTTGGCGAGATGATAATGAATGCCATGGAAGACCTTGTTTCTGAGAATCTTGATGAGAGCGCAAAGGGTGAGGAAGCAGCGGAAAAGGTCAACAGGGTCGCTGATGCAGCGCACTCGCTCGCCGAGGATCTCGGAAGAAAAGTAACAGTAGAGGAACTCGCCGGAGAAGGAGAGCTTTCCGAGAGCGAGATCATGGATGCAATAGAGATCAGTGCCAACAATATCCCCGATATTGATTACAGGAAAGCGTAGTGTTTATATGGGAATGAACATCGACAATGAATGTTTTAATGATTTCAAGTATGAAATGAATGATCTGACCGTCATTTACTATGGCGCAAAATATTCTTATCAGGAAATTATCGACGACAAGGTCACGAGTTTTAAGCTCAAAAGGATAATAGCCGACTGGATACTTCCTGAAGTCAGCAGCGACACTACGCTTGAGAGTCATTT
>JAQWCI010000064.1 GCA_028706005.1 Lachnospiraceae bacterium
GTCCGGATCATAAGGAAGATCAAAATCTGCATCAGGCAGATCTGCCTTTCCTTCTATATCTTTTGCTTCTCCGAAATCAGCCTTATAGTCATCAATGATGAGACCCTTGCCTGGCTTCACGCCTGTGCGGTATGCAGCTTTGCAGAGTGCGTGGTTGGAAATCGGGTTCGTGACGATTACAAGAAGAATAAATAACACGAGCTTAACAATAGTAGAAACAGAAGCAAAATTTTCTCTGTTGGCAATCACATACAGAATTCCGGCAAGCGACGAGCAGAAAGTGCTGAGCGTCGCGATGCACGTGGATGCCTGAAGACGTCCGAAGACATCCGGCATACGAAGGATTCCTATAGTTCCTATCGCCGCAAAGAAAACTCCCAAAATCATGAAAATACCGATTGCGATCGTCATACTCTTCCCTCCAGATAACGGGATACGAAAACCGTCGAAATAAATCCGAGGATTGCAACGATCAGCGCTATATCAAGATATATGGCGCGTCCGCAATACAGGGAATACAAAACAAGTGCTGTTGCAGTGATGAGATCGAGCGTATCGGCTGCACAAAGCCTGTCAGCAGCAGTCGGTCCGACTGCGATCCTGTACAGCAGCAGAACGCCGAGCACCACGTAGCATATTGCCCCGATCATAATTAGTGTCTGCATATCCATTACGATTCTATAACCTCCCTGCTATTTAATGTGCTATTTCCAGATCTTCGCGATCCATTTCTCCATGGTTCCCTTGATCATATCAGCTGCCTTTTCGCGGTCCTTAGTCACACAATCAAACCAGTGTACATAATAATAATTGTGTCCGTCCTTATCCTCAGCAACATCCATTGTGATGGTGCCGGGTGTAAGCGTTATCGAATTTCCGACCATAGCAAGCCCGTATTCAGACTTTATGCTGTCACTGCCCTTGATGCGGACGATAGCTGAATTGTAATCAGAAAGATGTGGATTCAGTACGATCTTTACCATCGCAATATTCGCTTTGATAACCTCAATAAAGAATATTACGACTCCATAAAACAGCAAAAGTATAAGACGTACCGGATTGAACATATAGAACGCGTTGCTGTGAATAAAGAACCTGCTTGCGAATGCAGCTGCGCCCGCGCTCACAATTGTTCCCATGATAAGCTCACGCGGCAGTGTGGAAAAACCTACAAGTTCCATCCAGAAAAGGAAACACAGTATAAATGTTGAAAGCCATGCGGTAAATTTCTTAAACATTTGTTTTGTCTCCGTTTGCTAATAATTGTGGTGTGAATGCTTAACTTACTCAGTCGGCCTCGATGCTCTTTACTCTCACATCCCAGCCCTGGATCATTCTGAAATCAGACGATCCGCAGATCGGACACACAGGTTCAGACTCCTTGAATATCTCGCTGTCTGCGCCACATGAGTTGCACTTTATGTGCACCGGCTCATCCATAAAAACAAGTTCTGCGCCCTCGGCTTTTGTTCCCTCACTTGCGATTGCAAAATACTTTATGACAAATTCAGGAAGAAGTCCGGAATACATTCCCAGTTCTATATTTATTTTATTAATACGGCCGACTTTATTCTCTTCTCCCGCCTTAAGCGCGATAGAAAGAATGTTCTCCGTTGCTGCCATTTCATGCATATCAGCGATCCATACATGAGAAGCAGGGGTCAATCGAAGCAACTATAAGTCCTGCATCCGCAACTGTATTATCCTTGAGCATAACAGGTACTGTAGGTGCGTTTCTGAACGTAGGCACGTGAATACTCACACGATAGTTGTTCGGACCGCCATCCGTCGTGACCTGATAGCAGAGCTGACCACGTGGCGCTTCATATCTGTTAGTGACGCGGCCCGCCGGAACCTTTGGCATCTTCACTCCGAGATTGATATCACCGTCCGGAAGCTTATCGAGTGCCTGACGTATTATCTTAATGCTCTCAATTGTCTCAAGAACACGAACAACAACACGTGCATAAACATCACATGATTTGACTACCGGAACATCAAAATCGAAATCTTCGTATGAAGAATACGGCTCATCACGGCGTACATCAACATTTATTCCTGATGCTCTTGCGTGAGGTCCGACCGCGCCGATCCTCTCGGCATCGCTTGTAGTAAGGACACCGACTCCCTGTGTTCTCATCGCAAGTGTTTTGTCATGCGTGAGCCAGTGTGTTATCGGCTTCATCCTCTCCTCAAGATCATCCATTGCATCAAGGATGTATTTCTTCATGTCTCCATCAATATCACGGCGCACACCGCCGATGATATTCATCGCATAGTTGACACGGTTTCCTGTGAGTGCCTCAAGTGTGTCCATAGTGCGCTCGCGATCCTTCCAGACCTGCATGAAAAGACTGTCGTGGCCTACTATATGACACGCGACACCGATCCAGAGAAGATGTGAGTGAATACGCTCGAGTTCGGAAACAATATCACGGATATACTGACCGCGCTTTGGAACTTCCATACCAGCGATTGCTTCAACACTGAGGCAATATGACTCAGCATGTGAGTGCGAACAAATACCGCAGACTCTCTCAACAAGTGTGATAGTCTGGATAAAATTGCGCTCCTGCGCCAGCTTTTCAATTCCGCGGTGATTGTATCCGATGAAGACTTTGGCGTCAGTGATTTTCTCGCCATCAATAATAAGACGTGCATGTACCGGTTCCTCAAGAGCCGGATGATATGGTCCTATGGGAATGATGTAACTCATTACTTGAATCCCCCTTGTCATCAGTAAAAATCAGCATTTTTATTATAGAAGCAGGGCACAAAATAGTCAACGCAAAACCGTGTCCTGCACTATATCCTGTACACTTTTTATACTTTGCGTCCTCTTTCCTCAATCGGAATATAATCGCGCTCCGGAATCACTGTCCGGTATGCCGGACGGATGATCTTGCTGCCGCCTGACAGTTCTTCCATTCTGTGAGCACTCCAGCCCACGATTCTGGCAATTGCAAAGATCGGAGTGAAAAGTTCCTTCGGAAGTCCGAGCATTTCATATACAAGTCCTGAGTAAAAGTCTACGTTGACGCTTACGCCCTTGTACATCTGGCGCTCTCCGGAAATAAGCTGCGGAGCAAGTCTTTCAACACGGTCATATAATTCAAATTCCCGCTTCATATCATCGCCTTTAGCCTCAGCGAGCCGCTTTACATATGACTTCAGGATGATAGCACGAGGATCCGATTTGGAGTAGACCGCATGTCCAACGCCATAGATAAGACCGGCATGATCAAAACCTTTCTTGTCCAGAAGTTTTTGCAGATAAGCGGAAACTTCATCATCGTCTTCAGTGTCGCGTACATTTTTCTGAAGATCGTCAAACATGTTGACGACCTTTATGTTGGCACCTCCATGGCGCGGGCCCTTGAGAGAACCAAGTGCAGCTGCCATCGTCGAATATGTATCTGTCATTGTTGATGAGACTACATGCGTCGTAAATGTAGAATTATTTCCGCCGCCGTGATCCATATGCAAAACAAGGCATATATCAAGTATTCTGGCTTCCAGTTCAGTGTATTTGCCATCCGGGCGAAGAATATGGAGCAGGTTTTCGGCAAGCGTACCTCCCTGAAGTGGTTTGTGTATATAAAGACTGCCACCGTTATTGTAATAGCTGTTTGCCTGATAGCCATATATAGCGAGCATTGGGAAAACACTGATAAGCTGCATGCTCTGACGCAACACATTTGGCAGACTGACATCATCAGCATTGTCGTCATACGAATACATCGTGAGCACACATCTCGCCAGCATATTCATCATATCTCCGCTCGGCGCTTTCATGATCACATCTCTGACAAAATTCTTCGGAAGGCTTCGATAGAAAACAAGCTGTCTCGAGAAAGAGTTCATCTGCCTCTTGTTAGGAAGCTCACCAAACAGAAGAAGATAAGTGATCTCTTCGAACCCGAATCTGTATGACTTACCGGTCATATCAATCGGGCCTTCAGTCGGGGTTATGGCAGAATAATCGACCTTTCCGCTGGAAAGCTTTACACTCTCATGAAATCTGCGATGATCCTCCGCAATGATATCCGACATATGATCAGGATGTTCAACAGCATCAACTATTGCTTTGTCCCCTGTCAGGCCTGCAACAAGATCCTCTATAGCGTATCCGCGATAGAAAAGATGACCGTAATCAGGCTCTTCCTTCCCATTCACGACCTTTTTCGCTCTGATCTCACTTATACTGGTAAGCCCCGCCAGCACACCTTTTCCACTGATATCGCGCAGTCCGCGCTTTACATCGTACTCCTTATAAAGTGACTGATCGATCTGATCCGCCTCAAAAGCCTTATGTGCCATGACCTTTATTCTTGGTGTTATTTCCGAGTACTTGTTTATCTGGTTTTTCTTATTTGTCATTTAGTGCCCTCATTCCACAGCTTTCTTTGCTGCGGTCAATCATCATTCTGTTTTAGGTTTCGTAATAGATTCTACCATGTTGTGCTTCCCAGTCAAAGATACAAAAGAAGTATTCTGATGTAAAAAAAAGAGGCGGCAGATCAGTCAGAATCTCTGGCTTTACTGCCTCCCCTTCAAATTACATTTTCTGCACTATTACTGTACTGCAAATGCTCCGTAGAGATAGCCAAAACCTATATAGCCCTTGGCATCTACCATAGAAGCTACATCTGTTCCTGCCGGCATACTGATCTTACATGTAGTATCAATAGCTGTATTGAATGTTGCATTGAGTGTGATGTCAGGCCTTGCTTCCCATGCAGTTATAGCTGCCTTGGAAAAACTCGTCCACTTTGTGGTAGTGATCTGAACTGTAGCTCCCGGAGCTGCGTTCTTGATTGCATCGGCTGTCTGCTGCTGAAATCCGACATAAGAATCAGCAAATGTATCAGCTCCATAACTTGTTCCCGGATCTACAACGCGGACATCAACATTTTCATACTGGTCATGATCTGCAATATAGAACCAGAACGAAACTCCGTTCGACGTCTCATCAGAAGCGATATACAGAGCGACCTTGTATGTCCCGTTAGAATTGCTGAGAATCTCTGCATATGTTCCGGAACTCTTTGCATTTGTGACATAAACACCGTCAAGTGCATTCGAACTCTTGTTATAACAGGTGACGATCCTTGAATGACCTCTGCTTATCGTCATAGTCTGATTGTCGAAATCCAGGAGTGTTGTCGCGCCGAAAACAGTTGTTCCCAGCATCACTGTCATTGTCAGAACAGCCAGAAGTGAAGCAATAAACCTTTTTGTAATTTTCATAATATTGTCCTTTTGACCCTTTCTATCCGCAGGCATATGTTACACTGCCGGATTGAAGTAACTCTGTTTATCAGGATATCGTCGCGATTTCCTGTAAAAACATTATAACTGCAAACGGGAATAAAATGAACAACAGAAAGCGAAATTTTTACACAATTTCACACAATTACCTGACTAAGCTACATATAGTGCATCAAAACCGTAAATGGCACAAATTATTTGTGATCACAAAGTGACTCTCTGATAATAGGTTCCGGCATGAACAGATAATTCCCGTCATACATGGGGTCATCAAGCATTTCCAGTATCGTCGCCGCAGCCCTCCTACCCAATATTTCCTTTGGATGCGGAAAAGTTGTGATCTTCGGGCTGCATGAATCAGCGATATCAGCATTATCGATACTGACTATTGAAAGGTCTTCCGGAAGTCTCATTCCGCGCTTCTCGCATCCCGTTATCATCTGCGCCGCCACTTCATCATTATATGTAAATACAGCCGTGCAGCCCTCAAGTCTCTTTAACATATAATCCATCATCGGTTCCATATTGCCTACCGCTACTGTGTCAAGCCAGACTATGTGTTCCTCTTCCGGAATAAGACCTGCACCACGAATGCCTTTCATGTATCCCACATAACGTTCAGGACCCTGAGCATCCTCCGCATGGAAAATCCCGCCTATGCGTTTGTGCCCTCTTGAAATAATGAGTTTTACCGCTTCCTCAGCGACTCGCTCGTCATCAAGCCTTATGCACGGTATATCCATATCGCGATATGCCGCATTTATAAAGAGAATGGGTATTCCCCTCCCTCTTAATTCTTCATAATACTTCCTGTTGGGGTTCGGAAGAGCCCCTTTGGACGGCTCGGCAATAATACCGTCAATATTGTCATTTTCGAGCAGATTGCTGAGTATCTTACCTTCCTTCTCAGTGCTGTTGTTTGTGAAGGATATCTGAGCTGAATAACCTCTTTCCTCGAGTAAACTGCTGATTCCCATTAGAACAGGTGCGAAAATATAGCTGTTCGCAAAAGTCAGCATGACAGCAATATTCATGGTCCTCGGTCTGTTTGGTGATACATGATTAACACCGACATATGTCCCACTGCCGCGCACTCTGGTGACGATTTTCTTCTTCTCAAGTACTCCTGTGGCATGGCGGATAGTCTGTCTGCTGAGGCCAAACTTTTCACAAAGTTCCTTCTCGGTCGGCAGTTTGTTACCGGTATTCAGATTTCCATCCTTAATTTCCTGCATCACCCAGTCAATGACTGACTGATAGCGCGGTTCGTGTTCAGACATTTTCGTGGACTCCTTTAGACAGAAGCGCCCTTTTACGGGCGCTTCTGTAGCCAAAACAAATTCATTGCATCATTATACCCATATATCGCCACCAATGGAGCAAACGACTGTATGTTCACCAAAAGTTAGAATTTCGGTGTGAAGAATTTTTGCAGATCAGCTTCTGTTGTGTCATCGCCGATCGTGATAAGTTCAGTTCCTGTAAGTTTTGCAAACATTGCTATGTCATCTCTTGTAAGAGCTGTTGAAACGACCGAGTGATGTGCGCCGCCTGCATAGCACCATGCAGCCGTGCCGATCTTGAAGTTCGGTTTGTGACGATACATGATCTGTGCTACAGGAAGCTTCGGCATAGGCTTTGGTTCTCTTACCAGCTCGATATCCGCGCAGATTATGCGGAAGTGGTCGCCCATATCGATCATTGTAACCTGAATTCCGTCTCCTGTCACAGAGTCGAAAACAAGTCTTGCCGGATCATCCTTTCCGCCGATTCCAAGAGGATGCACCTGAATCTCAGGTTTTGCATCAGCGAATGACGCCGGCACCTCGAGCATATGTGAAGCCAGTTCGAGTTCCTTGCCAGGTGTCAGATCATATGTGTAATCCTCGATGAATCCTGTCGCGCCCTTGCGTCCCTCAGCCATCTTCATAAGAACTGCAGAGAAAGCAGCAATCTTGTAATCACCCTCAGGACCAAATCCGATTCCCTCAGCCATGAGATCCTGTGCCGCCATTCCCGGAAGCTGCTTCATTCCGTGCAGATCCTGGAAATTATCCGTGAAAGCATAGCATCTGTTCTGGCTCATGAATTTTTCAAAAGCAATCTCGTATTTGGCCTGCTCTTTGACAGCGTCAATATTGTCTGTCGCCATCGTGTATTTCTTCTTGTATTCAGCCATCTTGGCATTAAGCTCTTTGGCTGTGACTTTTTCCACAAGATCAACGATCTCTCCGATTCCCCAGTACTTGATCTCCCAGCCGTACTTTATCTCGGACTCAAGTCTGTTGCCATCCGTGACAGCTACGTCTCGCATATTGTTGCCGAATGTAGCGACGCGCATATGTTTTGACAGATCGATAGCCTTTGCGACCTGCGCGAACTGGCGGATCTCGTCAAGTACATCCTGGTGCTCATAGTATCCTGCAACTACCTGGTGAGGG
Organism: Lachnospiraceae bacterium; assembly: GCA_028706005.1. Lineage (GTDB taxonomy): Bacteria > Bacillota > Clostridia > Lachnospirales > Lachnospiraceae > CAG-791. The sequence continues at coordinate 7,713 of JAQWCI010000064.1, forward strand.
ATGCCCAGTCTTGCAAGAATATAGCCATACTCGCGGTCTCCGTGAGCTGCCTGATTGAGATTCATGAAATCCATGTCGATCTCATCATAAGGGAGCTTTTCATTGGCCTGAGTGTGAAGATGAAGGAGCGGCTTTCTGAGCATCTGAAGACCTTTGATCCACATCTTTGCAGGCGAGAAAGTGTGCATCCATGTGACTACACCTACGCACTCATCATCGCACATTACCTTCTTCATGTCTTCCACGCAGATATCAGAAGTCTCAACAGTCGGAAGCAATTCAAAACTTATCGTGTCTCCCAGCTTCTTGTTGAAGAACTTCACCATTTTGTTACAATCCGCAGCAACCTGCTTAAGGCACTCTTCGCCGTACAGATCCTGGCTGCCCGGTATAAAATAAAGTTTTTTCATGATTTTTATCCTTTCATTCCTTTCATCGTTGTGTTTTGTGTAAATAAATGTCTGTATCGCAAACAACTTGTACACATTATGTATAGTACATTTATTGGTATATGTCAACAGTATTGTATTTGTGAATGTGATATATGCGTTTTTATGTACATATTATCTGCTTATTTGTATATGTACTTATTCGCTGATGATCAGCCGTCACACACTCGCAATTTTAGTCGTGAGTATGGAGGCTATTACCGGCAGGGCTATATCAACAGCAAAACAAATATTGTGACCACGCCTCCGATGAGGCCGCCGATATGTGCAGACATGTTGATCCGTTTATTGGCAAGGCCGTAGATGATGTTAATTGCGAGAGTTATTGCGATTCCACGGATAGGAAAACTGTACTGATCTTTAAGAAGAATTGCGACAACGAGATAGACCCCGAGGAGTCCGAAGATTGCGCCTGAAGCACCGGCTGAAACTGTATTCTTATGCGTTTTTGACTCGACCTTCCAGGTCAGGAGATTGCCCGAAATTCCTGATACAAAGTAGATAATCAGGAACCATGTCTTTCCAAGTATCAGTTCAAGTGTAGGTCCGATTGCATATAATGAGTACATATTCATGGCAAGATGGGCCACGCCGAAATGAACAAACATAGACGTGACCAGCCTGTACAACTGGCCGGCCTTCAGTTTTGCTGTGGTCTGAGCGCCGAATCGCAGCGCCACATCAGTTCTTGTGCTGCCCCCGACGGCTGTCTCAATAATGAACACAATAAAATTGATACCGATTATTATGTAAGATGCATATATGTTTGAGATGTTGTTCATATGATAATTGTCCTTTTCATATAATGATAATGGTTCAATTCACCGTAGGCCTGAATCTTCAACTTATTATGACCGATAGTTCGGACAATTGCCATATTTGACACTCATACCATCTTTTGATACAATCTGTTTTGCGTTTTGCAAGTTATTAAAGCGCATTCATAGTTGCTGATGTAGCACAGTCGGTAGTGCGTCGCATTGGTAGTGCGGAGGTCACGGGTCCGATTCCCGTCATCAGCTCTTCTTTAAAAGTCCCGGAATGCTGCGTAATTCGGCATTCCGGGACTTTTTTACTCGTCATGTTATTTGTTCTTTCTCTTTGTTATCTCACGTGACAGGATTTCATACATCTTTTCCGGCTCCACTGGTTTTGCAAGATGCTCGTTCATACCCGCAGCAAGACTCTTCTTTACATCTTCCTCAAATGCATTTGCGCTCATTGCGATGACAGGAACTGTTCCTGCGTCAGGACGTCCTGATTTTCTTATCATTCTTGCGGCCGTAAGGCCATCCATTACTGGCATCCGTATGTCCATAAGGATTGCATCATAGTATCCGGTTACTGATGTTTTGAACAATTCCACGCCATTGCTTCCATCGCGCGCCCAATCCACAATACATCCTTTCTTTTCAAGGAGACGCTTTGTTATGATCGCGTTCATCTGATTGTCTTCGCAAACAAGGATACGTGTTCCACTCAGCAAAACCTTTTTGTCATTCGTATTATGTTCACTTTTTTATCAATGCCCTCTTTCAGTCTGTACTTGTAAGGAAACACGACAAAAAACTTCGATCCTGCGCCGGGTTTGCTCTTTACGGTGATATCTCCTCCCATTGCCCTGGCAGTCTGTCTGGCAAGTGTAAGTCCAAGGCCGGTGCCCGGCGTTTTGTCCGAGTAGATATTTTTTTCCTGAGCAAACGGTGAGAAGATCTTTTTCATAAACCCTTCGCTCATCCCGCAGCCATCATCCTCGATCATGATCATATCAGTTGCACTGTTTTCATCATGCTTGAGATTTGATATGGCAAGGTCCACATGTCCGTTCTCCGGGGTGAACTTTGCGGCGTTGTTGAGGAGATTCATCAGCATTTGTTTGGACTTCATGGGGTCTACATAATACTGGAAGAACCGCACTTGCTCGATATCCGGGTACGTAAAGTGAATGTGTTTCTTCTCCATAAGCGGTATGGCCATTTCAATGCACGGCCGGATGACGTCTTCCGGGCTGACCCACTCATACTTGAGAGCAAATTTGCTGTTTTCTATGCGGCTCATATCAAGAATGTCATTTATTATACTCAGAAGATAATTGCTGGAGTCCATTATATTCTGAAGGTTTTCTTTTGTTCCGGGCTCCTTTGTGTCATCTATCGAAAGCTCTGTCATGCCAATGATTGCGTTCATTGGCGTCCTGATCTCATGACTTATATTTGAAAGGAATTCGCTTTTTGCAAGATTGGCTGCCCGGGCCTCTCTTAGCGCTTTGCGAAGCTCCTTCTTCTGCCTGCGCTCAGCCTCGTAATAATCCGTGATGTCTTTACAGACGATGACAATGTCCTCCTGTGTACTGTCAAGATAATACGCCTGAGCCATTTCCCGTCTGTTATTATTGTCGTTTCGCGTGTTCTGGAACCTTACACTTACGCTGCTTTCTGTGCGCAGCCTGTCAACAAGATTCTCAACGTTGAAGAAATCAAGGACCTTTTGTCTGTCCTCCGGCAAAACATCCCCAAAGCCTTCTGCTCCATCATTTCGTCAAAACAAAACGGTTCATATGTTTTGCCGTCTGACAAGTCATTCTTTCTGATCCTGATGGCCGGGTATTCCTTCTTCTCCTGAATTATGCGTGCCATTCCGGTAACTGTATTTGTTATGATAACGCAAATAGTGTCCACGTCCGTCACGCTCTTCACCGCTTCTTCCTGTTTGCGCGGCAGGTCAATATCGCGGACATAAACATATGACAGTATATCTCCTGTCTCCTTTTCCTCTCTCATAATAGAGTCGGCTCTGAGCCAATGCAGGCAGCCATCAGACATTCGATACCTGAATTCGGCATTTCGTTCCTTTATGCCTTTCTGAAACATATCAATATTCGTCTGCCTGTCAAAACAAAGTTCCAGCAGCCTTTTTTCATTTTCGTCAGGTATTCTGTCCTTGAGTGTTTGAATATAATTAATGTAATAATCGTCAGATAGTTTGCTGTCTGTGCTGACTCTTTTTGTCTTTTTGCCGCCCCTGTCCGCGATCTCTACTATAAGATTGCGGGAAATATTGACCGTCAGCGACAGAAGACTGCCGCGCTCAAGGAACAGTCTCTTCTCCTGTTCTCTGGCATACTGTTCAATGTAGTCCCTTTTTATCTTTTCCTGTTCCCTGTGCTTATCGGTGATGTCAATACTGTATTCAATGAGCACCTTGCGCCCCAGCCACTCGATAAACACACTTCTGGACTGAATATATCTCCCACGTCCCGGATAAAATCTCACATTTTCAGATGCGGCGTCATTTTCCCTGCAGTTTATCGGACAATCTTTGCATGGCTCATTATTGTGCATCAGGAATTCAAAACAATTCCTGCCCTCAAAACTTTCGTCTCCTGTGTCCATCATTTCACGCATGGCATTGTTCACATAATAGGTTTCATGTGTTTTGATGTCTATCACCGCTATGCCCATGTTAGTGTAATCCGCCATGCTCTGATACAGCTCTGATTCACGCGGAGGCACCGTGAAAACGCAATAATACACAGGCCAGCCGTCCTCATCGCTAAGTTTATTGGCTGTCATGTGAAGCCATCTGAGATTGTTATTCTTAGTCAGATAGCGATATGTGATATTTATCGGTTTACCGGCTTTTGAATTAACATTGATTGCTTTGGCAAATCTCTCGAAATCCTGTGGTATGACAATACTTTCAAGAAAGCTGTCGCTGGCTGCAAGTTTGTCAAGTTCCTCTCTTGTGCGTTCTGAAAGACCGGCAAATTTGTCATTGTAGTACTTGCATTCAAGTTTGTCTGACACTTTGAAAATAGCTATTGCACCCGGCAGATCATTCAGAAGGCCGCCCATGATAAGGTTCTTCTCTTTTTCATCGTTTATATCGATTATTACTATGTCCATCCGCTCCAGAGCGCCCTGACCGTCCCTGAATGGCATTCCGACCAGTCTTACCCAGCGGTAATTTCCATCTGTAAGTTCCAGACGAAGCTCACAGTCCATGCGTGGCAAACC
>JAQWCI010000065.1 GCA_028706005.1 Lachnospiraceae bacterium
AGCTGCATCAGAGCCATTATCTTATCATGGCGCTCAGATCTTGATTTATACAGGTGATGAATATCCAGCGGCTCTCCGATGATATCCTCGACTGTCATTCTGGGATTCAATGATGAATACGGATCCTGGAAAACCATCTGCATCTGTCTTCTCATAGATCCTATATTCTTATCAGTCACAAGCTGACCATCAAATTTGAAAGTGCCTCCTGTTGGTTTGTAAAGATGAAGAAGTGCGCGGCCCACAGTTGTTTTGCCACAGCCAGATTCTCCGACCAGTCCCAGCGTTTCACCCCTGTTGATATCGAAAGAAACACCATCTACAGCCTTGAGTGGTTTGCTCTTAAATGCACCCGTCCTCACATCGAAATACTGTTTAAGATCACGAACCTCCACAAGGGGCGCGTCGTTCCTGATTTCCTCTGCCATCACGCGTGCTCCTTTCCAGCCGTTTTCTGATTTTCGGCGTTTATTTCTTCTTCATATTCTTTTTTTACGTTCAGCCAGCATGAAGCGTAATGACCATCCGGCATTTCCATCTCATCAGGTGCATTTTCGAGGCAAACCTTGAGGGCTTTCTCACATCTCGGACAGAAAGCGCAGCCCTTCGGAAGTGATAACATGTTGATGGGAGAGCCGCCTATGGGAACCAGCTTCTCTTTCATATTCTTAACATCGGGAATCGAGCGGAGCAGACCCTTTGTATATTCATGGCAGGGACGGTAGAAAATATCATCCGCTGTACCTCTTTCACATACCCGTCCACCGTACATGACAATGATCTCGTCACACATCGAAGCAATAACTCCGAGATCATGGGTGACCAGAATAATGGCCATTCCCATTTCTTTCTGAAGTTCCTTCATAAGCTCGAGGATCTGCGCCTGGATCGTGACATCAAGTGCCGTTGTCGGCTCATCAGCAATAAGAATATCCGGCTCACATGCGAGCGCCATCGCTATCATTACACGCTGCCTCATGCCGCCTGAGTACTCGAACGGATACTGTTTCATACGACGTTCCGGCTCTGTGATACCCACCATCTTGAGGAGCTCTACCGCTCTTTTGTTCGCTTCTTCCTTTGTCTTATAATCTGTGTGGAGCTGTATTGCCTCTCTGAGCTGCCATCCAATAGTGAATGTCGGATTGAGAGAAGTCATGGGATCCTGGAAAATAATAGAGCACTTCTCCCCGCGGAATGAATTCATTTTCTTCTCGGAATAATCGAGGATGTTCTCACCTTTATAAAGGATCTTTCCCTCGACGACCCTGCCTGTGTCTGCCAGGATCTGCATTATCGAATATGCGGTAACTGACTTGCCGGAACCCGATTCTCCGACAACACCGAGGACTTTTCCCTTTGGCAGATTGAACGAAACACCGTTAACCGCCCTGACTTCGCCTGAATCCGTAAAAAATGAGGTATGAAGATTCTCAACGCGGAGAATAGCCTGCTCCTCGTTTTCCCTCACCTTCTCTTCAACTTTTTCTTCCTGGATCTTGCTGTTTACATCTGTATCAGTAATTGCCATGGCAATTCTATCCTTTCCGGGATCACTGTTTAAGCTTTGGATCAAATGCATCTCTCATGGCATCACCGATGAGGTTGAATGCAAGAACTACAAGTATGATAGCAACAGCAGGGAAAACAAGTTTCCACGGAGTTGACTGCATACCCGAACGGGCTGCGTTAGCCAGAGAGCCGAGTGACGGCATCGGAAGAGCAACGCCCAGTCCCAGGAAGGACAGGTACGACTCTGTGAAGATTGCCGTAGGTATTTCCTGCGCAGTCATGATTATGATGACTGAAAGACAGTTGGGAAGTATGTGCTTCCTTATTATTCTTGCGCTCGAAGCGCCCATTGACTTGGCTGCCAGAACATATTCATTCTGCTTTATTCCCAGGATCTCGCCTCTTACAAGTCTCGCCATGCTGACCCAGTAAAGAAGACCGAACACTATGAACATCGAGACCATGTTAGTACCGAGTTTTCCTATTATAGGAACCTTGGAAAAATCCAGCGTTTCCTTAAATACCACGGACAACAGAATTATTATCAGCAGATCCGGCAGGGAATAAATTATATCGACGATCCTCATCATTACCATGTCGACCTTACCGCCCATGTAACCTGATATTGCGCCGTAGATCGTTCCTATTATGAGAACCATTATGCTGGCGAAAACACCGACCATAAGAGAAACTCTTGTACCATAAACAACACGTATGAAATAATCGCGGCAAAGCTCATCCGTCCCAAATATATGCGGGAAAATACTTACACCGTATTGCTCCATATAAGACTGTTCTTTCTCTGAATACTCAAACGGGGCGAGATTGGCAGCACCCTTATCACGCACGCCTTCAACCGTGATGATCTCATCATAGTCATAAGGTACTACTATGGGCGCAAAGATAAGGATCAGAATTACCACCGCCAGGATGATCATACTCATGACTGCGAGCGGATTTTTCATAAGACGTCTCATGCCGTCTTTGAAGAATGTCGTGGACTCCGCCATTACATCCTGTTGTCTCTTCTCATCATCCGTAGCTTTTTCAAACATCTTCGGGTCGACCTGAAGACTCAGGAAACTCTTCTTCGGAACCGGAATATCATAATTTTCTGCCATCGTTTTATTTTTTCTCCATGCTGCATTTGTTTTGCCGTGATTCAAAGCTGCCCAGTTCCGGCTTAGATGATCCGGCACTCAGCGATTACACTGATTTCATGTCCGGTCATTCCAGCTTGATTCGTGGATCTACCACCTTATACAAAAGGTCGCTCAGGAAATTCATTGTTATCATTATGAAGGCAAGGAAGATCGTAACGCCCATTATCATTGTATAGTCACGGTTTGTAATTGATTCCACGAACTGAGATCCAAGACCGCCTATAGTGAAAATGTTCTCAACTACAAGGGATCCGGTAAGTATGGAAGCCGTCAGCGGACCTACGTATGTTATGACAGGGATCATAGAATTGCGAAGTGCATGAACGAAGAGGATCTTTTTGGGACTCACGCCTTTGGCCTTGGCTGTCCGGATATAATCCTGGCCGAGGACATCGAGCATTGATGTCTTTGTAAGCCTCGTAATGTACGCCATTGGCGACAGAGACAGTGCGATGACCGGCAGGAGATAATTTCGACTGGTCGTGCTCCACACAGGAATGATCTGCAATTGAATACAGAATATCAACAAAAGGAACGAGGCCATGACAAAACTCGGCATGGCCGTAAATAACGTGACAAAGAAGATTATTATATGATCGGGCCACTTGTTCCGGTTAAGAGCCGCCACGGCTCCAAGTACAATTCCCACAGCAAGTGCCAGAAGAATAGCGAAGATACCAAGTTGTGCCGATACGGCAAAACGAATTTTGATAGTTTCTGCAATATCACGGCCGGTCTTGAGTGATACTCCGAAATCGCCATGAAGAACATCCTTCATATAATTGATGAACTGCACTCCGACAGGCTTGTCCAGGCCGTACCTTTCATTAAGAACGGCAACTATTGCTTTGGACTTGGCCTTCTCAGAATTAAACGGGCCGCCCGGGATTGCATTCATCGCAAAGAATGTGATGAAACAGACAAGAAACAGGGTGACTACCGACAGTATCAATCTCTTAACTACATATTTTCCCAAGGTGTGCTCTCCTGATCAGTATAATAATGTGTCATTCGTAACCAAAAAACGCCGAGTATCGCTACCCGGCGCTGCTTCATTCAATAATGTAACAAATTGAGCAACTTACAAACACCAAAAATAGTTAAACTTGTTATAGACTTTAGCACGATACTGCGTTGTCGTCAATCAGAAAACGCTTCCGTCGTCGCCCGTGGATAGCTTTGTCCGTCCTGACTCAGCCTGCGTGGCCGGAACATTTTTGCCAACAATTGCTATATAATGATGCCAGATACAAAAAATATCTGAATCAGGTGAACGTAATAATGTTTGATTATTTCTTTTGTGTGGAAGACGAAATCCCGGATGGGACGGGTTTTGGCCTTTTCTCAATTGAACACTTCTGCGTGCTGGCGCTGATTGCCGCCGTTATTGTCTTATTGTGCTATTTCTTCTCAAGGTCTGATGAAGGACGTCGCGCTCTGATCCTCAAAGTTATCGCCATTATGCTTGCAGCCATGGAAATCGTCAAAATATCAACTCTTGCCGCACTCGGTCACATGTCGGTCGGTTACCTGCCGCTGCACTTCTGCAGTTTTGCCATCTACACAGACCTGATCATCGCTTTTCTTCCACGTCAAAACAAATTCAGTGCCTTCCTCAGTGAGGTCGATTTTGTCGCACTCATGCCAGGCGCACTCTCGGCGCTCATAACTCCCGACTGGTATTTCTACCCGCTCATGAATTTTATGAGCATCCACAGTTTTGTCTGGCACATGCTGGCAATCACTTTCCCCATCATGCTCCTCATTGACCGCCGCTTTACGCCAGGGCTCCGCCACATCTGGATGCCGATCCTGTATATCGCCGTGATCACACCGTTTATTGCGCTCTTTGACGTAATATTCAAGTGCAATTATTTCTTTATCATATGGCCTGTCAGTGGTTCTATCCTCGAAACATATTACTACGCACTCGGCACGCCCGGCTGGCGCTTCGCCTACGCCGCGACTGTGTTTGCAGTGATCCTGACCATATCTGGGCTGATTGAACTATGTCTGCCGTGAGGATGCTTCCGCACAAATATCCCAGGATCATGCATATAACTCTGAACATTTTACGCCTCGAACTCCGTCTCCGGATCGATCTTCTCAATCGTCATGTCAGACGGATCATATCGGAAGAACTGTTCCATTTCAGTATCCTCCTCTTTGATCCGCAACTTCATATATATGGCTTCGATCGAAACATCCGTATCTATTTCCTTTTTATCACTGCTTCCGTCTGATGTACCGTCGTTTTCTGAGATTGCCGGCACAAAACCCTGCATATCAGTATAAGTGATCGTTCCAGGAAACCCTGCATTCACATAAGCACTGTTTACATCTATGCTCAGTTGATCGCCGGCTATCCCAAGTATCTCCAGCGCATCTTTGCACATGACTGCCCTGTCATTTCTGTAATCATAAACGAGCGTCATTATATTCTCATTGTTTCCCGCCGCATTGAAACCATCATCTGTCTCAAGTGCAGGTCTCGAATAGACAGTGTCAGTTGTGATGAACCTGCCGTTATCTGTAACTCTTGTTCTTATGGCAGCTTTTGTCCCATTAGATTTTGTTTCTTCGTAAAAATCTTTTATGACCTTTGTCTCTTTGTTCAGCCGCTCCATCTCTGATGTGATCTCGCCGCCGTCAGAGGCAGAAAATTCAGGAATCTCCGCCGTTTCTCCATCCACCTGGACCCATGAGACCACCGCTTCAGTCCCGGAAACACTTGTTTTGCCGCATCCTACAGTGCCTGTCGCGAATATCAGAGTAAATCCTATTATGAGAGGAAACTGTTTAGTAATTTTCAATGCAGTATTTTCTCCTTGACGTATCATTACAGTTCAACTGTAAACCTTAATATCATAGTATAATGTTTGCAGCAAAATATTGAAAGTCGAGGTTTAAAGTATGCGTTTACGCAACATTCCCGGCGCGCGGGAGCATCTTAAGGAGAGCAGTTATGTCATTGACACGCCCGAGGAGTGGAAGGGCCACTGGAGAGAATATTTCAGAAATGATCATCCACTGAGGATAGAAATCGGCACCGGCAAGGGTTGTTTTATCGTCCAGATGGCGCAGGAGAATCCTGATGTCAACTTCATCGGCATAGAGAAGTATTCGAGCGTTCTGCTCCGTGCGGTCCAGAAGCAGGAAGAGGCACAGCTTACGAACCTCGTTTACCTCCGATATGAGGCCGAACTCCTTGAGGATGTTTTTGCGAAAGACGAGGTCGATCTCATTTATCTCAACTTTTCCGACCCCTGGCCCAAGAAATCGCAGCAGACACGCCGTCTCCCCTGTAAGGAATTCCTGAGGCTCTATTCAAACTTTCTTGGCGCAGACGGCCATATAGAATTCAAAACAGATAACCGCGAACTGTTTGATTTTGCCGTGGACGAAATTGTTCCCGGCGGCTATCGGATACTGCAGATCACTTATGACCTTCATAACGATCCCGCGATGAATGCGGGAAATGTAATGACCGAATACGAGAAGCGTTTCTCCGGCAAGGGCAATGCGATATGTAAATATGTAATAGGGCGTAGCGGCGCTCAGGTTACACTAATTTAATAATTACCGGGATGCACTCCTGACAATGACATGATATAATGAGAGAGATCCGCAGGAATTGTTCCGCCAGTCGGTCACTTCCCGGAACTGTATAATTAAGGAGGATTTAAAAATGCGTCTCAGTTCATCTGATTTTGATGAAGAGGTTTTAAAGAGTGATATTCCGGTTCTTGTAGATTTCTTTGCAGACTGGTGTGGTCCCTGTAAGATGATGGCACCTATTGTGGAACAGCTTGCAACTGAATATACAGGCAAACTCAAGGTAGGCCAGGTCAATGTGGATGATAATCCTGATCTTGCCGGCAAGTACGGAGTAATGTCGATCCCTACATTCATCATTTTCAAGAATGGTGAAATCGTCGGCACCTCGATCGGAAGTGTTTCCAAGAATACACTTATTGAGAAGATACAAAAAGCGATCGAATGATTTCTGGAAGATTATTTACAACAGCAGATACTATCAGACAGAAACGTCAGCCTTCGTACAGAAAAGTGAAGCCGACGTTTTTGTTTGCTGTTCTTTTTTCCGTGTTTTGGGCGCTCAGTTCTTCAATGCACCCTGTAATGGCTGATGTAGAAGAGAGTGCTTCCGCCGCGAAGAGTTCAGTAGTCGCTGAAGGCGAGCCTATTCTTTCTGCCGATGGAACAGAAGACTACAATGCTGAGGCCGAGGAGCGCAAATCAGAATCAATACAGAGCAACGAAGACTCGATGTGGCCGCAGGGTCCGGCGATTGGCGCTGAAGGTGCCTGCCTTATGAATGCCGAGACAGGAATCATTCTTTATAACAAAAATATGGATGAGGCTCTTTATCCGGCGAGTACCACCAAGCTCATGACCTGCCTTATCGCAGCAGAAAAGCTCGATCTCACAGATACTGTCACCATGTCTGAGGCCGCGCTGGCGCCGGTCGGCGAGGGCGCTTCCAATATTGGAATGGATGTCGGCGAAACAATCACTGTCGAGCAGGCTTTGTATGGAATAATGGTCGGATCTGCCAATGAAGTCGCCAACGCTGTGGCGGAGAAAGTCAGCGGCAGCATAGACGCTTTTGTGGACCTGATGAATGAAAGGGCTGCCGAACTTGGCTGCACAAACACTCATTTTGTGACAACGAACGGTCTTCATGACGACAACCACTACACGACAGCACACGACCTGTGTCTCATTGCAAAAGCCTATTTTGAAAACGACACTCTTGCCCGGATAGGCAATACTCCTTCGTATCACTTCACTGCTACAGCCACGCAGCCGGACGATTTCTATCTCACCAACAAACACCAGCTTATAACAGGTGAAACACCATGTGACGGTGTTCTTGGCGGCAAGACAGGTTACACAAGCCTTGCCAGAGAAACTCTTGTTACAGCAGCTGAAAGAAACGGTATGACACTTATCTGTGCAGTACTAAAGGAAGAGTCACCCTATCAGTTCACTGATACTGTCAGTCTGTTCGATTATGGATTCAATAATTTTTCCTGCACAGATGTATCGGACAATGATTCATCTGTGAACTTCTATGACAAACCCTTTCTCTCAAACGGAAAATCGCCGTTCGGCAACAATACTGAAACTTTCTCGCTGGCAGAGACCGGTACTGTTATAGTTCCGACCGGTTATTCTATATCAGACCTGACCAGCAATATAGAATACGCAAGTGACAACTCCGGAAACGGAACTGTGACATACAGTTATGGGAACACCATCGTTGGTACGGCTGATCTTAAGCTCACAAAGAACGGTGTGCCTGTTTCTTCCGAAGATTCCGCTACAGTAACAGAAGAAGATAATAAAAAGACCCTGTTCCTCAAAGTTGTGAAGAACAAGATCCGCGCTTTCTACCACAGATTCATCAATACTAACAATACAGGCACTGTATTTATAGACATCCGCTCGCTGCTGATATTCATTTCCATATTCTTTGTCTGTTTTTCCGGCGTAATCATGATCATTTCATATATTGACTATTACACGAAACCTCAGAGGATCCGCAAGAAACGCTGGAAGAGAAACGAACAGGCCGACAGCATCGGTGGTTTCCGCCGCTTCCACAGCATGGATTCCATGGATGACGGGACACATTCGGGCAACAACAGCTGATCCACCCTCACTTACCACGGTTCTGATATTGCTCAGCCCTCTTTACATTCCTTGCCGCTTTATCAGCTCTTTCCCTCAGATCTTTTACATCTTTTTCGGAAATAAATTTCTCAGTCTTGACCACATATGTCAGACCGTTATCTGATTTCTTCAGTCTGACCTTGGCTTTCATATTGCCGTGTTCCGGGCATATCGAGACGCTGTAATAATTCTTTCCGTTCGGCGAGAACCATGACACAGCCTTGCGCCTCAGCGGTTTTCCGCAGATGCAGCAGACTGTCGATATCACCTCCGGATCATCCAGCGCTTTATTCTTGTCAGAAAATCCACGTGATATAAATTTGACGTAAACATTGAACTCTACATGAACTTCGTGTTTTTTATCTTTGGGGATAGAGAAGCAATCATATGATATATGACTTAAGAATTTATCAGGAATAAGTGCCAGGATCTCACCCGTGTAATAAGCGTCATCCCTCGCCCTGTGAAACGGAATATCCTTCGTGATCGCCATCATGTCAACTGCAGACTCGAGCGAACTCCTGTCCTTGCCGCTCTGGAAAGCCAGAGAGAAGAGCTTCTGAACATCCAGGAATGGAAGAGGCCCATCCGAAAATGGCTTCACTCCGTGATAATGCATATTTCGCTGCAGCTCTGTCAGGTCCTGAGGTCCCCAGGTACAGAACAGAAAATCATCTCCGCACCATTTTCTGAAATCCTCAAAGACCTCCGGAAAACACCTTTCGTTTTCCAGATCCGCTCTGTGAATATGGAGAAGTTTTGCCGTAATAAAGTGCATTGTATTATAACAGGTCGGCTTGATTCTCCTGGAGTACTCTCCGCAATTCTTCATATCAGCGTCGAGCTTCACTGCACCTATCTCTATAACTTCGAATGGCATTTCAGGGTTCTGCGCCTCTTTTGACGCATCCCCCTGATTCCACTCAAGATCAAGGACTACATAATTCATAGACAGATTTACTTTCCTGCAGCTTTCGCCTGCAACAGCACGTCCGGTTTCACCGGATGCTTAAAGTCGGTGTAATCGGCCTCGCCGTGTCTTTCATACAATAATTTAAGTGCTATCGGCGTGAGTATTGAGCTCACTATGATCAGCAGAATAACTGATGTGAAATATTCAGGACTGAGCATACCTACCTGCAGCCCCTTCTGCGCAACAATCAGTGCGACCTCGCCTCTGGTCATCATCCCGATTCCGATCTTGATGCTGTCCTCCCCTGTAAATCCCAGAAGTTTTGCGCTCAGACCACAGCCTATGATCTTGCCGAGCAGTGCTATCAGCACAAATGCTATCGAGAACCACAGAATACCCAGGTTCATTTCCTTGATGTTCGTCTGCAATCCGATAGAGCAGAAGAAGATAGGTCCGAACAACATGTACGAATTGATATCCATCTTTCGTGCGATGTAATCCGAGTCATCTATCGAGCAGAGTATTACGCCTGCAACGTAAGCGCCTGTTATGTCAGCTACGCCGAATACGCGCTCAGCGATATATGACATGGCAAAACAAAGAGCCAGCCCGGCGATCGGTATTCTTCTTGTGTGGCGGTATCTCTGATCGACTTTCTCAAAGATCTTGTATGTAATAATCCCGACGCCGACAGCAAAGATGAAGAACAGCACTACCGACATTGCGACGCCCAATATGTCGCTGACCCCGGTAGAAGAGATTGCCTCTGTGACAATTCCCTCATCGCTGGAAGTCGAAGATGACGGATTGCTGCTGAGTCCTATTACAAAAGTCAGAACAAGAATACCGATAACATCATCAATTATTGCGGCGCTCACTATCGTCGTACCGATGAGCCCTTTGAGCTTGCCGAGCTCCCTCAGCGCCTGAACAGTAATACTGACTGAGGTCGCGGTCATTATGGTCCCGATGAAAAGCGCCTTATAAAACTCCTGAGAGCCCACAGCCGCGAAGCCGTAGAAACACATGTAAAGAACTGTTCCCAGTATCAGCGGTACGAAAACACCCACAGTTGCGATGATCGTGGCTTTTACGCCCGTCTTCATCAACTGCCGCAGGTCTGTTCCCAGACCTGCGTTGAACATCAGTATTATTACGCCGATCTCTGCCAGTGCTGAAATAACATCGCTGTCCTGAACAAGATTCAGGAGGCTCGGTCCTATCATAAGACCCGCTATGATCTCGCCTGCTACCTGCGGTGCCTTGCACTTGCGCGCCAGCAAGCCGAAGAACTTTGCGAAAATTATGATTATCGCAAGACTCCGTAGTAAATCTAATATGTCCATAAAGTTCTATCTCCCCAGGTGTCGCAGAATCCGCGACATCTATTTATTCCTCCGGCTCCCCGTCTCCGGATTCATCTGTCCCCTCAACATTATCATTGCCGCCGTCTTCTTCAGTTCCCGGAATAGGGCCGGTCCTTACCTTTGCTATCTGAGCGACCTTCGTCCCGTCATCAAGCCTTATAAGTTTGACGCCGGATGTAATCCTGCCGAGGTCATGCAGCTCATCCATAGGTATCTGAATGAGAACCCCTCCGGTCGTTATCATCATAATTTCATCTTCATCGGTGACTGCTTTGACGCCCATAAGGCATCCTGTCTTTTCTGTTACTCTGTAGCACTTGGTTCCGAAACCGCCTCGCTTTTGATGTCTGAACTCGCTGAGTGCGGACCTCTTTCCCATACCGTTCTCAGAAACAACCAGGAGCGATTCTCCCTGCGTGTCAAGCTGCATGCCTACCACACTGTCACCCCCGCGGAGCGCGATTCCTCTCACGCCCATCGAAGAGCGGCCTGTCGCTCTTAAATCTGTCTCGTCAAAACAAATGCTCATTCCGTCTTTAGTGACAATATATATCTTGCTGTCCTTATCAGTAAGCTTGACTTCAATAAGCTCATCATCGTCGCGAAGATCGATCGCGATGATTCCGTTCTTGTTGATATTGCGGAATCCAGTGAGCGGAGTCTTCTTGATCGTTCCGTTCTTTGTGACGAAGAAAAGGTTCTTGTCTTCCTCCTCAGCATCGATAAGCGGGATGATAGCTGATATCGTTTCTCCCGGATTCAGGTGCAGAAGATTGATAGCTGCTGTTCCTCTTGCCGTCCTGCTGGCTTCCGGTATCTGCCATGTCTTCATCCTGTAAGCTCTTCCCATATTCGTAAAGAACATGAGATAGCTCTTGCTCGAACACATAAGAAGATCAGTCGTCATATCGCTGTCTATTGTCGTCATTCCCTTGATGCCGCGGCCACCGCGGTGCTGCACCTGGAAATTATCGATAGACATTCTCTTTATGTAACCGAGCACGGAACGTGTAACCACGACGTTCTCTGTCGGGATAAGATCCTCATTCTCGATCTCTGACTCGGAGACCATATCGATCTTGGTCCTGCGGTCATCACCGTATTTGTCGGCAATAGCGCCCATCTCATTGCGGATCACCTGGAGAAGGAGCTTTTTATCGCCGAGTATTGCCGTGAGCTTCTCGATTGTCCTCAGGAGTTCCTCGTGCTCTGCGACGATCTTTTCTCTCTCGAGTCCGGTCAGAGCTCTGAGTCTCATATCGACTATTGCCTGGGCCTGAACATCGGAAAGACCGAAACGTGTCATCAGGGAATTCTTGGCTTCCTGCACGTTCGGGCTGTGCCTTATAATGTTGACTACCTCATCAATATTGTCGAGGGCAATCAGTAATCCCTGCAGTATATGATCTCTTTCTCTTGCTTTGTTGAGGTCATACCTGGTCCTTCTTGTGACGACCTCTTCCTGATACTCGAGATAACACTTCAGCATCTGCATGAGAGTCAGGACCT
>JAQWCI010000066.1 GCA_028706005.1 Lachnospiraceae bacterium
ACATTTTCGGTGATCATTCAGACGTATATGCATGCCGCCAGACCGGTGCTGCAATGCTCTGCGAATCTTCCGTTCAGGAAGTAATGGATCTGACACCTGTAGCTTACATAGCTTCAATCGACGGCAGACTTCCTTTCATCAACTTCTTCGATGGTTTCCGCACATCTCACGAAATTCAGAAGATCCAGATGTGGGATTATGAAGATCTGAAAGAAATGATCGATATGGATAAGATCCAGGAGTTCCGTGACGGTGCCCTGAATCCCAATCATCCCCGTCAGATGGGTTCAGCACAGAACCCTGATATCTTCTTCCAGACACGCGAAGCCTGCAACGGAACTTATGATGCAATGCCTGAAACTGTCCAGAAGGCTATGGACAATGTCAATGCAAAACTTGGCACAGACTATAAGCTCTTCAACTACTACGGTGCACCTGATGCAGAAGAGATCATTATCGCAATGGGCTCAGTCAATGACACCATTGAAGAGACAATCGATTATCTCATGGCTCAGGGACGCAAGGTCGGCCTCGTAAAGGTCCGCCTCTACAGACCATTCTGCGCAGACGCTCTCATCAAGGCCATTCCTGCTACTGTCAAAAAGATCTCTGTTCTCGACAGAACAAAGGAACCCGGATCACTCGGCGAGCCTCTCGCTCTTGATGTCATCGCAGCTCTCAGAGACAGCCAGTTCAAAGATGTTGAGATCTTCTCAGGCCGTTACGGCTTAGGTTCAAAGGATACAACACCCGCACAGATCATCGCTGTTTTCGACAACGCTGATAAGAAGAGATTCACAATCGGTATTACCGATGATGTGACAAATCTTTCTCTTAAGCCCGGCAAGGAGATAGTCACTACTCCTGAAGGAACGATCTGCTGCAAGTTCTGGGGCCTCGGCGCTGACGGTACAGTCGGTGCTAACAAGAACTCCATCAAGATCATCGGCGACAACACTGATATGTACGCTCAGGCATACTTCGATTATGATTCAAAGAAGTCCGGCGGCGTCACAATGTCGCATCTTCGTTTCGGCAAGAAACCGATAAAGTCCACCTATCTTATCCATCAGGCGAACTTTGTTGCCTGCCACAAAGCTTCATACATCCACAACTTCAACATGGTCCAGGAAGTTGTAGACGGTGGCACATTCCTTCTCAACTGCCCATGGACAGTCGATGAACTCGACAAAGAACTTCCTGGACAGGTCAAGAAGTACATCCACGACCACAAGATCAACTTCTACATCATCGA
This sequence comes from Lachnospiraceae bacterium, assembly GCA_028706005.1. GTDB lineage: Bacteria > Bacillota > Clostridia > Lachnospirales > Lachnospiraceae > CAG-791. Next base: position 1,256 of record JAQWCI010000066.1, read on the forward strand.
CGGCGTTAAGCTCGGTATCGAAACAGGTATGGGTCCCACACGTATCAACACCATCCTTCAGTCAGCATTCTTCAAGCTGGCTAAGATCATCGACTCTGATACCGCTGTCGATCTGATGAAGAAGGCAGCTGCAAAGACATATGGCTCAAAGGGTCAGGATGTCGTAGACAAGAACTGTGCCGCTATTGATGCCGGTGCTGCAGACAAGAGCCTCGTCAAAGTTGATATTCCGGAATCATGGGGAACATGCGCAGATGAAGGACTCAAAGTCGGTCACGCAGAAAGCGGCCGCGGAGATGTCGTTGATTTTGTAAATAATATTCAGGCCAAGGTCAACTCACAGGAAGGCAATACCCTCAAGGTATCTGATGTTCTTCCTTATGTTGATGGTTCCACGCCTTCAGGTTCAGCTGCATATGAGAAACGTGGTATCGCAGTATCTGTTCCTGTATGGGATTCAGCCAAGTGCGTAGGCTGCACAAAGTGCTCGATGGTCTGCCCTCACGCTGCTATCCGTCCGTTCCTTATGAATGAAGAAGAAGCTTCCAAGGCTCCTGAAGGAATGGCAATGAAGGATCAGAAACAGTACGCTCCTTACAAATATGCTATTTCTGTAGCAGCTCTTGACTGCACAGGCTGCGGCAGCTGCGCAAATGTCTGCCCTGTCGGCGCGCTTACGCTCTGCGATTTCGAAGCTAATCAGGGTGAGCAGAAGTATTTCGACTACGCTGTAGAGAATGTTTCTGAGAAGCAGGACATGATCGACAAGTTCAAGGTCACATCACCTATCGGCTCACAGCTTAAGAAGCCTCTGCTTGAGTTCTCCGGCGCTTGCGCAGGATGCGGCGAGACACCTTATGCAAAACTTATCACACAGCTCTTCGGTGACAGGATGTACATTGCAAACGCAACAGGCTGCTCATCTATATGGGGCAACAGCTCACCTTCAACTCCTTACACCGTAAACAGCGAAGGAAAAGGACCTGCATGGTCTAATTCACTGTTCGAAGATGCTGCTGAGTTTGGTTTTGGTATGCTCCTTGCACAGAATGCAATCCGTGATCGTATGGCCAACAAGGCAAAAGTCCTCGCTGAGGGCGGCAACGCATCAGCTCAGGAATACCTCGACACATTCGGAAACGGCGCTATGAACGGCGATGCTTCAAAGAAGCTCCTTGCTTCCATAGAAGGTGACAATTCCGCTGAAGCTGCTCAGCTCAAGGCCAACAAGGACTTCCTCGCTAAGAAGTCACAGTGGATCTTCGGTGGTGATGGCTGGGCATTTGATATCGGATTCGGCGGTCTCGATCACGTTCTGGCTTCGAAGAAAGATATCAACGTAATGGTATTCAACACAGAAGTTTATTCAAATACAGGCGGGCAGTCATCAAAGGCAACTCCTGAAGGCGCTGTAGCTCAGTTCGCTGCAGGCGGCAAAGAAACACCTCAGAAGGATCTCGCTGGAATCGCTATGAGCTATGGTTATGTATATGTAGCTCAGATCGCAATCGGTGCTGATCCGGCTCAGGCAGTCAAGGCCATCGCCGAAGCAGAAGCGTATCCGGGGCCGTCACTCATCATCGGTTATGCACCCTGCATCAACCACCACATCAAAGTCAAAGGTGGCATGAGCAAGGTAATGGAAGAAGAGAAGGCAGCAGTTGATACAGGATATTGGAATCTGTTCCGCTTCAATCCTTCAGCTGACAAGAAGTTCTCTCTCGACAGCAAGCCTGCAACAGCTCCTTACACAGACTTCCTTGCAAGAGAAGCTCGTTACACAAGCCTTCAGCTCAAGAATCCAGAGAAGGCAAAACGTCTCTTCGACGAAGCTGCAAAACATGCGGAAGCTCGTTATGCATACCTCGAGAAGCTTGTAGATCTCTACAATAACTGATATACTCACGTTTACACTGAATCCCGGCTGAATGTCAGCCGGGATCCATGTAATAATAGCTAATCAAAATCAATCAAGGAGGAAAACTATTATGGCACGCAAAATAAGTGATGCTTGCATCAGCTGCGGAAGCTGCGCATCTCAGTGCCCTGTAAGCGCTATCGCTCAGGGTGACTCTCATTATGAAATCAATGCAGACACATGCATTGACTGTGGCGCATGTGAAGCACAGTGTCCAGTAGGAGCTATCTCAGAGGCATAATAAGTCTTTGTAAAGATACTCAATTACGAACATTAAAAGAAGGCATAGCCTGTTTTTTCAGGATATGCCTTCTTTGTATGATGATGTTCGATGGGTCTTTACTGTTAATCTCCTGTCAGCTTGCTTTGCTCATCCTCTTCGGCATATACCTGTCTGTTCTGCTCTGCCTCTTCTTCTGTCTCAAGACCGACCATCACAGCCCAGTCATCATATGGCACTGCAGTTATACTGCTCACTCCGTAGTACTTCTCAGCTCCTACGTTCGTCCAATATCCCGGATCCTCTTTAAGATCGGAATCGTATGCGTTTGAATACTCCGTATCAAAGTCCCGGTGCAATTGTCCTACTGTTATTTCATTATTTCCGGCAGTTTTTTGTTCGAGTATGTAATTCTCTCTTTCCTGTGACCCGCGGTACAGTCTCATCATATTAGCACCGTTGTCCATATACATGAACACGAAATACAGCGATGCCGCTGCAAGCACTGAATAGCTTATGAGTCTCACTCCTATACCTGCAGTATCATGGACGCCTGTCGCAGTCTCCAGTGTTTTTTCCTCATCAATGTCAGTGACTATTCCTTCAAGGCACGCGATTATAAGAAAAACGCCTGCGCCGAAGTACGCCCTCGATTCAGTCAGAGCTGTAAGGATCAGAGCATACGCCGTCACAACGGAAAGCGCCGCAAATACAATGCGTGCTCTGAGTAACTGCATTCTCTCAGCCTTTGATTTTCTTCTTTCAAAAAGTAAGGTCGTAACAATCGTAATGATAAGAATTATGAACAGTATCAGGAACTTATCTTCAACAATAAGTGTAACCTTCTGAAATCTTGAGAACATCCCGTAGAGCCCGCTGTGTTCCTCAGAGCGATATGCAGACCTGAGAACATTTCCGGGGGCATTTACCATGAACATGAGCCCTGTGAAGCACCCCGCTGCTCCTGCGTAAAGCCAGGCCGGCGCCCTGCCGCGCTTTCCCGTGATCTTGTCTTTTTCAAAACATGTCCATATAAGGAACAATACGAACAAAAGGCAACCGCCCGATGTGTTCTCACTGCACCAGCCTGCTATGACTCCGAATAAAAAGATCAGTACAATACGAAAAGCACCTGCAACTGGTGATAACCTGTGTTCATTATTATTGCTGATATCTCCTGACAGAGGGTCGCTTCCGCGATGTTTTCGCACCATGAATCTCATAAAAGTCATAAATGACAATATGATTGTTGTCGTCCAGAGATAATTTGCAGCTCCCGTTTCCCACAGGACAGTCTGCGAAAAATCCACGGCAGCAAACCACAGGAATAAAGCAGCAGCAAGAAGGATCTTCCAGTCATACCTGTGTCTCTTTGAAATATTCAGGTAAATAAGGATCGAGAGCCATGTGAAGGCAATGCTGTTGCATATCTTGAATACAATCGACGGAAGGCTTAAAAAGATCCTAAGCAGGAGATGCGCTACAGACCGTCCGTTCCATGACATGTATTGGTTAAACTCCTGTATTAGCAGGTCATAAAAAGATGATGCTGTCCTTACTTCAGCTCCATACGTAAAATCATCTGTCATCATCTGGGTCGCGAAATTATATATAAAAGCTGTTATAAATATGATAGAAATGAGAATCCTGAACACCATTCGTTCACGTTTCTCTGATCCTGTAATATTTGCCATGTGGTCTGTATATGCTGCCTTCATTGTGTTTGTAATTCCCATTCTGAAATCGATATTTTTCTTATTCCGGTGCCTTATTTTTCGCTCTGATCCCCGCGATTCTTAAGCTCTTCAAACTGCTCTCTTGTCACATAATTGAATTTCTTATTCTCGACTCTGTATATCTCATCACAGCTTTCGAGAGTAGTCAGCCTGTGAGCGACAATGACAAGTGTCTTGCGTCCGTGGAGTTTTTCTATGGCATCCATTATTGCCTTCTCAGTATCGTTGTCGAGTGCGCTTGTTGCCTCATCAAATATCATTATCTGGGGATCATTATAAAGAGCCCTGGCGATACCTATACGCTGCCTCTGTCCGCCCGATATTCTGACTCCGCGTTCTCCTATGCCTGTATCAAGGCCATCGGGAAGTGAACGCACATACTCATCAAGCTGCGCTTCTTCAAGCACGTGCCAGACTCTGTCGTCATTGATCATGCTCTCATCTATCCCGTAAGCGATATTGTTCCTTATCGTGTCATCGAGCATGAACATCATCTGAGGAACATAACCAATATTTGCGTACCACCCCTCGAGATTGTCGGCGATATCAGTTTTGCCGTCCACTACTATCCTGCCGTACTGTGGTCTCAGGAGCCCCAGCAGGATATCGACAGTTGTCGATTTTCCGGCGCCTGAAGGTCCCAGGAGTCCGATTGATTTACCAATTGGGATAGTCAGCGACGTGTCTTTGAGAATATCCACATCCGTGTTCGGATATCTGTATGAGATATCATCAAGCTCTACCTCTTTCTCAAATTTTATCGGATGAATTTCTTCATTACTTTCATATCTGTTGTCAACATCAGATGACCTTGATGAAACAATGATATCCTCAACTGCGGAGAGACTTGGCTCATAATAAGCTACATTGTTGAGCGCCTGTGCAATTCTGTTGGCGCTTGGCATTATTCTTATGGCAACCATGGCAAGGATCGCTATTCTTGCTATCATAGATGCTGCGTTGTCGCTGTCTCCGAGGAAAATGCCGACCATCATCAGGACACCTATCATAGTGACAGTCTCTATTGAAAGCCTCGGGAGGTTTGCTATTGAATTGTTCTGAGTCTGAATATCGGCAAGCTTCTGACCGCTCTTGTCATATTGATCGACAAAATATTTCTCGCGGTTAAGGACCTTTGTTTCCTTAATTCCGTTTATCGCCTGCATGAGCCACTTTGTGACAAGTGCATTATTGATATTGGCCTCATGACCATATCGTCTTGAGAGCGGACTTATCACAAGTTTATTGATGAGAAGTATAAGAAGAATGACCCCTATCATGATCACTGTCATCGTAGGGCTGAGGACAAGTGAGAGAATAACGAGTGCCACAAAAATTATGAGATCAGTGAAAAGCTGAAGATATGTTTTGACGAGATTATATACGCCATTGACGTCGCTCGCTACGTGTCTTATCGTGAGCGGCGTGCTAGAATCAAGGAAAAACTCGTAGTCGCGCCCGACGAAGTCCTTGAATACAGTGCGGGATGCCTGATACATTCCCTGATATACGAATTTGTTCTGCACATAATACATAAGATACAGGTACAGGTTCTTGACGATGTAGACAATTATGAGTGCCAGTACCATCAGCTCCAGAAACTCTGTCACCGACTGAAGATGAAAGAAATTGTATACCGCGCTCATTTTACTGCTCTTAAGCACCGAATCAGGATCCATCGCCGTCTCTATGAGAGGAAGAATGAGAGATGTCCCTATCGTCTCAAGCGCGGCTCCAATGAGCATCATAAAGAACAGCCATACCATCTGATGGCGTTCTTTGGACGTAAGCACTTTGAGAACGCGCTTATAAACTGCCGCCTCATTGACACGCTTAGTGCGGATCTCCTCATCTCTCTTCTCTTCTGCCTCTATCGTATCTTCTCTGCGCGAGAGCTGCGGCTGCGCTTCGGTATTATTCTCCATAAACAGATCTGTTCTCCGTTCAGTTTTCATTTATCAGTCCTGCGGAGTGCGGTTCTGCGCACCTGCAAGATTTGCAAATTTCGTGTATTGAGCCTGCCATGAAAGTTCTATTGTACCAATAGGACCGTTTCTTTGCTTTGCGACGTTGATCTCGGCAATGCCCTTCTTCTCTGTATCAGGGTTGTAGTAGTCATCGCGGTAAATGAACATGACGACATCGGCATCCTGCTCTATGGCACCGGAATCACGGAGGTCTGAAAGCATAGGTCTCCTGTTGGGTCTTGATTCCACTGCACGTGAAAGCTGTGAGAGCGCAACTATAGGCACTCCTATCTCACGAGCCAGTGATTTGAGTGATCTTGATATCTCAGATATCTCCTGCTGCCTCGAATCAGCTCCGCCTGACTTTGCACTGTTCATGAGCTGCAGGTAATCGATAAACACCATTTCAAGACCGTTCTGGCTCTTGTACTTGCGGCACTTTGTCCTAAGTTCCGGCACTGTTATTCCAGGGGTGTCGTCGATTATAAGTTTGCTCTCTGCAATATCCCCGGCCTTGTTGATGAGCTCCTGCCACTCCGCCTCGTTGAGATCACCTGTGCGCATCTTCTGTGCATCCACATGTGATTCCATTGCAAAAAGCCTGTTGACAAGCTGTTCTTTGCTCATTTCAAGTGAGAAGATCGCAACGCATCTATGATCATGAAAAGCTGCATACTCTGCAATATTGAGTGCAAAAGCAGTTTTGCCCATTGATGGTCTTGCAGCTATCAGTATAAGATCTGCCGGCTGAAGACCCGCAGTCCTGCTGTCAAGATCGTCAAAACCTGTGGCGATCCCGGTGACGAGGCTTTTATTGCGGGAAGCTTCCTCTATCTTATCCATAGCTGTCAAAACTATAGTGCTTATAGGCGTGAATTCTCCGGATGTTCTTCTCTGGGAAATGTCGAATACCTTTTTTTCCGCATTATCAAGAATAACATCAAGATCATCTTTCTCAGCGTAACAGCTTCCGGCAATATCTTCCCCGGCACGTATCATTCTTCTGAGTACAGCCTTGTTGGCAACTATATCAGCATATGATCTTATGTTCGCAGCCGTAGGCACTACATTTACAAGTGCTGTAAGATATTCCGCACTGTAATACTCAGGCGGCAGGTTCTTCTCCTGCAGTTTCGCCTGAAGGGTCACGACATCTATATCAACATTTTTGCTGTTTAATTCTACTATGCTCGCAAAGATCGCGCCGTACTGCCTGGAATAAAAATCTTCCTCAGTGAGCAGTTCCGTCGCGACTTCTATCGCCTCAGAATCAATGATCATCGACCCGATTACGGACTGCTCAGCTTCGAGACTGTGCGGCATTACCCTTCGGATCTGTTGTTCTTCATCAGGCATATGTTATTTCTCCTGTACCGAAATATACAGTCTTCCTGTCACCTGCGGATGAAGTTTTATCGGAACTTCCCGCATTCCAAATGTTCTTATAGGCTCGTCGAGGACGATCTTTTTCTTGTCAAGGTCCAGGTCATGCTGTGATTTTGCAGCCTCTGCAATCTCCTTGCTGCTGATAGAACCGAAAGCTTTATCACCTTCGCCCTTCTTCATATAGACGACTATCTTAAGACTCTCAAGCTTTTTGGCGAGTTCCTGAGCATCAGAAAGCTTACCGGCCGCTACCTTATCCTCATGCATCTTCTTGAGTTTCAGATCGTTTTTATTCTTGTCTGTGGATTCGACTGCAAGTCCCTTCGGAAGCAGAGCATTCCTTGCGTATCCGTCTGACACATTTACGATATCGCCCTCTTTTCCGAGCGGTTTAACATCTTTTAAAAGTATAAGTTTCATTTTTCTGTTCCTTTCATGGAAATTAATATTTTATTACAGTTCACCTTCGGCAATCATATCATCTATCGTCTTCTTGAGTATCCCTATCGCCTCAGGTATAGTGACATCCTCCATCTGGCAGCCCGCGATATTCATGTGACCGCCGCCTCCGAGCCGCTCCATGACAAGCTGCACATTTACCTCATCTATGGATCTCGCACTTATAAAGATCTGATTCTGATAATCAGTAAGGATAAAACTTGCCTTAACTCCCTTGATATTGAGGAGTTCATTCGCTGCCTGTGCTCCTATTATCGTGGGGCTTTCGACCTCCTGATTAGTGCATGTTGATATGGCAAAACTACCGCGATATATTTCGGCCTGTGATACTGTGTCGGCCTTCGTCTTGTATTCAAGTGCGTCCTCGCGGAAAAGCTTTCTGACTCTTGTCACATCCGCGCCGTTCCTTCTAAGGAATGCCGCAGCCTCGAAGGTTCTCACGCCTGTCTTGCTGCTGAAATTATTAGTATCGATCACTATGCCGGAATACATGGCATCCGCCTCTTCCTGACGGATATGAATGTTCTCACCTATATACTGGAGTATCTCTGAGACCATCTCGCATGTACTGGACGCGTAGGCTTCAACATATGACAGCGTCGCATTCTCTATGACTTCGGTGCCCTGCCTGTGATGGTCAAGCACCACTGTCGACTGACAAAGCTTAAGTAGTTCCGGACATTCTGTGATACTGGGCTTATTAACATCTACGACGATCAGCGCTGAATTTCCAGTCGCATTATCTATCGCCTGCTGCCCTGTGTAGAAAAGATCATCTTCATATTCAGGATTATTCCTGAACATTGACATGACCGGTTTCAGGGAATTCGTAACTTCATTTATTACTATGTGTGACTCTTTGTGAAGAGTTTTGGCTATGCGGTACAGACCAATAGATGCGCCAAAACTGTCGACGTCGCCGATCCTGTGTCCCATTATCAGCACTTTATCCCTGGAAGATATGATCTCTTTGAGTGCCTGCGCCTTGACACGGGCTTTGACTCTCGTGCTCTTTTCTACCTGCTGAGTCTTGCCGCCGTAATACATCGTGTTATCCGGAGTCTTGATCACAGACTGATCACCGCCGCGACCAAGTGCAAGATCCACAGCATTTCGCGCAAACTCATAGTTCTGAGCGTATGAAAGACCGCCCATTCCTATTCCTATACTGATTGTGATCGCCATCTCGTTACCAATATTGACTGTCTTGACATCACTTAGCAGTTCGAAGTGCTGATCTTCGAGCTGTTTCAGCGATTTCTTGCGCATTACAATAATGTACTTGTCCTTCTCGAGTTTTGAGCAGATCCCATCCACAGAAGAGACATACTTGTTTACTTTTCTGTCTATCAGCGCTATCAGGAGCGACCTTCTTACATCCTCGATGCTCTCGAGCGCCTCATCATAATCGTCCACATAGATAAAACCTATGATAATGCTCTGATCATCCACTTCCTGGATCGCGAGTTTTACCGCAGTTTCATTGAAAAGATAGAACGCCACAAGGAAGCCATGATACCCTGTCGCTTCAATCAGATCGCTGTTCTCCGCCATCTCCTGAAGTTCGATTTTTGTCATATGTGCCTTGTAATAGTTATTGTCATACACTATCTCAAGATCAGAATATTTCCCATCCTTGGGGAGCGTGTCCCTTGTGATCTGAGGAAACAGCGTTGTTATGGATTTTCTGTATTTTCTGTCTGTATGTGATGTCTTTTCAAATTCTTCATTTGTCCAGATTATCCGTCCGGAATCATCAAGGATCGCATAAGGGACGTCGAGCTCACGCAACAATTCCTTCTGTATCTGTCCATACTCCGTGGCAAAACTCACGAGTTCGTTCATGAGCAGCGTTCTGTTGTTGATATACAATGAACCGACTATACAAAAGTACGCAACTACAAAACAGCTGAGAGTAAGTCCGCCCGGCCAGTTAATGAAATAGATGATTACATTGACAAGTATAAGGAAAATCCCGAGACGCAGCGGTGCACTGAAATAGTTTGCCAGCCGTCCCTTCAATTTTACATGATTGTCCATTTAGCAGAACTCCTCCTGAAAGATACGGAGTTAATTTTACCATAAATAATAAGATCGCGCACCGTCAGTATCACGTGCCGGTTCCCTGTACTCAAAAAAGCACTGGAATTATACGCGTTCCCGCACTATACTGGGATAAAATCGCGAAGGAGGAGATACCAATGGTCAAGAAGAAAGATATAGACTGGGGGAACCTGAGTTTTTCTTATCAGGTTACTGACAAACGTTTTGTTGCAAACTACAGCGGAGATAAGGGTGCCTGGGACGAAGGCGAACTTATCAGCGATGACAAGATCGTAATGAGTGAGGATGCAGGAGTCCTGCAGTATTCTCAGTCCGTATTCGAAGGTCTCAAGGCTTACACAACAGAGGCTGGACACATTGTATGTTTCCGTCCTGATCTCAATGCGGAGAGAATGTATGACTCAGCTCTTCGTCTTGAAATGCCTCCATATCCCAGGGATAAATTCGTAGAAGCAGTCGAAAAAGTCGTGCGCGGCAATGAAGCCTGGGTGCCTCCGTATGGGAGTGGCGCCACACTATATATCCGTCCTTATATGTTCGGTATCAGCCCCGTCATCGGAGTCAAGCCGGCTGATGATTACCAGTTCAGAATTTTCGTCACACCTGTGGGTCCGTATTTCAAAGGTGGCGCAAAACCCATCGATATCAAGGTCTCTGACTATGACAGAGCAGCTCCCCGCGGCACAGGCAACATCAAGGCCGGCCTGAACTATGCTATGAGTCTGCATGCAATTGTTGCCGCTCACAAGGAAGGTTTCTCCGAGAACATTTATCTCGATCCCGCAACACGCACAAAGATCGAGGAAACAGGCGGAGCTAACACGATCTTCGTAGATGAAGACGGAAACCTTGTCGTTCCAAAGAGCGAGAGCATTCTCCCTTCAATAACACGCCGTTCCATCACTTATGTTGCTGAGAATATCCTCGGCATGAAGGTCGATGAACGCGAGGTATATCTCGATGAAGTCCACAATTACAAAGAGATGGGCCTGTGCGGCACAGCAGCTGTTATAAGCCCTGTACGCTGCATAAACGACCACGGCAAAGAAATCATCTTCGAAGACAACAATCACGGAGAAATGGGACCTGTTCTTAAGAA
>JAQWCI010000003.1 GCA_028706005.1 Lachnospiraceae bacterium
CGGACGAGGAATCAAATCCGGTGGCACTTTAAATATTGTACCATTGCTCTTTAGCGAGCTGGACACCATCCACAAAAGTGGAATAACAAATATCACAGTTACAAGCACAGATACTATAAACCCTATAATTCCGTTGATTCTTTTCTTTTTCATATATACCCCCAAGTCGGAGTGCTCTATACGATGACACAAATCCTGACTAAACAATTCATGCAGCTTCAGCTCTTTCTTTATTCAGTCAAACATGTCTGAGAACTTCAGAAGCAGCCACGTTGCAAACAATGAGATTATCAATAGTATCCATGCCATAGCGGAAGCATATCCCATTTTCAGGAATCCAAAGCCTTCCTGATACAAATAAAGTCCATAGAACAACGTGCAGTTATTTGATCCTCCAAGTGAACCGCTTGTTGAAGCACTTGACATAACATATGCCTGAGCAAAGAACTGTAGCAAAGCAACCGCCTGCGTTATCACACAATAGAAAATGACGTTTCTTATCATCGGTATAGTCACATATATGAATATTTGAAAAGCGTTTGCCCCATCAAGACGTGCCGATTCCATAAGTGAATCAGGAACACCCTGAAGCGCCGCCAGAAATATAACCATCTGCCCACCTGTTCCCCATAGCAGCATGAGCAGAATTCCCGGCTTAGCCCATGTCGGGTCTGCAAGCCATCCGGGAGGATTGCTGACTCCCAAAGACCTCAACACTGAATTAAGAAGTCCATAATTGGGATTCAGGATCCAGGACCAAAGAAGCGCACAAGCTACTGTTGGAACAACAGATGGAATATATATAAGGGCTCGAAATGCTTTTATCAGCGGTGTCCTCAAGTTAAGCAAGACCGCCAAAAGCAGAGCTGTAATTGTAAGCAATGGCACCCCTATAAGAGTAAAATACAAGGTATTAAGTACTGACTTCCAGTACAACGGATCCATAAACATTTCAACGTAGTTGTCAATGCCTATCCATTCAGGCGCCCTCAATATACTGAAGTCTGTAAAACTGTAGTACAACGACATGATAATCGGATATAAGTCAAAACAGCAGAAGCCAATTATTATTGGTGAAATAAACAGAAGTCCAAGTCTCAGGTTTTTCATGTCTTTTTTTCTGTTTTCTTTTATTATATTTTTATTGGCTTCAGTTCTCATTATTCTTTGTCTGTTCATATTTTTCTCCATTGCGGAGCTTAAGTTACTGCTAACCACAGCCGACGACACTCGCCTGACTTCTGTCTGATTAATTATGAGGCCATGTCTGTGTTACTCGGAATGGCCTCACAAAACCAATCATCATTTGTTAAGCTTTGTGTTCAGATCATCCAACGCTGCTTTATAATCATATGTTTTATCAAGCATTGCTTTTCCCTCAATATCATTCAGGTTCGTAACATATTCCGATCCATTGGCAATAGCCGGGAAGCTTCTGGCTTTATCACTGGCTGCCATATCCGCGAACAATTGCATACGGGAGTCTTCCTTTATGCTATCCAGTTCTACCGACTTAAGCTGGGATAAATTCTTTGCCATTTCAGCAAATGTTTTCGTTACCTCTTCATTTGTGGTCTCCCATGAAATGAACTTCCACGCCTCTTCAGGATGCGCAGCTCCCGCCGGAATGATCTGAGGATTGCAGTCCAGGTACGAAGTGCCATATAAGTCCGTGCAATCTGAACTCGTCGGTATATATGCCACTTTTATACTGTTGTCCATGTCAGGTGCATTTTCCTTTACATATTGAAGTGACCATGGACCATCGATAACCATTGCAAGTTTTCCTGATTCGAACAGATCATCAGCTGTAAGATATGCTCCACCACTGGCCACGAAATTATTGATATCCTGTGGAGTCACCCCATCAATTTCATTGAAGAAACGCTGTTCAAATGCAAATGCATTTATTATCCCTGCATCATTTGCTGTTATCTTTTTGGTACTTTCATCATAGAAATTTGCCCCAAAATTGTAGCCAATTCCTTTTGTCATATTGGATCCAGGCCATGTCGGCACAAATCCTAACTGAGTAATGTTTCCATTGGCATCAACCTTCGTGAGCTTCTTCGCATATTCGAGTAATTCATCAAAAGTCTTCGGCGGGCTTTCAGGATCAAGGCCTGCTTCTGTAAACATATCCGCGTTATATATAAGCGACGCATTGAACAATATAAATGGCATCCCATAAATACCGCCATCATATGTAACTGTGTCAAAAGCTTTCGGAACAAATGCATCCTTATCAATGGCGTCTTTTTCTATATACGGAGTCAGATCCGTAAGTGCTCCCTGCGATGCCCATTCCCCTAATACTGAAGTATCCCAAAGCGATAGTATATCCGGCGGATTACCACCTGATATTGCTGTCAATATCTTCGACGAATCTGTAACGCAAGTAGCATCAATTGTAATGTTTGGATTCTCCTTCTCAAATTTATCTATGGTCTCCTGCATAACCTCAGCTTCATGGCCATTACCCCATTGCTGCCACATGGTCAGTGTTACCTTTTCACCTGAAGATGCCGCCGTTTCATCTGTTCCGGCAGTACTGTCAGTTTTACTTGCTCCAGTGCTGGAAGTTCCTGTGCTACCGCAGGCAACTAATGATAAAACCATTGCCGGAACCAATAATGCTGATAACATTTTTCTGTATTCCATACTTGCCTCCCTTTTTTATTTTGAAATGAACTATGATGTGGTGTTTATTAGAACTGTTCCTGACTAGAATCATAGTGTAATGAATTTAATTTTCAATATGCTGTGCTGTTTGTGTATGTACTTTCATTATCTTTGTCAATTATTACCTGTTGTTGCATGATAATCTGATGCATGTATATGTATATTTCACACTTTCAAACCGAAGTCTCAACGAACTCTAATAGTTCTCAAATTCATCTTTCATGTTTATAAGGCATCAAAAAAGGTGGGGATAATCATACCTCACCTTTAATAATCAATTATTTGTGAAAACAAAGAATTGGCAATCGCCATTCTACATTTCAGATTTCACGTCTGCTACAACACCTGAACTTGCTCTATTCAATACGCCCCATAGAATAACTTCGCAATAGGGGATTCCTTGTCGAGAATTATTGTCTTGTTGCCGCCCTGGATCGAAGTTTTGAGAGCATCGAGGCTGCGGATAAAATTGTAGAAATCTGCCTTGTCCTCGCTGTCGTACGCTTCCTGGAGTTTCTGCATGTACGCGGTCTCGCCTTCAGCCTCGAGAATTGCCGCTTGTTTTTCCGCCTCAGCTTTCATGACAGTCACTTCACGGTCAGTTTCGTTCCTGATTTTCTGTGCCTCGGCCTTTCCCTCAGCCTCGTAAGATGCCGCGATATTGTTTCTCTCTGATATCATTCTCTCGTAGACGGCCTCTTTATTATCTTCCGGAAGGTCAAGCGATTTGATCTCAGCCTTTGTGATCTCTATTCCATAACCGCCTATAGATTCATTTGCATCACTCGTGATAAGGCTTGTCAGCTTCTCGCCCCTTGCCGCAATTATCTCATCCTGCGACATCGAACTTATAATATTCTTCGTCGCGTTGTAAACAGCGACACTTGTTCTGTCCTGAGCTCCTGTTATTGAACAGTTCAGGGTCTGCGCGAACTTAATGGGGTCAGTGACCTGCCACATGATATATGTGTCCGCGATCATAGACTTCTTGTCCTTCGTGATTACATCGGAAGGCGCTATATCATACAACTGGACGGCCTTTGGCACAATTGTTCTGGTCTGAACAAACGGAACCTTTATCTTGAGTCCCGGTTCTGATTCCACCTTTGTTATTTTTCCGAACTGCATAACTACCGCATACTCATTTTCTTTAACTGTATAAAGTGAAGAAGCCATAATAACTACGGCTGCAGCCGCAATCAAAACAAGTATTGCTTTTATGAACTTTTTCATTCCGCGACCTCCTCTTTATCTGTGGCGTTCGTCGTACTGTCCGCCGGGCTTTCCGCACTTCCCGCTGATTCTGAGGTTGCAGATTCATCCGCAGTATCTTTATTATCTGATTCCAGCACGTTCTCACCGGCGTTCACAAAGCTTTCAATCGGAAGCATTGTCTGTGTGTTGCCATCATCGATAATGAGCTTGACTCCGGGAAGCACCTCTTCCATCGTTTCATAGAACATACGCTGTTTGGTGATAAGAGGATTCTTGGAATACTCCGCATACAGCTGCACGAATCTTTCTGCCTGTCCCTCTGCCTCATTTATGCGTGACTCCTTTGCAGCCTCTGCCGTCTGCGTTATCTTGTCGGCCTCAGCCTCTGCCTGTGGAAGTTTTTCATTCTGGTACTTCTTCGCATTGTTTATTGAAGTCTCCTTGCCCTGCTTGGCTGTCTCGACCTCCTTAAACGCCTGCATTACATCGCTTGTTGGCGGCTCTGCGTCCTGTACCGTCAGATTCACTATCTGAAGTCCAATATCGTTCTTCTCCATCTCGTCTACGAGTTTTTCTCTGACTTCTGCCTGTATCTGGTTCTTACCGGTCGTTATTACATCATCGACTGTATAATTTACCACCGTCGAACGGATGCACGACTGCGCCGTGTTCCTTAGAATATCAACAGGGTTGGAAGCATTGAAGAGATATTTCTCCGGATCGCTCACTCTGTATTCCAGATAAAAGTCAATGTCCACAAAGTTGAAATCCGATGTGATCATTATCGATTCCTGCTCAACCGTTTCAGAGCTCTCATCCTCGACTGTTCCGCCTTCTTCAGTGCGGTATCCTATTGGCATCCCATGTGTCGTCGTATCGACAAAAGTAACATTCTGAATAAACGGAATCCTTCCGTAAAGTCCTGCGCCCTTTATGGAAATCACCTTTCCGAACATGGTCACGACCGCCTGCTCCTGCTCGCTTACTTTGTAAAAACAATTGCCGGCAAGGAGTATTATCAGCACGACCACAATAATGTATGGCAGGAGTTTAAGAAACTTCTTCCCCTGTTCACCGTTAAAACCGCTTCCATTGTTGCTCCCATTACCACTGCTGGTTCCATTCCCGTTTCCGGCATTTGTCCAGGTGCTGTTCTGGTAATTATTCTGACCGTTCCATTGTTGTTTGTTATTAAAAATACTCAAACCATTTCTCCTCTTTGCTGTTTTCTTTGTGCCTGAGATCAGCTAAGTAACGATCATATCATAGTTTCATGATCCGTCGCCACCCCGCACGATGGGCAGGTCTGAATTTTGTTCCGATGAGCCAAAGTTCATGTGATAACAGCGTTTAGATTTGCCCTTTCAAAATCTGGTTGCGCACTGATAAAGAACTTCTTTACAGTTTTCCAGGAATCATCTATAAAAGTGTGCGGTAAAATTTCGTTCTCGGCATCATCAAAGTATGTCAAGCTCATTATAATGTGGTTCATTCCAGTGTCCGGGAACTTTTTCCGCGCCGCATCTATAAGATCCTGGGGCAAAATACTTGCATATTTCATCATACAATATAGGTCAAAAAAATCCTTCTTTGCCCCTCTGCCACCTATTGCTGCCAATTTCATGGCTCCGATATCCAGAACTGAGGCAATGTTCAGTTTGGGGAATTCTTCCCCGTTAACAAATGGGCTTACCATTTGTTTTGGGTAATAGAAAAAGCTGACCTGTACATCATTAACTGATAAGTCACAGGTGTCATCGGTGTTTTGCAAGATACAAACATGGGCGGAAATATCATGCAGTTTATCTATAATCATTTGGCTGCTAAAATGTTCCGGCACAAAGAAATCAAAATCCACGGACTGCCTGGTTCCTATCTGCAAAGCCAGGCCTGTTCCACCCGCCATATAATACTGAAAATCCATAGCATACGTGATCTTCTCCAATAAGCTGATCCGATCCGAATCCAACACTTCCAAATGCATATCGACACCCCTTAACGCCTGAAAGAACTTCCCGTTTTTTCTTTGTTAATGTAATAGGCCATATCTTTCCTGTCTATACTGTACTTTTGAGACAGGTAATTAGCGCTTACGTCATCAAAGCCGCGACTTTTCCTGGCCACATCCATGATTTCTTTGTCTGAATATGTTTTATGTAACCAGTACATTTCTTTGGCGTCACCTAGCATATACAGTCTCGGGATGATATACCGCGCATTCTCATGAATATCCAGTTTATCAAATGATGTGTCCCAAAAAAGGACCTTGAACTCCTGCGGAATCCTTAGATTTTCTTTGTAATGAAGCAGGCGCCTCATTCTTTTCTGTTGTTCTTTATTGATCATATCAGTAAGAGCTGTTGTAATAACTGCATTCATGCTCTGGTTTTGCCTGGCTGCTATGGCCTGTAATTCTCTTTTTGACCCCTTGGGCAGAATTAGCGAGAATCGGTCGTAATGTTCATTTGTATATGAATTTTTGTATGCGACCGCGTCAAAACTTTCAGGTTTCATAAGTGTTGTCCCCCTTATATTGAAATTATATCACATCTTGAGTAAGATGCGTCGCATTACAGCCTTATGTTATCTCATTCATTGTCTGTTGAAGAGTTTCGCTGACATCAACGCCCTGGATATCCAGTCCTTCTGCCTTGTAATACTGAACATCAGCGATATTCCAGAAGCTCCTGGCCAATTCTCTGATGTACAGACGAGTTCCAGATAAGAATGAAGTGCCGCCAGGATATGTCTTACATGTTGACATGTCAACATATTACTGGTACTCTTTCAAATGTTACACACAAAACACATTTGACTTGCGGTAATTCAGGCCAGGTTATCAACAAGGGTCTGCGAAGCAGGATCGGAGCGACATGAGCTGGCAATTTAAAGAGTTTTGCACCAGGGTCACAGAAATCAATTCTACGATCAATGAAATCAAGATAAAAGAGGCTCGAAAAATGGGGCTCAAAGGGTCGCATGTCATGCTGTTGCATGAACTTGACAAGCACAGTGAGGGCATGACCGGAGCTGATATCGCTGCAATCCTGTGTCTGGACAAAGCTGCGGTATCACGATCGATCGCCGGGCTTGAAGAGAAGCACCTGGTAAGCATTGATGATTCTCAATCGGGAAAGCGGTATCGTGCAGTTATCAAGTTGACACCTGAGGGAAGAAAAGCCGCAAAAATGCTGGAGAACAAGATCGACAGTGCGGTCGGAGCAGGCGCAGTTGCTGAGTTTTCTGACGAGCAGAGACAAAAGTTCTACTATGTACTATCTCAGATTTCACAGAATCTGAAGGCATACTCTGAAAGTCTGTAGTTTAATTGCCGGAACGCCACGGCGCGAAAGGAAAACATGGAAGTAAGAATAATAACTGATTCAGCAAGTGACATAACACAGGAACAGGCAGCGAAGTGGAATATATGCGTCCTGCCGCTCACTATCAGGTTTGGTTATGAAGAGTTTTCAGATGGCGTGACCATAGACAACGATATGTTTTATAATAGGCTCATTGAGACCGATATTATCCCTAAAACGAGTCAGGTAACTCCATTTGCCTATGAGCAGGCTTTCCGCGAGGCCATTGACACGGGCGACGAAGTGGTCTGCATTACCATTTCATCAAAGCTTTCCGGGTGTTGGCAGAGCGCCTGCATCGCGGCTGATGAAATAAAGAGCAGCAGAATCCACATTATTGACACGATGACGGTCTGTGTCGCGGAAATGATACTTGTCGAGAGAGCTGTGCAACTGCGCAACAAATGTTTTGACGCAGGAAAGATTGCAAGTGAGCTTGAAAAATTAAAGAATAAAGTGCAGGTCATCGCACTGTTTGACACGCTGGAATACCTGAAACTAGGCGGAAGAATAAATGCCGCGACGGCTATTGCCGGAAATATTCTCTCAATCAAACCTGTACTCTCGGTGCGGGACGGAGAAGTCACTGTCATAGGAAA
The DNA here is from genome assembly GCA_028706005.1 of Lachnospiraceae bacterium. Classification (GTDB taxonomy): domain Bacteria; phylum Bacillota; class Clostridia; order Lachnospirales; family Lachnospiraceae; genus CAG-791. Next base: position 7,859 of record JAQWCI010000003.1, read on the forward strand.
AGCACGCGGTTCAAAGAACGGGAATAATATGTTGATGCAATTTGTTGGTGCGCACGGTGGAATTGATTTCACAATGCCATATTGTATTTCATGGACCGGGCTCTCCGATGTGATGGTAAGAAAATACATTGCCGACAGCCGTGCCCTGTATGAAGTAGATCCCGAGGATCTCCCGGTAAGGCGTGTAGGTCCGACGATTGGTGTCTATGCCGGGCCCGGAGCTTTCGCACTCGCTTTCTTTCCGATCGAAAATTAATCCATCCTATTATGAGAGGTAATATAATCTATGAACGAAATGTGCAGGCGTGTCCTGATGACAATATCAGGAGTCATAATTGTAGGAATATCTGTTGGAATCTTCAGTTTTTCCCGGATGGGGCTTGATCCATTCATGGTTTTCGCGCATGGGACATGGATGCTGACGAAGCTTGATTTTGGCACTTATTATGTAATTCTGAGTGCAGTGATGCTCGTTGTAATATTCTTTGTAAACAAGCACAAGATAGGTCTTGGCACACTGATAAACCTGTTCCTCATCGGCTATGTGACCGAGTTCTCAGAATGGGTAATGAACAGGCTCATACCTGATCCAGGTTTTGCAACACGCTTTGTTCTGCTTATTATCGCGATCGTGATCATGTGTTTTGCCTCAGCCCTGTACTTCACAGCAGACATGGGCGTTTCGACTTACGATGCCATTGCGATAACTATTTCAGAGCGAAAATCCAAATGGAAATTCAAATACATCCGCATAACTACTGATCTCATCTGCGTCCTGATTGGCTGGTCGCTCGGCGCAACAGTCGGCATCGGCACGATTGTCACGGCCTTCTTTATGGGGCCGCTCATCTCCTTCTTCAACAAAACAGTGGCGGAACCCATGCGATATGGGAAGAATGGTAAAGGCGATAAAGAGCATTAGCGCCCCGTGCCCGCCAGTGCTTTTCGTATCTTTGCATCCGGCAGATCAGGATATCTGTCGCGCATCTTCGCGGCGATATGTTCAAATGATTCTTCCGGCGATTCACTGTATGCTGATGTAACAAGCTCTCTCCCGAAAATATGCTCCGGCGTTGAAAGTATGGTTATCGCCCAGCCATAATTTTCTCCGCGTTTGTTTTGCCTCTGACGGAAATCACAGTCCGTCAGATACATTTGCATCTCGAGTTCGGTGAGTATGCCGTCGAAATTCTTCTCCCCGTTTTTGCCGAAATCTGCCCTGTGTTTGGCCTCATTTGAATAGAGCTCGGTCTCATCATCAAAAAGATCCATGATCTTCTTCTGCCTGTTGCCCGCGAGTTCTTCGTCCCATCTTGCATCGAAGTCATAGCCGTCCCTTCGGTAGTTCACGAACCGTGGCAGCCACTCTCTGGAGATAAAGCCGGCCCTCTTCTCGAAGAATTTTCCATATGCGATATTCCCCCTGCCTGCAATTATCTTGCGCCACTCCCAGGGATCATTCATTTCATCTCCGCTCCACCAGTAGTCCGGCAGTGTGCGCTCCTCAACAGAAAAGTCTGGAATATTCCCTGAGAACAAAGGCAGAAACCCCACCTCATTAACGTATGCCTCAAGTTCCCCGACAGTATGGAGGCAACACGGGTCACTCTCCTCCACGCCATGCATTATCCATTCGCCATTTTCTACTGACATAAAGCCTCCCGGGATAGTCTGTTCCCAATGCTTTCCGATTCATAATTGTGTCGGTTTCCACTTCCATCTGATGAAGAAATATGTGACTTCTATAACGCAGCAACTCATCCACCCGACAGGGTATCCAAAGCCGACTATTGCAGGCGTATTTACCACAAAGTGTGTAACATAGTAAAGATAAATCTGTCTTATCAAAACAAATCCGATCAGCATGATAATCATAGGACCGGTCGAATCGCCGCGCCCCCTGAGTGCCCCCGCAAGCACATGATTGACGCAGTTGAACAGCAGGAAATAGACGTTTATACGAAGGAACATTGTGCCGAATTCGAGAACTTTACTGTCAGAAGTGAAAAGTCCCACAGTTGCCCCCGCAAAGATCCAGAGTGCCGTGGCAATGACTACCGTGATTCCAAGTGTGATACCGACAGCAATTCTTGTGCCGTCATTTTCTCGCTTGATCTTTCCGGCGCCCATGTTTTGACTGACAAATGTGGTCGCCGCCATCGCCATGCTGCTCATCGGCAGCATTATGAACTGGTCAATCTTGTTGTAGCATCCCCAGCCCGCCATGCATGCTGATCCGAAATAGTTTATATATGACTGGACAAAAACATTTGAAAAGGCCGTGATGACGGACTGTATTCCATTTGGCAGGCCTATTGCAAAGATTCGTCCCAGCATATCTCTGTTTATGCTCAGTTCCCGCCACACAAGGCGATAGACTTCTTTTGTCATCATCAACAGCATAAGGATCAAAACACATGAAATGAACTGGGAGATAATCGTTGCGATTGCGACTCCAGCGATTCCCATATGAAACCCGAGGACGAAAAGAAGATCCAAGAAGATATTCAGGACGCTCGTCAGAACAAGGAAAAACAAGGGTCTTATCGAGTCTCCGACAGCCCGCAGAATCCCGCTCCCCATGTTGTAGATAAGGAGTCCCGCAATGCCCGCAAAGTAAATTCTAAGATAGACAGTCGCTTCATCCATGACTTCATCCGGCGTTGCCATGAACCTCAGCATCGGTTCAACGCCCATTATACCTGCAACAGTAAACACCGCGCAGAAAACAAATGTGACAGCCATGGTCGTTTCGACTGCTTTGTGCAGGTTATTCTTGTCACCGGCGCCAAAATAGCGGGCTATGACCACGCCTGCACCTACAGAAAAACCGTTGAAGAAAAAAACGGCCATATTTATTATCATGGTCGTTGATCCAACCGCTGCCAGCGCCTGCGTTCCGACAAAATTGCCGACGACTATCGAATCTACGGTATTGTACAGCATCTGGAAAATATTGCCGAGCATAAGCGGAAGAGCAAATTGCAGGATCAGCTTTGCAATGTTCCCTTCCGTCATATCTCTCGTTGTTGATTTTGCACGTGATTTCATTTGCATTATTGTGGACTTTCTGACATTGCTTTTCCTGGCTGATTATAACACCTGACGTCCTTGATTATCACTCCATCAACCACTTATAATCTTCATCCTGAAATGGAATAGCCGGTGTTTGGCATGCGTCAATAATATGCTCTGGTTTTGATGAACCAAACAACGGCACACATGCAAAATCCTGATGGTAGAAAAAGCCCATGACGACCTGTGTCACAGAACAATTGTATTTCTCCATTATCTGTGGAATTCGCCTGGCAATTCTTATATTGCCTTCAGTATAATAGGGGCTGTTCTTTACCCCTGCCTCTCCCTTCAGAATACATTTTTGGAAAAAGCCGCCACAATTACCCATATACGGCATTTCCAGGTTGTTTCTGTTATTTGTATGGTAAGAGTATGCATCTCCCTGGGTACTTCTCAAGGTGTCATCGTCAAACCCCTTAAAACACTTCACTCCGATATTAAGCAGACTCTGGTCTGCTACAAAGCCTCTATAATTATGGATCTTGCAATAATCATCTGCCGCTGACATTCTGTCAGCATCCCAATTAGAGCATCCGTAATATCTGATTTTTCCCGACTTTACAAATTCCTCCATGGTGTCTATTTCTTCTTCCACAGGGATACTTCTATCATCTCTGTGATAAAACAAGATATCTATATGATCGGTCCGCAATTGCTTAAGGGATCCATTCAGATCATCTGTCATATCCCTGCGTGACATTCTGCTTATATGCAAATCAGCACAGGCACTCGTCAAATCCGGGTGACCGCCTTTAGTCATTATAATAACTTCATTGCGTTTTCCACTTTGCTCAAGCCAATCGCCTACTACACGTTCTGATCTTGCCTTTTCCCCCGGGATCCAGTCTGAATACACATGTGCCGTGTCTATAAGATTTCCGCCACATGAAAGATATGCATCAAAGATTTCATTTGCCTTTTCTCCGTCCCAGTCAATTCCTGCATTAACTGTCCCAAGTCCGATCGGATAAACTGACAATTCTGTTCCCGGAATTTGTATTCTGTTCACTCTTTTTGATACCATATCGTTTTCCCTCCGGCGCTTCACCTGCATTCCTGTCTTCCCCATGCACTTGGTGATTTGCCAGTATATGAATGAAATACACGGCTGAAATAGAATTGATCCTCATAGCCCACCATTCTGGAAATGTCCTTCAGATACAATTCCGGGTTTTCAAGTATGATTTGTTTTGCCCTCTCCATTCTCATTTTTGTGAGCACCTGAACAAACGACATGTCAGCGTGTTTTCTAAACAAACGACTCATGTATGCCTGTGAAACTGCAAACTCTTTGCATATATCCTGTGTGCTGAGCGGTGTTTCAAGATGATTCTCCATGAATTTCAGAATCTTTTCGAAATACTCATGCGAATCAGTTGTTACCTGATTGATACCCACTCCCAACAGAATATCATATGTTTCAATCAAACTTTCAGCAAGATCTGCCGCCGTAGTCGCAGTATAAAAAATATCTGAAATGGTCAGGCTGCTGTCCGACAACCTTATTTCATCCTTGTTGCTATACCTGCTGATTATGGAAACAATCACGTTCACGCAATGTTCTACCCAAAGCTGTGAGCGTTTTTCGATCAGCCATGAGTGATGACAGGAGCGAATGGTTTTATGAAAATCAGTATAACGACGGTTATCCAGAAGATAACTGCATGTATTATTCAGGTTCGCTGTGTCTTCCCTTGTAAGATTTATATCAGGAAAAGCCCCGGATTCCGAAATATCAATAGTCTGCGACAGACCCACGACACTGCTCAGGTTCAAAGCATGATACATGCTCTGTATGGCTTCAGGGAGTTCCGAAGTTGAATATTTCTCCGTACTGTAAATAATTGTACGATATCCGCTCACTCCTGAAAAAGCCTTTCCCCCAAGTTTATTGATAAAGGTAATCAAATCTTCAGTTACAGACTCTTCAGGAATCAGATACAGCCCTTCCATTTCGTCACGCCCATAGAAAGATATGAGTTCCTCCGGTGCTGAATAAATATTATGCTGGTTTGGATGATTACTGAATCTGGTCGGGAGTCCGTTATACCGAATTAGTGCAATGTAATAAGCTGAATATGGAAGAAACCTCGCAACAATTTCATTATCAGTGTCAGTTCCATTGCATAAATCAGTAAGAATCAGTTTCTGCTTTTGATAATTTCGTTCATCCACCTTCGTGACAACAGCCTTTATTGAGCAGAGAAGATTAGTCGGTGTTATTGGTTTTAGCAGATAATCACTGACGCCATATGCGATAGCGCTTCTGGCGTATTCAAAATCTCTGAAACCGCTTATGAGAATAAAAAAACTATCAGGTGATATCTGCCCGGTTTCTTTTGCCAGGGTGAGGCCGTCAATTACCGGCATGCGGATATCACTGATAATGAGATCCGGTTTATACTGCCTTATCAGCTCCAGCGCATCTTCCCCGTTTTCTGCCGATCCCACGATCTGGAAATCAGATCTGTTCTTTTCAATTATCTTTTTCACCATGTTTATGGCGACAGGCTCATCATCTGCAATTATTACTGTGTACATAGTTACCTCTCATGCCTGAGCGTAGTTTGCTTATGCGACAGCTCTTGTCGCATTGCGCATGCCCTTTATTCACTCATATATTTGAATCAGAACTTCTGCACCGTGTCCCGGTGATTCATTGTTGCCAACCCTGAAAATCAGTTTTTTACTGTACAAAAGGTATAATCGTGCAAAGGTATTGGTAATACCCATTCCGCCTATCTGTTCCTCCAGACCTGTGCCCATCCTAAGCAGATTGACCTTCAGATTTTCAATTTCGTTTGTCAGTTTATCAATTGTTTCCTGACTGAAGCCCTCGCCATTATCTCTTACCACTATCATCCAGTATGAGCCTCTTTCATCTGATCCGGTCGATCCGACAATGTCGAGCCTTATTGGTCCGCTGCTGCTCCCGAAACCATGAATAATTGCATTCTCCGCAATCTGCTGCAATGTCATTTTTGGAAGCAGCATTTCACTTATAGCTTTATCTACAGCGATGCCGGCCTGGAACCTGTCGCCCCATCGTCCCTTAATCAGTTTGAAGTAATTATTCAGATTATTTATTTCATCATTTACACTGGCATACCGCATTTTGTTATCTGTAGAGTATCGTAGAATATTGGCCAGGCTGTCACAATAATCACAGACAAGATCATCATCATCCTCAACGCCTCTGGCTGAAATGGTATTGAGCACATTATACAGAAAATGCGGATTGACCTGAGCCTGCAGTGTATCGAACTGTGCCTGCAGACGAAGGAGATCTGCGGCTCTTTCATTTCGTATCGACTCATCAAGACGTGCCATCATAGCTTTATATGAATTCGTAAAAGCCCTTAGTTCATCTGATCCCGGATCATATGTTCTGACATCGTTACCTGAATCAGACAGATTATTAAGCGTAGTCTGCTCCATCAGATTCTGAATTTGTGAGACAGATTTCAAAACATCGCTCATAAACAAGCGCATCACCAGCAATGAAACAGCAAGATAAATACCTGTCGTGATAAATGGATATGGATTTATCCACTTCTCCAGGGCAAGCGCAATTGAACTTTTTTCAATAACAAGTACTGATATCGGGTATTCGTCCGAAACAGAAAGCGATATTATTTCCTTACCGTTTCCAAAATCCTGTTTGCTCACCAGATTTGTTTTGCCACTTACAATATCCCGGTATAATGCCGTATCAATCGACGTATCACTTTGGTATAGTATGTCTTCGTCATTCATATAAACTATAATCTCATAATCCGCAGCATCCGAATGAAGCTCTGACAGATCTGAAGTAAGGTTTTCGACCTCAATATATCCCATATTTCCACCACGGATTCCCTTAACCATTGAGAACACCTGTGGGTTTTGTGAATGTCCCCATTGGTCAGTATGTGGAGCGATCAGAATGTTTCTGCCCTTTGCATCATCCGCTTCATCAAGATAATCTATATCATCCGGGTCAAACGATGACACAACGGTTGAATTGGCGGAGTTAAAACTTGAATATAAAATACCGTCTCGATTGTAGTAAATAGTTCTGTATGTATACTGACCAAGGTAATTGGCATGCATTCCAGTTGAAAGCTCTGATTTTGCTTTACTGAGATAATCCGGATCAATACTATGCCTCGATGCAAGGCTCAATGTTCTGATATCGCTAAGCATGGAAGGACTTGAAAGTATATATTCTATAGCCGCATCCATGGTCGAAAGTGAATCGTTCAACTGATTACATATGCGATCAGATGTCTCAGCAAGGTGTACATCAACCTGATCTTCGATACGGCGTTTTTCTGAAAATGATGTTGTGAACCCAATGACAGCTGCCGAAATAGCTGTAAGAATTAAGTACAGCAACAGTAGTTTTGATCCAAATCTCGATTTTGTTACGGATAAGCGTCTGCTCATAACCCCTCATAATAACGATATTGATGATGTGCGTATTCCCTGAAAGCATAGTATGCCTCTGATTCTGATACCATAATATAGTAAGTTCCGGATTTAAGATATTGCTGAATCGAATTCAGACATATTTGTCCATATCTTTTAGGGGATTTTCCATGTAAGTCATAGCCTTGAAATGATAGCTTAATAATATAAAGCGTTGCGATTGTGCAATGCAGACACAATTCCAAGGAGGAAATGTATGAAAATGAAAAAGTTACTTGCAGTATCCGCAGCGGTAGCCATGTCGGCCACATTGTTTGTTGGATGCGGTTCGTCGGATTCAACAGCAGCATCAGCTGCTACATCTGTAGCCGCAGCAGCTGAAACTACGGCAGCCGAGGCAGCTACATCAGCAGCGGCGGAATCCTCAACAACTGAAGCATCCACAACTGAAACGGCTTCCACAGAAGCACTTGCAGCTCCCGAAGCAGACCTGAGCGGCACGACATTGACAGTGCTTGTGGACGCAGACACAGCAGCAGAAGGCTATGAAGCGGTATTTGCAGCTGCAACAGAAAAGTATGGCGTCAAATTTGATATTGAAACAAGAGTCGGTGGAAGCGACGGCGATAATCTCGTAAAAACAAGGCTGGCATCCGGCGATATTCCCGACCTCACGCTTTATAACTGCGGAGCAAAACTATTTGCACTTAACCCGACAGAATATTTCTACGATTTCAGTAATGATCCCATCGCGAATACATTCGATGACACGTTCAAATCTACCGTTACCTATGACGGAAAAGTCATGGGTGTTCCCGTTTATACCACTCAGGCAGGTGCTGTAATGTACTACAAGCCTGATTACGAAGAGCTCGGGCTTTCAGTACCCACAACATGGGACGAATTTCTTTCAAACTGTAAAGCTCTCAAGGATGCAGGCAAAACAGCCATAGCAGGTTCCTTTGGAACCAGCTGGACATCACAAGTCATTTACCTCGGCGACGAATACAATGTTCTGGCAGAAAACCCCACATTCCCTGCTGACTTTGAAGCGGGCACTGCAAAATATGCAACAACAGCTGCAGGTCTTGAAAGTTTCCAGAAGCTTGCTGATGTAATTCCTTACTATAATGAGGATTACACAGCGACGACCTATGACGATGCCGTTGACATGCTTGCAAACGGAGAAGCTACTCATTGGATCAGTCTTACACAGGCTCTCGGCAATATGCAATCTCTTTATCCGGATGCAATGGATGACATAGGAGTATTCGCCATCCCTGGCAATGATCCTGATAACTGTGGACTTACAGTCTGGTATCCTTCATGCTGGTACGTTAATAAAGACAGTGCCAATGTAGACGCAGCAGTAACATTTATGGAGTACTGGTGTTCTAAAGAAGGACTTGATATTTACAATGCCAACAGTGCAGCATACGGTCCCACTTGCATCAAGGGCTATTCTCTCCCTGACAATGTTCTTAAATGCGTAAAAGAAGACATGCAGTCGTATTTCGATGCAGGCAAGACAGCTCCGGCTCTTGAATTCGAAACGTCTGTTAAAGGTGCTAACTGCGAACAGTTTACATCAGCTGTAGGAACAGGTCAGATGACAGCAGAAGAAGCGGCTTCTCAGTATGACGAAGACTGCAAGAAACAGGCTGTACAGCTTGGTCTGAATTGGAAGTGATGTGATTTACACAGTCAGCCGCAGGTCTGTTTCCTGCGGCTGATTTTACGAAATGGAAAAGGTGGCGCCAATGAAAAAAGAAAAAATATACTCGATATGGTTTTTGATGCCGGCATTTGTGATTTTCGCTGTATTCTTTCTGATTCCTGTACTGTCATCATTCTTTTACAGCCTGACTATATGGGACTTCAAAACATTCACTTTCTGTGGATTCGACAATTACGTGATGTTCTTTTCAGAACCATCACTTAACACTTCACTGATCCATACACTGGTCTATGCATTCATGACGAGTGGTCTGAAAGTACTATTTGCTTTCTTTATCGCTCTGTTCCTGACCTCAAAGATAAGGACAAAAAGTTTTATACGTTCAGCTGTTTTCTTTCCAAACCTCGTTTCAGCAATTGCAGTTGGTATAACATTTACAACATTGATGCACCCTACTAAAGGCATCATAAATATTATTATCAAAGCTCTTGGTGGAAGTACTGTCAATTTCCTTGGTGACCCAAACATAGCATTATTCAGCGTCATAGCTGTAGACGTCTGGAAGGGTGTCAGTATTGCAACCGTAATCTATATTGCGGGGATTCAGTCAATCGATTCCACATATTACGAAGCGGCACAGATCGATGGTGCTACATTCTGGCAGAGAGTGTGGAATGTGACTCTCCCCATGTGTGCTCCAGCGATGGATTCCGTAATCATTCTGTCCCTGATCGGGGGTCTTCGCTGCTTTGATCTGATCTGGGCCATGACAGGCGGCGGACCCGGATTTGCAACTGATGTTATCGCATCTGTAGTCTACAAACAGTATGCTGCAGGATTCTACGGATTATCCACAGCCGGTAACGTTATAATGCTTGTTCTTATCTCAATAATTGCCTTCCCGTTGCAGCACTTCCTTATAAAGAGAGAGGAGGCACTGTCATGAATAAAAAGAAGAAAATTCAGATCCTGGTTGGCGATATCGTTGGCTGTGCTCTGGCAATTATAATTTTTATATTCCCTTTCTATTTCATGTTCATTAATTCCCTGAAAGACAGACGTGAAGCAAATAAGCTCTCGATTGCTTTTCCAACATCAATACACTGGGAAAACTATCTTGATGTCCTGAAGAACAATAACTATCAGGTTCTTATTGCATTCAAGAACAGCTTTCTTATCATGCTTTTCGCTGTTGCAGTTCTTATCATTGTATGTTCCATGGCCGGGTATGTTGTACAAAGAAGAAACGATAAGGTCGTCAACATTATAAGCACCTTAGTTATGCTGGGGCTTATGTTGCCCCCCGCAATTCTTCCCACAATCAAACTGTTGCAGCAACTTCATATCTATAAAACCATGTTCGGAATTGTTATGATAGAAATTGCACTGCAGACCCCCTTCACACTCATGCTGTACCGCGGGTTCGTAGCTTCTGTTCCGAAAGAGCTGGAAGAGGCAGGTTATATCGACGGTTGTACAAACTTTCAGGTCTTTTTCAAAATTGTGTTTCCTCTCCTGAAACCTGTTTCAGCAACCGTGATCATTCTTGATGCCGTGACGATTTTTAATGATTTTCAGAATCCTCTTTATTTCTTCAACGGTTCCAAGAATGCGACCGTACAGCTTACGCTGTATAACTTTATGGGACAGTTTGCAAGTGAATACAATCTACTGTTCGCTGATGTAATAATCATTACCATACCAATGCTTATAATCTTCCTGATCTTCAACAGAAAAATCGTAGACGGTATGGTTGCCGGTGCAGTAAAAGGCTGATATACAAGGGCGCCTCGCTTTTCATTTTCAAAGCGTGGTTCCGGGTGAAGAGTAACACCCGGAAGATAACATAAGAGCGATCCTCCTTCCCGGGGGATCGCTCTTATCAATTACATGTAACCTCTTCACGTACGTCCGTCACATCATATAGAGACTCACTTCTCACTCAGCTCAGTAAGCCTTGTGTTTATCTTTTCAATTTCCTCATCATCAAGTCCGGGATGATATTTATTGAGCAGATCGCGCATTGATCTTCCCCTCATCTCAACCGGCAGATGATCGTGAGGCATGAACTCCGTCATATACTTTTCTATTGCCGGATTCTGAATGAGACGAAGATTCGGGAGATCTATATTATATTCATTTCTCAGGGTGCCTGTGGTTTCATATATGACTGTATAGCTGCCTGGCTCAAGACGGCATATTCCTCCTGAGACATTGGCAAACATAGGATTACTCTTGTCCTCAAATACAGAAGGTTCCGCTTTTTCAAGAATCAGATCAGCGCTGCAGTCAAACGGCACCGTCACAGATACCTGGACGTGTTTTTCGTCAATGATCTTCCATGCACTCTTATATAACCCTGACGGCGAATCATACTCAGCTGTAACTTCTTTCAGATTCCAGTTATAAAGAGGCTCCAGCAGTGCATGTTTGAAGCCGGCTTCATCAGGACATTCATTTATTCCGGCAACATGACGATACATCCACTCCACTATAGAGCCATAAGAATAATGATTCATTGAATTCATTTCTGTTCCTGAAATCTTCCCGTCAGGCAGAAGGGCGTTCCATCGCTCCCACACTGTTGTCGCGCCAAGCTTTACCTCATAAAGCCACCCCGGGTAATCCTCATTTAGAAGCAACTCAAATGCAAGATCCGAAAACCCGTTCTCCGTCAAAACATTGCCCAGCAGCGGTGTTCCTGTAAACCCACTCCGCAATTTGTGATCAGAAGCATTGAAAAGAGCGCGTAGTGTATACTTTATCTCCTTTTCATTATTTGAAAGATGGTACTTCAATGTGAGTATCATTGCAGTCTGAGTATGTATACAACATCTTCCTGTGGGAGAATAATACTCCTTTTTCACGGCTGCAAACTCCTCGTCTGCCAGCCTGCGATACCTTTCCTCCTCTTGTGTTTTGCCCAGCACTTTCGCTGCACGGCTTACAAGATCGGCACTTGCAGCATAGTATACATTTGAAATGAATCCTTCATCAGTGCCACCCATTGCATGCTCCGGATCGCCTTCCATATCGTCCAGTGCAAGCCAGTCACCGTAACTGAAGTGACGTCTCCATGCATGATCTGAGCTGTCATATCTGTGGATCCAATCTACCCAGGCTTTCATACTGTCGAACTGATCTTCAAGAATCGCCTTATCACCATAAAATCTGTAAATTGTCCATGGAATTATACAAGCTGCGTCTCCCCACACAGATGAAGTTGTTTCAACGCCTGCTGCCGGAATAACATCGGGAACCATTCCATCATGCTCGTCCTGTTCAGTTTTCATATCATGCATATACTTTGCATAAAATGCATATGAATCTGTGAGGTATAGAGCCGTCCCTGTAAAGACCTGAGTATCCGCAGTCCAACCCATTCTCTCATCTCTCTGCGGACAGTCCGTCGGGACATCAAGAAAATTATCCTTAAGTCCCCATGTGACATTGGAAAGCAACTTATTTACCAGTTCATTTCCTGTCTTCATAGTTGCCGTTGACGCAACATCACTGTACAGACAAAGACCGGCAAAATCCTCTGCCTTGAGGTCCGCTATTCCTTCTATCTTTACATATTTGAATCCATAATATGTAAAATGCGGACGAAGTGTGACCTCACTGCCATTTGATATGTAAATATACTCAGACTTTGCAGATCTCAGGTTCGCATTATAAAAGTTACCACCCTGAAGGATCTCACCTGTCTGAATGTGAATCCTGCTGCCTTTCGGCTGATTTACTTTGAGTTCGAACAGGCCGGTGATTTCCTGCCCCATATCCAAAACAAGTTCTCCAGCCGGTGTGTGTATTAATTTTTGTGGCTTCATTTCTTCATGGATCGTAAGGTATGGACTCAGACGATCTGTCAGTCTTCCCTTCGGCGCATCACAGACAATTGCTGAAGTCGATGGGAGTTCAGGCAACGTGTCATCAATGTGTTCACCGTCGTACAGGCTTGAATATGTGATATTACTACGTCTGACTGACCAATCATCACCGGTTCCAATTATTTCCACTGAATTATCTGTGAATTCTATCCGAAGCTCTGCTATTGCCTTCCATTCACTGCCGTAATAACCTTTTTCCTGTTTTGCAGTGAATCCAAAACGCCCTTTATACCAGCCGTTTCCAAGGAGAATGGAAATACGACCTGCCTCTGATGACTTCTGAAGCATTTCTGTCATATCATATGTTTCGACTTGAATCCACGCATTGTAATTATTTGAAAACGGCGCAAGATACTCATTTCCTATCTTTTCTCCATTGTAATAAGCCTCGTAAAGACCGATTCCTGTTACATAAAGACGCGCACTTTTAACGCTACGCGTCCTGGCAGGAATTTCTCTTTCAAAATAAGGATGACGAGGTTCAGCGTTGTCACATGTAATCCATGTCGCTTTCCACTCTTCATTCATTTTGCCTGTCTCAAACCATTCAATGTCTGAAATAGCCTCTTCATCTGCATCTGAGCACACCGAAACCTGATAATAATACCTTGTGCGTGGTTGAAGCTCTATCGGCATGACAGTTCCCAGTGAATTCAAAGACGCATCATAACCTGTATCTATGATTTCACTGAGTAAATTCTGATCCTCAGCAATGACTATTCTGGCCGCCGTCTGTTTATTTCCGGCAGCATCTCCTACCTTCCAGGAGACGCTTACCCTGTTCATCGCAAATCCCAATGGCTTAACAATATGATTAACTCTTACATCATAAATCCTCATGTTTTCTCCATCCTGAAACGTTATTGGTTTTAGCGGATATGTGACGTTTCAGCACAGATCCAGATGTCATTGTCCTCTTGCATAGCACAGACAAAATCCGCCTGAATACAACTATACATATTGATATTACGAACATTTCATCATGGATTCCATGGACTAAACGATATAGATATATGTAAAAAGAAATCAGAGTAATATGGTTGTCCTGAACGCAAAGATAAAGTAAAAAAGTGTTCCACGTCGTGTTTTTGCCTATATACTCCTGACCGTGTCCCGAATTATTAGCTGTGTTCCGATTCTTAACTTTACCGATCGTTCAGAATGACCCGATTTTCTTTTGCTTATGAGCGATATGAGAGAGTTTACAGCACACGTGCCAAATGAGGCTTTAGGAACATTGATAGTCGTTAGCGATGGAGATATCAACGCTGCATTAGGTCTGTCATTAAAGCCTATTATTGATATATCGTCAGGAATACTGTATCCAGACTGGATAAATGCTCTGATTGCCCCTATCGCAATCGTATCATCGTCACATACAAAAGCTGTTGGAAGCTTGCGTTTTCTCTTTATGATCTGCAGAATATCCTGGTAACTTCCCTCCTCTGAAAACTGCACTTTATATGTATTCTCTCTGGAGAGAACCTTATTGAAATGCTGCATCGCATTTGCATACCCATCTCTTCTTTCACCAAAACTTGCGATATAGTCCTCGCTTTCCAGATACCCGATCTCATTGTGACCCCGAGAAATAAGATATTCAATTGCCTGAAACGTGCCAAGTTCATTGTTTATAGATACAGTATTCACGTCAATTGTCGGGAAATCGTTATCAAGAACAACGTAAGGAATCGAAAGCGAAATAAATGGTTCTATGTCTTCGTCAAGCATTTCAGTCGCGAAAATAATCATTCCTTCAGGCTTGATTCTTTCCAATGACCTACGCGATTCCTCAAGATCTGAACTTGCTTGTATCGTCAGCAAAGTCACACTATACCCATTTTCCCTGGCATGTAATTCTATACTCTCCATCAGCAGCAAAAAGAACGGATGTTGATTCAATATCTTACCGTGTTTAACATAAACGACAAAACAAATGGTCTTCTCCTCATTTGTTGTAGCACCCGACTTGATCAGATTGCCATACCCCATAGAAACAAGTTTTGACAGAACATCAGACCTGGTCTTATCAGAAACTCCGTGCTTATTATTCAAAATCAGTGAAAGAGCAGCTGGTGATATATGAAGTGATTTTGCAATTTCTCTGTTTGTCATGTCAGCAATCCTCATTTATAAATATATTAGCTTCCATATCTATTGACTGATAATCAAATTTTAATGTGTCACTAAACATAAGTCAAGATTAACTAAACGCGTATAAACAACAACTATGAGCATCTATCTTGTATAGCTTGGGCTTCACCGCATATTCTATAATGCACTATGCACAGGTGACGGACCTTATGTTTAGTAAATATTTATGTTTACAGCTAAACCGTTTAGCTATAATATTTGTTTATTAAGTTAATTTTCAACTATTCTCAAATAGTGTTCAGGCATGGAGGACAAAATGATCAATTATAGAACGGTTAATGGAAGTTTTGACTTGTCAGGTAAAACGGCGATCGTAATAGGCGGTGGTGGAGGAATTGGCGGGGCTACAGCAGAAATGTATGCCGGCAAGGGCGCAAATATTGCTGTTGTCGACTGCAAAGATAATGTAGAAGATGTGGCCATTGAATTAGCAGCAAAATATGGCGTAAAGACAATTGGTCTCAGGTGCGATGTAACAATACAGACCGAAGTGGAGAATATTGTCAGCAAGGTCGTTGACACTTTTGGCGAAATAAATATCCTTGCAAATATGCCTGGTTATGTAGAACTAGAAAGAGCAAGTTCCATTGACATTGATGTTATCGAACGTCATATTGCAATAAACGCTGTCTGAGTATTCCGCATCTGTCAGGCTGTTGCAAATCAAATGATAAAACAAGGCAAAGGTGGGAAGATCGTTTGTGTTACATCACAGGCTGATTTTATAGCCATCAATAAACATGTAGGCTACACGATGTCCAAAGCTGCGCTCGTCGGTATGATCAAAGTCTGCGCTTTGGAATGGGCCGAATATGGAAGAAACCTAAACGGTGTAGCTCCCACAGTAGTCAATACATATATGGGCGATAAAGCATGGCAGGGTAAGGTCAAGACTGACATGATTGAAGCCATCCCAGCGCACAGATTTGCCGAGCCAGATGAAATAGCAGCAGCGATACTGTTCCTGTCCTGCGATGAATCAAACATGATCACTGGCGAGGATCTTGTTGTAGATGGAGGTTTCACAATCAAATAAAATCCTGGTCTTGGATCTATTTTGGAGCATGACGCAGACCAAACCTCTACATAAGGCAAGGCCGTCATGCTCCAAAGCAGACGTACCAGATTATCTATATATCAAAAAATGGATATTTCCTAACGTCTTTGAGCGATTGTTTGAGTAATGTTATGTCCTTTTCATCAAGGGGATTTTCGAGGCATTCATCTATATGTTCCACTGCAAATGAAAAGTCATGAAAATTTCCCGGTGGTACCAACGTATCAGCGCCAAGCGAAAGAGCATACTTCATTGCAGCCACTCGCAATGGCGTATTATCTGCATCTATAGGCTTGCACCATGACTTCGGAAACATGGATTTTTCTCTTTCTTCCTCGTTTATCCACGCTCTGTCTATAAGCGACTTCATCCCCAGTATGCCCATGCCACGTGCCTTTGCCGTCATTACAACTCGATTTCCAAAACTATACTCCATATTCATATGCCAGTTCAGCGGGAAAAGCACAGTATCAAAATCATATAGTTCCATAGCGCGTAACGCAGCATCCTCATTGTGGCAGGTAATCCCGAGTTTACGCAGTACACCTTGCTCATGTAGAGGCATGATTACTTCCATGGCTCCACCCTTGCCAAAAACAGTTTCAACTTCAGCTACACTAACAAGTCCGTGAAGTTGATAATTGTCAAAATAATCCGTGTGCAAAAGACGCATGGATTCCTTTAGAGCTTCTTCTGCTCCCTTGGCTCCGCGTTGTTCCGTCTTACATGCCAGATAAACGTCATTTCGGTATGGCCTCAGTGAATTACCAAGTTTTTCCTGTGCATCTCCATATGTCGGTGCCACATCATAATAATTGATGCCATGATCCATGGCCCATTTCACATACCTGTCTGACTCTTTCTGCCCATCACTCATTGACACAATTCCACCATATGCTACTGGTGATACCTGATACTCTGTATTTCCAAGTTTTCTCCTTACCATAGCTACATTCTCCTTCCTGCAGAACTATGGTCTGCCAAAACAAGAAGTACTTATTTCATATAATCCAAGGAAACAAGTTGATGCATTGAAAACATGTCCACTGTAAAGTAAACATTTCCGTCTTTCTGAGTAAAGTCCAATGTTTTCCCCTGTGGCTGCATCGTGACAGTACTGATATCGTGCTTGACTGATGCTCTGACTTTCACTGGTCCGATATTAGGGAAATCCTCCAGTACACTTACATCTCCTCTTTGGACTGGTGAGCCGTATAATAAATGAAGAATATATCTATTCTCCTTCTTTTGTTCGACAAACCTCACCCTACCCTGAACAGGCATTGTCACTTCTACATTCCTATCAGGCACGAGCATTTCCACGAGCTGGCTGAAATATCTTCTGTGATACGCACACCCTTTGTTCAAATACATGGAAGCAATTTCGTGTGCAACATAAATCGTATTGCCATCACTTATTGCTGCAGGATATTCTGCACTTTCTTCTCTGTATGGCGTGTTTCCATGTGAGCAGTAATGTCCATAAGTACGGCTGAAATATGGTTCTCTGACTCCTGCGAGCACTTCTCCTTTTCCTTCGACAATATGTGCGCTGGTATAGCTAAGGATCGGTGAATATATCATGTCAGTAAATTTATCGGGAATCACCTCAAGGTAATCAATATCATATGATGATCTTCCTTTATACCTGAGATTCGTGCTAATTGCAAATTCATCAGCATCTTCTCTAAGTCCGCTGCCTCCGAGGAGAAGCAGTTTTCCGCCTTCCTTCTGATATTCAACCAGTGCTGTTTCGTATTCTTTCGTGACGCGATACCTGTCGGGAAGGATTATCAGCTCGTATTTCATGACGTCAGACGGAGCGCGTACAATGTCAAAATCAATGTGCGAATCCAACATAAGTTTTGCTATAGCCTCATTCATAATCGCATCTGTCCCGACCATCACGGCAATGCGCGACGTGACCTGAACGTCAAAACAATATTCTTCAATCTTCTCAACATACGAGAACGCATACCCGATATTCTCGTATGTAGCTTTGTCAAGCATTCCGAGCGGATGCATCTGATCTCCGACGCTTATCCTTGCACCCCACGTCAGCAAAGACGCGCACTCATATCTAAGTGCCTCAGGCGTTTTATACCCGCCGAATTCTCCCCAGGATTCATGGAATTTGCCTGTCATTCCCAGGTAATCTTTACCTTTTCCGCCAAAGTACATAGCGCGGATCGGCATTTTATCATAGCCTCCCCATTTTGTCGGAAGATCCTCAAGCTCGAAATGCGTGCTCGCATAGTGCCATTGAGGCATGTGTATCTCAGCTCCGCCTGAATTGAAGAAGATCGATCCATACGGATGGTATCTGAAAAATATCTCTCTTATACCATCGAGCGTTTTCTTCTTTTGCACCTGATAGTATTCCTTTGCGTCCGCTTCGGTCTCAGGATTCAGTCCCATTTCCTTCATCCCGCGGATACAATCATCGCAATAGCAATAGTCTGTTACGAACACTATGTCATAGAACAGGCCATCAAGATCCTTATACCTCTGGCATACTTCTTCTGTAAGTCTGTAAAGATAATCTCTATATCCACCTGCTGTGCAGAGATTAGCCCATGAGCAATATGGTTTTGGCATATCATCCAATGCTTCAAAATCATAATTAACTCCGCTGAAACTTCCGTCCCTGTTCCTTATAATCCATTCCGGATGCTCCTGCGCATCAAGCGCTGAGAATCCTACAGTAAGGTACAGCGGTGCTCTTACACCTATCTCATGACAGGCATCCATCATCTCTCCTGCCAGATCTCTGCCCTGTTCCATTCCGGGATGCTGCGTTCCGACTTTTGTCGGATAGTAGCAATATCCGTGATGTCCTTTGCCAAATACAGTTATGCTGTTTACATGGCCGACCTGCAGCATTTCCTGGAACTGTTCCTTATCAAACCTGCTGCCTATATCCTGTATGTCACCTGAAGTATGAAAATCAAGATGAACTTCTCTTGCCGGTAACCTGTTCATTTTGGGTCTGTCTCCTTTTCAAGCAAGATGTTTCTGACTGAATCGCGGGAAATGAGTTCTGGCATCTCTCTTACTATGACAGTCCCCGATTCCCTTTCCTTAATTATCCTTCTTATGATCATATCAACGGCATCATATGCCATCTTTTTCGTATCCTGTTTTACAGCTGTAAGCTCCGGGCTTGCGATGCACGAATACAGCAGATCATCAAAAGTCACCACGGAAAGCTCTTCCGGCACTTTTATGTTCAGTTCGTGGATCGTAAGCATTGCGCCAAGGCACATATCATAATTTGCAATGAACAATGCCGTAGGGTGGTCTCCAACTGCCCATAATTTCTCCATGCAGTCACTGCCACTTTGAAACAGGTAATTTCCGTTTTCTACATAGTTATCCGGTATCGTAATGTCGTAATCTTTTAGCGCCCTTAAAAAGCCCTCTGTTCTTTCTCTTGACTGATTCCAGCTGGATCTGTCTTTCGCATTGTCTGCAGTTATGATTGCAATTTTGCGATGTCCGAATTTGATCAGCTCCTCACAGCCCATATATCCGCCGAGAAAACCGTTTGTCATCACACAATCACAGGCTCCGACAGGCGGTTTCTTATCTATCGCCACAAACGGGATTTCCTGGTATCTCATCAATTCAAGCGATTTATCCGCCCCTTCAACAGGCTCCAGAATAATTCCGTCAACACCGCTTTCGATCATCAGTCTTATGGCATTATCCGCAGCTTCCGGGCTTCCGTTATGGCATGCATAAAGCAACTGGTAATGCTTCTCAATTGCCGCATCTGTCAGATACATCACCAGTTGCGTTGCATACTCGTCCTGCATACTGTCAATAAGGCACCCGATAGTATTAGTCCTGGCTTTTCGCAGATTCTGCGCATACCCATTAGGAACATAATCAAGCTTCTTTATTGCCCTCTCGATTTTCTCCCTGTTATCCTTTCTGACATTACCGCCGTTCAGAAATTTTGAGATCGTTGACAGAGCCAGCCCTGTTTCGCGCGCGACATCCACTATCGTTGTCTTCATGAGTCCCCCCTGTTTCTTCGTTGATACTTGATCCTAAATGTAATTTACATTCGGAGGCTCAGTAATTCAATACTAAATGCAAATACTACATTCTGATTGCTTCAAACTCAGGCGTTTCTTCCTCAATTTCAAAACAAACGCAGTAGTTTTTCGCATTCTTGTATTTTTCGGGCAGGAATACTGTTATCATATGAGGTCCTTCACACGTTGTCTCAAGATCAACTCTGACCTCTGTTCCGTCCTCAAGAATATATGCTTTCTTTACCGTCATATTTATGTTAATGACTTCAAGAACAGTTTTAGGCGAGAGAACATGTATAAAGAACTTGTGGGGTTTTCCCGTGAATACGCACCAGTCTACCTCATATGGATATTTCGGCAATGATCGTGTCGCAAATACAGCATCGGCATTGCGATGGACATATCCTCCTACTTCATCAAGTATCCTTATTGATTCCTCGGGGATCTTGCCTGTTCCATCGGGGCCGATATTGAGAAGGTAGTTTCCACCACGTGAGTTTATCTTAAGCAGTAACTGCAGAATCTTATCCGGATTCTTCCAGTTATCGTCCGACTTTTTGAATCCCCATGTATCATTCAGTGTCGCAGGCACTTCCCAGTCTCCAGGGAATGGATCGGCCGGTATAAAATTGTCACCGGTCGTCATATAGTCGCCAAGTCCGTTTCCGACTCTTCCGCTCACTATTACATTCGGGTTGATCGATTTTACAAGATCGATCATTTCTTTGCTTTCCTCAGCAGTAGTTCCCATAGGGGTATCAAACCAAAGCAGTGAAATATCAGGATACTGCGTCAGCAATTCTTTAAGCTGCGGGAAGCACTTGCCCTCGAGATAATTCCTGTATGTCTTATGCGAATTATCATGTCTTGCCATATAACCGTCCGGATCATCCCAATCCTGAGCCTGAGAATAATACACTCCAAATTTTAACCCGTTCTTTTTACAAGCTTCCTGCAATTCAGCCACAAAATCGCGGTGACACGGCGAAGCCTTTACTGATGTATAGTCACTGCATTTCGAGTCATACATCGCAAATCCTTCATGATGTTTTGACGTAAACACCAGGTACTTCATCCCCCAGCTTTTCGCCTTCTCGGCTATCCAATCAGCGTCAAAGTCCGTCGGATTGAATTCTCTGGCTAATTTCCTATATTCAGTTTTAGGTATATCAAGCGTATTCATGATCCATTCCGCTATCGAAGGCGTAGTCTCGCCTTCATATTCTCCGGCAAGCTGCGAATAGAGACCAAAATGAATAAAAAGTCCAAACTTTGCGTCCTTGAACCATTGCTGTTTAGTGTCGTGCATAATACCCTCCAGATGTTATCCTTTGATTGCGCCTGATAACATTCCTTTTTCAATTTGATTGTGGAAAATTACATAGATTATTACCATGGGAATAAATGACATAACCACGAATGCAAACTGTGGTGCTATATCTTTGGAATGAACTGACGAGAAATTCAACATTGCTCTTGATACTGTAAAGTACTTGTCATCAGTCATCAGGATCATTGAGAATACCAGTTCACTGTATGCCGCAATGAAGATAAATATTGCTTCTGTAGCAAGGATCGGTTTGCATATTGGGAACAGTACTCTCCACAACAGATTCCAGTCATTACATCCGTCTATAATTGCCGCTTCATCAATTTCCCTGCCGATACTGTCCATGTATCCAACATAGAGGAAAATTGCCTGAGACATATTGAATGCAACATATACGATCACCAGAAATGCGAGATTGTTCTTGGCGTTCAGCGCAGTTGCAATGTTGTTTATCGGAACCAGTGTGCAATGGACCGGCACCATTACACCGACCATAAAGAACAGATATATATAACGAAGGAACCCGTAACTCTTTCTGGAGAGAATATATGCCGCAAGGATTCCTACAACTGTATTTGCTATTGTTGTAAGGCATGCCACAAACAGCGAATTTCCGATCGTCCTGAGTGCATTGGCTGTCTTATTTGCTGATGCGTAGTTAGAGAACAGCCACTCCTTAGGCATACTAAGCAGGTTCAGGTAAATTTCATTGTTGGATTTAAATGACGCAAGCACTGTTATAAAAACCGGAAAGAGCGTACAGAACGCCCAGACTATTGCAAATGCGTATAGGATAACTGTGCCTGTTTTTACTGTTTTCCTGTTCTTCTTTGTTTTCTCCGCCATTGCATTTTCTCCTTTCTTACATCAGATCTTTGTCTTCACGGAAAAAATGATTTGTCAGAATACTGAGTGACACACCAAGTACCAGAAGAATTACACCATAGGCACTGCTCCGTCCGAACAGTTTGTAAGAAAATGCCTGTGTATACAACATTATCGATGGCGTCGAGCTTACGTCGTTAGGGCCGCCTCTTGTCATAGCCCAAATAATATCGAAGACCTTGATACATCCTGTAATACATAAGATTGAGAATATCTTGAACGAATTCTTCATCAGCGGAATAGTGACATAGCGGATTCTCTGCCATCCGGTTGCCCCGTCGAGTGCCGCCGCTTCATTTACATCCTGTGGGATGGCGACCAGTCCTGCTGCAAATATCAGCATATTGTAGCCTGCATACATCCATTCATTTACAAGTACGACGACCCAGACATTCAATGTCTTGGTATTCAAAACATCAAGAATCGACGATGTATCTCCAGTCATGTTGTGGATCGTATGTACAAGACCATAATTGGGATTGAGCATAAATGTCCACATCAGTGCGACTGCTGTGGTTCCAAGCATGACCGGCAGGAAGTAACAGGTCTTGAAGAAACTGGTGCCTTTGATTTTTGACGTTATGAGCAATGCAAGTCCAAAAGCCAGCGGCATAAGTATAACAAAACCACCGATCATAAAATAAAGACTGTTCAGCATTGCATTCCAGAAAAGCTTATCCTTGAATATTTTTATATAATTCTCCAGACCAATAAACTCTTTTGCCACTCCATACATCCCGTTCCATTTCCTGAATGACAAAAAAAATGTATCAGCGACCGGGTAGATGATAAATACTGTGCAGATTATTATTGCCGGAGCAAGAAACAGAATAGATATCGTCAGATCTCTGGGGTTTATTTTGTTCTTAACAACTGCTTTATTCTTTCCGCTTGCCATGTTTTTACCCCTCTGTAGATTTTCCTGTGAACAGAGGGAAGCTTTTTGTGCTCCCCCCTTATTCAGATTCTCATGTGAACATAATCACGACCCCGTTCTGAAAGCCGCGTCAGGTTTTATTCGTATGCAGCCATCTTATCAACAATGTCACTTCCTACATCCTGAGCAGCAGAGCCGGTCGCAAGTGCCTGGAGAGAATTGCGGATCGTATCCATTGCCGCGGTATTTGATGAATAGTTGGGAAGTTCAAGTTTTGACCCCTGGTTCTCCGCCATGATCTTGTTGACTTCGTCAAGAAGATAGTTTCCTGTGTCTATAGTGACTTTTTCAGCATAGGTCGTAGGACTTGACTGGCACATTTCATTGATCGCATCGACTGTTGTGAGATACTTGATGAACTTTACAGTTGCAGCTATCTCTTCGTCCGACTTGTTGAGTGTTGTTATGTAATATGTATCTGAGCCGCCGCCCATTTCTGTATACTGATATGCTTCATCAATATAAGGAACTCTTGTAACGCCTATTGTCTGTGCATCAAAAAGTGATGTGTCAGAATCATTTATAAAGTTGCCGCAGTTCCATGTGCCATCAATGAAGAAAGCAGCCTGACCTGACTCGAACATACTTCTCTCTGTGGCGACATCTGTGCTGAGGATCGCATCTCCCCAATATCCGGCATCGATCATGTCCTTCATTAACTGATAGATCTTCACCATCTTCTCGCCATCATATGTTTCTGTACCGTCAGCAAGGTTTCCTGCAATATCAGTGCCATATGCTTTCAGAGCCATTTCACTCATAAGATGTTCATAATGGTAATTGTCTTTATCTGAATAGTTGAAAGGCTGTATTCCTGCTGCCTTCAGTTTTGCACATGCGTCTACAAGATCATCCCATGACTGAGGGACATCGACCCCTGCCTTATTCAGGAGATCTTTGTTGTAAAACATGTTGAGCTGGTATGAAGACCACGGAATTCCGTATGTTCCATCATATCCATCATACTTACATGTTTCCCATGCAAATTCCTGAACACCGTCATACCAGTCCGGGTATTGATTGAAATACGGTGTGAGGTCAAGAAGATATCCTGCATCAAGATATTCCTTTACACGCGATCCGCCATACTGAAGAAATGCGTTGGGAGCATCGCCTGATGCAAAGTCCGTTGTAAGCTTCTCTTCATAATCAGATTCTGTGGAAATGCTTTCGTCTGTTACATGGATCTTGCCTTCATTTTCTTTGTTAAACTGATCGAGCCTGTTATAATACCATGTGCTCTGTCCATCGGTGTCTTTTCCTGTATAACGGAATTCAACTCTGAGTTCAACATTGTTGAATGTCATGTTGTCGACATCGTAGTCACCTGTTGCTTGTGTTGTCTCTGCCGCACCTGCTGCTTCAGATGTAGCTGTGGTCGCAGCTGCATCTCCTGATGTTGCTGTCGAAGCGTCCGTTCCTGATGCAGCTGTTGAAGAACTTCCACAACCAGACAGGAGACCCACTACCATTGCTGATGAAAGAGCTATCGCTAATACCTTTTTCATTTATTTCCTCCTTTTAGGAATGTTGTTGCTTATTATGATTATCTTCTGCAGAGATAATTATTAACTTATCCTTGGGTAAAACGTTTCGTTTTATGAATACAATATATCTCTAGCATATTTGAAATACAATATGGTAAAACTAACAATATTAACCATAATTATTTGTAAAAGTTGCATAAGTAGTGCAATATGACGGCTGCCTGTGGTTATTGAGTTCGTTATTATGTAAATAATTACATTAAACGTTTCGCTGTTTATCTTTTTGTCTTAACTTGTTATAATACTTTTATCTAGGCTGCTTGTGAATTTACAAAGGTCAGACTTTAGACTTGAGCATTCACAGCTTACTCTCCGGCACAAACCTGTGAATCACAGCCAGAAAACCGCATCCGCGGATTTTCTGACGTGGGACTCCGCAAAATATGCTCCGTCATGGTAGAAAAAATGCGTGTAACAATCAAAGACATAGCTTCTGATACTGGTCTGTCGCTTGCCACAATATCTAAATTCATAAACAACAAAACTGTCAGCGCCGAGAATTCCGCCATTATCAGCGAAAGTATTGACCGCCTGCATTATATACAGAACCATTCCGCCAAACTGCTGCGTTCCTCTCATTCGAAGACAATATGCATGATAACCGGAAGTATCTCAGATGTTTTCTGGGCTTACCTCTTCGATGAATTATCTATACAATTTCAGAAAGAGGGATACTCCTTTTTACTCATATCAATCAGAAATAAGAATGATAAAGCTGAAGCTCTAGGCCTCTTGAGCCGTGAGTATCCTGACGGCATTCTTATCCTGTGTGACGGTGAAGAAGCATCAGAATTCACACCGGACAGTTTCAGGCCAGGTGTTCCTGTTATTTTTCTTGATAACGGCATACCTTCCTGTCCTCTTGTCACGAGCTCTGGCTATATTTCCACATATGAAGGCACTGAATACCTGATACGGAATGGACATACTGATATCTGTTTTCTTGTCTCAACATGCGCCCTCGAAACTCTGAAAGATCGATTGCGCGGGTGTCTTGACGCATGCAAAGATAATGGAATAACCGTAAAGCCGGAACATTTGATACAGTCTGATACGCACGACCTCGATTACTCTATGCTACGTGGTATCCTTAATGCCCCCACCAGGCCTACAGCCGTGTTTTCTCTCTCATATGTGTCTTCAATATCCCTATTGCGTTTCTTTAATCAGAACCACAACCTGAGCAAACAGTTCTCACTGCTGTTCTTCGATGACAGCCCATTATTCAGGACAATCTCTCCTGCAATCACGGTAATAAGTCAGGACATGAACGCAATGGCACAGACATGCGTCAAAGAAATGATAAAAAGAATAGAAAACCCTGAAATCAAAGATCAGGTTACATTCTATGTTCCTACAAAATTTGAGAAGAGAAAATCCGTATCTCCTGTGAACAAGTAAAATCAGTGCAATTTTATGCTACGACAGTGCAAAAATTGCTACTCTGTTTTTCTTTATTTCCTGTATCTTTCAATCCAGTCCACTGCGAAGTCGACGATATCACGCTGTTTCATATAGGTGAGCATGGCGGTATCAAAGCACTCAGCGCAGTGGCAAGTTTAGATCGGAACCGGTAGACTGTGACTCTTTCCCGATATACACATCAATCCAGTTTTACGCTCAGGCTTACCGGGTTGTGATCCGAGTATTCAAAACCGGCATCAATTGTTTTGACAGAAGTCACTTCCACGTTTGGAGAAATAATGAATCCATCGATAACGTAGTATTGATTTGTCTGATTCTCGGAGTCATATGGTTTATTCAGCAGGCGGCAGGATGGCGTCTCGATGTCAGATGCAAATGACCACCCCTCTGGAAGCGCGCTGTCATCAAGGACTCCCGGCATCCATGTTTCATCATCAATAATGGGCCATGCATCAAGAGACCCCGGAAAACTCTGGTTGAAATCTCCGCCTGCAATCACATAATTGCCTTTGTCGTATTCTTCCGCAAGCAGATCAATAAGTTCAGCAGTCTGAGCTGCTTTTCCTTCACCATCATCATAGGCTTCAAGATGAAGATTTACAATTACAAGTTCCTTATCTGTGTCCTCCAGCTTTATGCGGCTGACCAGCAGGCAGCGCTTAAGATTTGCAATACGCAGCGGCCATTTAAAAGGGCATGGCAATGAAATTCTTTCCGCCTCATCTACCTCGTAGTCGGAAAGTGTAAGTATCCCGCAGTTTACTTTACCCATCGGAGGCCATGGATACGGTACGAACCTGCAAGAATAATTAAGCGCATATGCACTGTCTGGCGCATCAAGATCGTTTTGCAGCGATGACACTTCGTTCAGGTTATAACTTCTGTATGAGTCCGAGTCGACCTCCTGAAGAATACATATGTCTGCATTCTGCGCGGCCAGTGTCTTCTCAATGCCATCATAATATGATGTCATGACTTCGCGGCTTTGCGGCTTACCGCTGCCACTCCCTCCGTCCATGACAAAACTTTCATTCTTTCCGAGGCCGCAATATCCGATGTTCCAGGATACTATGTTGATCGAATCCTGCGAGACAGCTTTTGTTTTGCCCTGGCTGATTACGGATACTTCTTCAGTTTCCCCGGGCTTGTATTCAGTAACAGTAAGCCAGGCAAGAAATGCTCCTGCTGCTATTACCAATACCAGCAAAACAATCAGGACTGCTCTTATTACTTTTTTCATATCACCCCCGCTGATTTCTCTGCATCAATTACCTTATAGATACATACGAATCACAAATGAAAAAGGATGGCATTTTAAACTTCATGCCATATTATCTGATTAGCCTCCAGATCTACATCGAATGATGACCCGTCACCTTTGTAAACTCTTGTGTGCTGGCTCTCATATGTATTATTTACTACACAGTACTTGCCACTTTCAGGATAAGCGTGCACTTCAACATTGTAATTGTCGGAGAACCATTTATGTATATCGCCTTCTGCACCCGCGCTCCAGAGGATCGCGCGATAGAGCATTCTGCTGTTCTCAAAACTGTAGGGAAGTCCGCTTATATAAACTGCCCTGCCATCTCCGAAGTCATTTACGGCAAGCTGTACATTCTTGTTGTCCTGGACCAGGATCTCTGTCCCTTCGAGAGCATAGATATTCTTCTTGCCTTCTCCGAAATCAACATCTCCGCTGACATCTTCCGTTATGAAATGATCGTGCTCTTCCCAGTTGTATTTATCGTATCCCAGCGTGAAATCTCGTTCTTCATCAACACCGAATACATTGGACAGCTGGAAGAAATGTCCCTCTGACTGGTGAGCTGTGGGTTCACCTACACCGATGATTCCGCCACCTTCGTACACAAATCTGCTGATCGGCCCGATTATATCCGGCTCACACCACCACTGTCCGCCGGATTGCGCCGTATCAGCATCTCCGACGTTTATTATCACATCGATTTTCCTGAGGATATCCGGATCATTTCTTATGTCGTCAAAACTTATAAATGATACATCAAAGGGTGCACCGGAAAGTGCTTCTATAACTCCGAAATATGAGTAATTCTGAGGGTAATATATCGCATGGTGTACCATGTGATTTCCCCATGAGCGCATCTTGCCCCAGCAGTTGAGCACTGCCACCCTTCTGATACAATACGGTTTTGTGCCCTTTACATTTGCATACAATTCACGAAACTCATTGCACACTGATTCCACATAGTCGACAAATTCAGGAAATTCTACCGCCAGCTTAAGATAGCCGCCGTAGCCTATGCGGTCTATGGGTTTCCTGAGTATTGCCCTTCTTGCCGTAACCCAGTTGACCTTGGCTTCTTTTACAGGATCTCCTCCTTCATGGAATGTGTCCGGGAAGAAATATGGCAGGAACCTGCCTTCCGTATACTTGACACCCTCAATGTCACTTATGAGTCTCAGGGTTGCACCATTGCCGACACTGCCGACAACAGCATCCAGGCCCATTGTTTTGAACTCATCCATATATGGCTCAGTCCCAATCCAGTGATCTCCCAGGAACATCATTGCTTCTTTACCATATGAATGTGTGATATCCACCATTTCACGGACGATCTTTGTGACCTCACGGTTCTGAAATTTCACGAAATCCATATATTCTTTTGTCGGTATTCTGTATTGGTTATTGTAGAAACCCTGATCTGTTATGTATTCCGGTCTGAATTTATATCCTGACTCTTTTTCGAACTTGTCAAGAATATATGGGCTTACCGACGTCGAATATCCGAACCAGTCCACATATTTCTCTCTCGCCTTTTCATCAAATATCAGCGTGAACTGATGGAAGAATGTGGTGAATCTCAGGACATCGACATAAGGATGCTCCTCAATGAACCTGCGGAGCCTCTTCAGTGTATACGCATGTGTTTTGGGCTGCCTCACATCGAACGTCATCTGATGCTCAACGTCTTTCCAGTCATTTATGACAGCGTTATACATATGTACCGGATCCCAGAGAATATAAGCCAGGAAACTCACCGTATACTCATGAAATGCCACGCTACCAAGCTCCACTGTAGTGGTATCCTCATCGTATGACCACTGATCCGCAGGAACGATCCTTCCTGTTGTTCTGTCTATGACTTCCCACCATCTTTTTATATCATCGTAGTTGTTGGGCCTTAGCATGTCCGGATAAAGGCCCTTCATGAGATTTATCTGAAGTTTGTCAGAAACAGCCGTGACATGCGGTGTAATGATATACATCTGCTGGATCTCATCAGGATTTTGTTTTGCCCACTCGTTATCCTTCCTTGTTGTGTAATAAGTCGAATAAACCTTGAGTCCGGAATCCTTGAGTTCCTGTGGAAAATCGGTTCCATCGCAGTCGCGCAACGCGTCTGCTCCCCACTTTGCTGCAATCTCCTTAGTCTGCTCTATTACATCTATATCTGTAGGAATGGTCACTCTTCCTTTACTGTTCATCAGGTTGTTCTCCTTTTCTTCTTTTACTTATAGTGTATCAAGAGATGGCTGCTCAAAATACGGCTTTGTTGCTTCCGGTTTTAGTTTTATTGCTTTAGTGATTTTTTCCTGCTATTGTAATCTTATCAACGATTCAGCCAGCTATTTCTGTAGAGAGGCATTCTGATGTCAAACGAAAGATATGAAATGAAGAATCCCGGCAACACTGCTCTGGACAGTAAGCTGCTGTATGTCACTTATTCAAAATTTGAAAATGACTGGTCAAGCCTTCTTCATATTCATCAATTTACTGAGCTTTTCTACGTAATCGGCGGAAGCGGATTATTCCAGGTGGACAATGTAGAGTACCCAATAGGCAGGAATGATTTCGTCATTGTAAATTCCGGCACAGCCCACACAGAAAAATCGACGGGCAATGTGCCTCTTGAGTACATAAGCGTCGGCGTGGAGAATATTTCATTTTCATTTGAGGGTAATAAAGAACATCTGATATTCCACTGCGACAGCAAACAGCAGGATCTTCTTTTCTACATGAACACCATGCTGCTTGAACTTGAGAACAATGAAAAAGAATCCGACAGGATATGTCAGGACTTGCTTGAGGTATTAATAATAAAACTGATCAGAAGGACAAATTTTGCTTTTGAAGTGTCACCTGCCACCAGGATAAACAGAGAGTGTGTCAAGCTTAAAAGATACATGGATTCTAATTACACCACGGAAATAACGCTTGATAAACTTGCCGACATATCTCACCTCAACAAGTATTATCTTGTTCACGTTTTCAACAAATACTGCGGCTGCTCGCCCATCAACTATCTGTGCAAAGTACGCATCAAAGCCAGCCAGGAGTTACTGCGAAGCACCGATTACAGCATTTCAGACATTGCGCAGTGCACCGGTTTTTCATCTCAAAGCTACTTCGCGCAGTGCTTTCTTAAGTATGCCGGCGTCTCAGCGAGCGAATACCGCAAAACTCAGTAGTAGAGCCCCTGTGATTCCTTAATAACCTGTGTTGCTATAAAGTATAAACGAGTATAAAACAATCTAAGAAGTATAAACGAGTATAAAAATTATCCAAAAGTATAAACGCAAGGAGGTAGTTCACCATGAGAACAGGCAATCCTTTTACCCTGTCTTTCGGAAAAAGCCCGGAGGAATATGTTTCCCGCATTCCACAGACTGATGACACAAATTGCCGATGAACTTGGCAGTGATTCAGACTGGATTGTGCTTAACCTGAATCCCGAACGTGATCTTCTTAATGCAATGGCATCGAAATTAGATCCTTGATGAATACGACCAGCGACTGTCTGAATATGTTTACAGCAAAATATGGTCAGAGCTTTCCCCAAAGGACAAATCAATAGTTGAGCAGATTGCTGAAAAAAGGAATTATCATAGCTCCTGAACGAGGAGCGCTCTCAATCGTCCTGCCCAGATTCGATAGATTTGTTCAGCTGCAATAACTTATTTTTCTTCTTATGATTGAAGTCCTGAAATGTCATAGACCTCTTCAACAGACATGGCTGGGAAATTAAATTCTCTATCACATGATATAAGGGTCCCACACTCACTCCAATATATATTGCATCATATTGTGAAGTATGATCCTGTAGGCATTCGCATACATGTGTATACCCTCCAGGGTGTACTCTTTCCTGAGTTTTCCGTTCTCGTCGCTCAACCCTTCATTGACATTTATAAATCTGAGTCCAAGCTCTTCAGACATTTTTTCAAGACGCATATTAGCCTTATGAATGTTGGCGTTGTTGCGATTCAGGAATGCCTTTGCACGCCTGATGGGATTATCCATTTTCTCCGTCTCATTGACCGGATAATATGCCATCACATATATAACGGCTTCAGGCAGCCGATATTTGATCTCAGTCAGTATTTCCCTGTAGTTCCTGATAAGTCTGTCCTCGGAATAATCCTTCGCTCCGATATCGTTCGTCCCAATATTGATGAAAATCTTTGAAGGTTTACAGCCAAAGACCATCTCTTCCATATTGGTCAGCATATCTTCTGTAGTGAATCCCGATACTCCCCTGTTATAAATACAGATGTCGATCTGTTCATCACGAAGAAGCTCCTCCACAGGAAACTGCTCCATGAGCGATGACCCCGTGAACAGGATCTGGCCCTCTCTTGCATATTGATTGAGGATCCTGAGTTTATCAACCCTCTCCGCCTGCTGTGATTTGAAATAATCAGCCACATCCGACATAATCAGTCTCCTTCTTCCTTCTACATTTTCCAGTAACACTAGTTGCTATAAATCAAAAGTTTTATAACTTGTCGTACTTTATTGCGTTACCTTTTGATTTATTTACCGGATACTTTGCTTCGTTCTGATCCATCTTGCTGTTCACTATTGAATCAGCATCCAATCCCAATTTATCCAGCATGTTCTGACAATAGACAAGTACGTCAGCCAGTTCTTCCTTCACCTGAGGCAGGTCATATTCAGTATCACTCCACTGAAAGCACTCCAGAAGTTCATTAGCTTCTATAGAAATCGATTTTGCAAGATTTGCCGGAGAATGGAACTGATCCCAGTCCCGGTCTTCTGAAAATTTTCTGATGCGATCAACTGTATCCGGTCTCACTATTGCCTCCATATTGGAGCGTCTTTATGTGGCTCCACTTGTCATACTTTTATATCTGTGCCTGGAAATCACGAATGCTCAAAAATGTTTCTACATAGTTGCTTTCTTAAGTGCCTCGCGCAGTTCGTCGTCACATGCATATATATACATTCCGTTGACACCGCGTGTCATAAGAACACGCACCTCGTGTTTAACCAGAGATTCCCCAAACTTCTGCTTTGTTCCGTCTGATAAAGTTCTGTACCTCGTTGCCTTCTCATTGCGGCTTTCCGATGGATCATATATTATCCTTCCATTCCTGTATTTCACCGATGGTCCAAGGATGACCCCTGCATAGTTCAGGTCAAAACCCTGAATAGTAAATGTTGATCCCACTTCTTCCACTGTTTTCTTCTGCTCGGCCCAGGACAGTTTTTTCGTTTCTTTTTTTTCTTCCTTGTTCAATTCTTGCACCAATTCCCTGTTCCAGGGTTTTGTCCATTTCTTATTTTTTTTCTTAATACAAACACACCAGTAGTATTCCTCAAGGCGTTTATCTGGCCTTCTTTTAGAGCTATAATCCCAATCATATGTGGCTATCAATCTGGAAAGCGATGTGTCCGCTGATTCAGCTCTCTTTTTTATCTCATCATCCATAAGCCATGGATCATCGAATATTCTTATGGAATATCCTCCTGCTGGCTTAGGTATTTTTTTCAGAACGCCCTGTTTAGTAAATGAATCGATCCAATCATTTGTAGCTTTGTCCGCACGCATTCTAAGTTGTTCATCCAAAACAATATAATTATTGACTTTCTTTGCCATATTTCTGTATTTCTCAAGGCTTTTGGCTTCCCAGTATTGTTCCGTCGTCAGAATCTGATTCTCGTCAAACATGACCACTGTCACTCTTGCGCGATCTATTATGTCCTGTAGTTGATTGTTCCCTCTGTATGATTGTTTGCCCTGAGTCAGGAGCAGGTGAGCTTCATCAACAAAAGCAACATCTATCGGGTCATCCGGAGTATGAAGATTAATAAATCTTGTCGGCTTACATACGACCTCTCCGTATTTTTCAGTAAGCCCCAACTTATCAGCAATCTGCTCATATACTGTAAGCTGTTCATCATGGTTAACTATAAGGGAGCATCGTATTCCTCTTTTGGCATGATTATCAGCAAGATCATCTGAATCATCTGTTCTGTTCCCTGGCTCCTCTGCCTGACAATATAATTCATAAAACGTGCTGCTGTTAAGCACTGTCTTGCCAGTACCAGCCTCTCCCTCAACAAATATCAGTTGGTTCTTCTCATTGTATTTCATTGCCTCATGTACTTTTTCAATTATCAGGTCTCTTGCTTTGACCTGTTCTTTTGTGAGCTTATGTAAAGGCGATGCTTTATAGATAGCCGAATCCTTTATCTCGGCCTCTGATGGAAACAGTTCTTTGTTATCTCTTCTCAATCGGTTCCAAATTTTCCTGAATATATCATCAAGCTCTTCAACAGGATAATAGCTTGTCTGTGGATTATTTCTGAGGTTACAAACATGTTTTACTTTATCAACACTCATTATGTAATGCATCAATCGATTCTCTATATCAAGTGTCATTGATTTGTTGAAATGCTCATGCCCGATTATATAAAGGACTGCTTTTTTCTCAATCAATTCATGCTGCCAGTTTCTACTGTCAATTGCCGCATCATAATGCTGTTTTGTTCTTTTTATAATATCGTTTGATTCACCAACATAAACTTCATAATCATCAGAATCTTTCCAATTGTGGATGTATACAGTCGGAAAATCCAGCAAAATTTTCCTGGTCTTTCCTCCTGTACTTGTCATTGCTGTCCCAAACTGATCTAAGGCATTTACGTTATCATCTATTTTTTCAATAATAGGTTCTGCCACTGTTTTTTTCATTTATGACCTTCTTTTTGCAATCGCATCCTCTGATGTCAGTTGTAATGATTTATTTATCCACTCATTCAGCGTCAGCGGCTTGTATTCCGAGTATCCGCACCAGCAGTTGATGAGGTTGCAGACCATTGGTTCGACACCGTCGTGCGCTGTCTCGAATGAGCGGCCGGCTGCCATTTCTTCCATCTCATACAGGAGTTTTGCCTCAGGTGAGTCGTGAACGTGGCCGTGCAGCATGAACTTTTTCAGACCGCCGTCAGGCGACTTTGTATGGTTCTTGCCAAAGAACAGTATAGGATAATGATTCAGCAGGACTTCTTTTTTCTTATCGCCCATCTCTATCTGTGTCTCGATCTTTTCAAAACGCTCAAGGTCTATGTCCTTCTTCTTAAGCCAGATATCATGATTGCCTTTCAGCAAAACAATTCTTCCTTTGAGTTTATGCAGGACCTTGTTGATAGGTAGTGCCGAGCCTGCGCCCTTCCAGTCAAACATATCTCCCAGCACGTAAACATCATCGCCGCCCCTGACCACGCTGTTCCACTGATCTATCATGTAGCTGTTCATTTCCTCGCAGTTATCAAACGGGCGCTTATCCATTTTTACACGCACATCATCATCAAAGAAATGCTGATCCGCGATATACCTCTTGCTCATACTTCTTTTCTCCCGCACATTTTCGATAGCAGACCAATGTACAATCTTCTTTCCTGCTGTTAATGTGGTATTGTAAATGCAAACAAATCATTTGCCGGTGTTTTACCACAGCAAAACAAACGAGGCTGTTATTCTTATGAAAATCATTCTGTCATCCCGTAAAATCTGCTGGTCAGTTGCTGCCTTACTAATGGTCATGATGGTGATCGGATCGATCTGGGATTACCCGATCTCATGCTCACTTTATGACAAGTCCAACTGGTTCGGAATAATCTTTGCTGCTTTCGGAGAATACCCTTCAACCCTGGGTCTCGTTGTTGTCGGAAGCATGCTGCTTGCCGGTCACAACAAAGAAAAACAATCATCCGCGGCGATACAATGTGTCGGCGGCATTCTTCTTACAATACTCGGGGCAGCGCTGTCCATGCTGCTTCCGCCTCATTATGCAGAAGTACCATTATACTTTTCATGCTTCGTTGGCATCATATGCAGCGCTGTTATTTTTTTTGTCACGCTTCTTCTCTGCCGTGGCGCAGAGCAAAAGAAGGTCATTCAGGTAGCACTTGCAATATTTGTTACCATACTTGCTACGACAATCATCGTAAATCTGATTAAAATCCCCTGGGGCCGCGCCAGGATGCGTTTAGTTGCATCCAATCCACGCGCATACTTTATGCCCTGGTGGCAAGCCGGAGATGGGCTGAAGAACATATTGACCGCTGCAGGTGTGGGCGCTGATGAATTCAAGTCATTCCCTTCAGGCCATGTGGCAGGTGCTTCTGCCCTGATGCTCCTCTGCCTCCTGCCGCAGATTCAGCCAAAACTTGCCACGCAACAATCATTGTTGTTCGCCATAGGTTTTTGCTGGACCTGCCTTACAGCACTATCTCGTATTATCATCGGCGCACATTACCTGACAGATGTCACCGTTGCTTTTGCTATTGGATTTCTCGTTATGAATATCGTCTGCCGGAGAGTATTCCCTGAGTATACTAACGCCCCAGTCTCCAAGCGGGATTGAATCTCCTCTATTATACTCTTTGCCGGAGATGAGCTCTGTGACTCTATCATACGGACATGATAAGTTCTCTGCACTCTCACTGTAGTGCAGTACATAGTGTAGTTTTGCCCCATCTTCAAGAACGCCGCTCCGTATTATGACCGGCCACTGCTCCTTAGGAACAATATGTTCAAGTTTTGCCGACTTGCGTGCGTCTGCATATACTTTCTTTATCATATCCTTGTTGCAGAGGCAGGCAATATAGTAAGCACAGCCGTCTTTGTAATCATGTTTTGTTATTCCGGCGTACTTTCCCCAGTAGCGATGAGAATACGCTTCCATCGTCTCAGCTCCATCTGTGATGACGAGTTCTGCAAATGCACGAACCGGAGTCCCTTGAAGTGTCATTTTGCCTGGATCTGTGAACTGATCGTAGTGCATTCCAAATACATCATTAAGCCCGTGTGGCAGTCTGTCATGATAAACTGTAAGTTCTCTGTCAGATACAAATGATCTGAACGATGAAACAAGTACTCCGCCCTGCGCCGTAAACTCCTTAATAAGTTTTACCGTGTCATCAGAAACGCAATACAGCATCGGTGTAACCATCATGTCATAATTCCATTTGCCATCATCTGACCGCAGTTTAGCTGGCAGAGCGTTGACATCCAGGACATCGCACTCAATATTCATTTCATAAAGCGCATCATAATATAGATGCAAAACATCGTTGTAGTCGATGTTCTTATCGATTGGAAATGATTTTATTGCATCCATGGAGACCGTATCTATCACCAGACAAACTCTGTTTTGCTTCCTGAACGTTGATATCAGAGGAGAAAGCTCCTCAAATTCACGTCCTATACGGGAGACTTCATCGTAGACCGTTCCAGGCTCAAGGTCGTGCGAAAGCACGCCCTTCCAATATGTCTCTGCACTGTTGTGAATAGAATGCCAGTTCCAGTACATTACACCGCAGGCACCGCTCGCAAGATGGCTATATGCCTGGAGCCTGAGCTGTCCCGGGTACGGCGTCCATGATTTGAATCCCTGTGTCTCCGTTTCCAGCACAAGATATGGCGCATTCTTAAGTGCCCTTATCTCATCACCGCCATATGCGATTTCCGCGCCTGTCAGGGCATCCTGTGACGGATGATATATGTCACATCCTGCAAGTGTCACTGCTTCTGATGACTCGTAATGATTTATACTCTGCTGCATGCCGTGAGAATACGGGGCATCCTGCTGTTTATCGCTCAGTTTATCAACATCCCAGTTGAAATCAAAATTATGAGTGATGAACTGATCATCTCTTTTGTATTCACTTACGATCTTCGACTGCCACTTAAGGTAATCAGCTGCCATGCTTCGGCGGAACCTGTCGAACTCAGAATTAAGACCGGCATGAATGCAGCCCCTCATATCAGGAAAATCTTCCCATTTACCTATGGAGTTGCTCCAGTATGCCAGACCGAATGTCCTGTTAAGATTTTCAACTGTGCCGAACTTGCTTTGCATATATACACAGAACATCTTCTGCATTATCGGGGTGCAGGAATCGTAATACTTGGTCTCGTTGTCAAGCTGGAAACCTGTTACGTTCCTGTATGGGCGCACTGCTTCCATCATTTTCCTTATGATTCGTTCTGCGTGGAATCTGAATGTCGGGTTCACTATATCCATGATCTGACGTGAGCCGTAGAACCTCTGTCCATTATGATCCACGACAAGCACTGAAGGGTCCTTTTTCTCAAGCCATGAAGGGATGGCATATGTCGGCGTTCCGACGATCACATTTATCCCTGTAGCACTTGTGGCTTCAAGTGTTTTGATAAGGATAGAGAAATCGAATTCTCCCTCGTTCGGCTCCCATGTGCTCCATGTTGACTCTGCGATGCGGACTGTGTTGATTCCAGCCCTCTTCATGAGCGACAGATCCGTGCCCATCCGCTCATAAGGCATATACTCAGGATAATATGCTGCTCCGAAAATCAGGTTTTCCATTCTTGCCTCCATGCATGTACACTCGTGAAACTGTTTGAATTATTGTATATTGATAGTATAGAGTAATCGGTAAATTTCGTGAATACGCAAATTGCAACCCGCAGTTGCGCAATTGCAAGGCCTGGTTGGTGGCGCGCAACCGGGCTTCGGCAGTAATCTGATCTCGCAGACAAACATACGCATGGGGCACGGAGCGCTCAGGCAGGAGATGAAATAATGATACTTGCAGACAAAATAATTGAATTGAGAAAAAAGGAAGGCTGGTCACAGGAACAGCTTGCCGGAGAA
>JAQWCI010000067.1 GCA_028706005.1 Lachnospiraceae bacterium
GGCAAAACAAGTATAACAATGTCTTCTTCTCCGATCCCTCCGTCCTTCTCCGGCGTTATCTCTTTATCATCCGCATCCTTCACCGCTTCGACTAATTCGACCAGCGGATCAGCGCCGAGCACGCGCTCGTTTGAAGTGATCGTCTCAGTTGCGGTCATCGAAATATTCTCTTCGTTTACACCTGCTGCCGCCCAGATTCCGCCCTCGTCCTTTGTCGCGTTGGGAGTCGCTGTGTAACGCATCGGATCATCAGGAAGCTCCACCTCTACATGCGAAATAACTGACTTATAGTGACGTGGCTGATCCTTTGCCTCTACCACCACGAACTTTTTTGCGGTAAAATGACCTGAGCCGGAATCATCATTGCGGGCAATCAAAGTCGACCCGTTGTAAGACGCGTTTTTCCCTACTAAAATTGTTGTACAAGGCATAGCATTTCCTCCATAAATGTTATTTTTTCTTGTTGCTCTCAATTGCATGAAGTGTTTCATTGTACTGAAGCGATTTCGCATCTGTATTATTAGAAAAGTAATATGAATACAGTATGTCTACAACGATGAGTATTGATATCTGAGGCGAAATAATAATACCCTTATCAAGATTATTAATATACGCCACATTCAGTAATTCGTCACATAGTTCCGCGTTCTCCGGATGTTTGTTGGAAGTTATAAAAACAATTTTCGCTCCCTTTGCGTCGGCCATTCTTATACAATCGAGAATTAGTGATGTAGTACCACTCAGGGATATCGCAATCACCAGCGTACTCTCCTCCGCCAGAGATGCTGACATCTTCATCATTTCAGAGTCTGTCACCGCCGTTACATCCATGCCTATCCTCATGAATCGCAATTGGAATTCTTTTGCTACAAACCCGGAGCTCCCACATCCGAACACAAATGTCTTCCTGGAACTGTTGAGCAATTCCGCTATATGACTCATCTGCGCCTCATCAATACCATTGAAGCTGTCAGTAAGAAGATCCAGGTAGTCCTTATGGACCTTCTGTGTAAACACGCTGAATTCTCCGTTAAGGTTCCCGTGATTTTCCTGCCTCAGGTCATCTGTATACGCAAAAACAAATTCTCTATATCCTTTGTAACCACAGCATTGCGCAAATCTCGACAAAGACGCATTCGAAACAAACAGCATTTTTGAAATGTTCTTCGACGAAAAATCCATTATCTCAGTATTCCTCAGAAAGAACTCTGCTATGGTCTTTTCAAGATCAGTCATATCAGTCATTCCTCTTCTGATACTAAGCTTGGTTCTGTACTCCATACAGGTCTACCTCCCTGAAAATGAAATCACCCTTTTTACAATAATCTGAAAGAGTTTGCTGAATTGTCTGAATATATTGAACATTTGCGCTCGGTGCCGGATAATAGCGTTGTCAGAATAAATATGTTTTATCGAAACTCTCCGCAACGAGGCGGCATATGCTAATGATAAATGATAGAGTCAATGAATTAAAGGGAAATCTGATTGTTTCATGTCAGGCGCTTGAAGATGAGCCGTTACATTCTTCTTTCATAATGGGAAGAATGGCCAGAGCGGCAAAACTTGGCGGAGCCTCTGGTATCAGGGCAAATACAGTTGAGGACATCCTGGAAATCAGAAAAAATGTTTCTTTGCCCATCATATGCATTATCAAAAAAGTATACGCTGACTCTGACGTTTATATTACTCCTACTATGAGTGAAATAGATTCTCTCATGAGTATCGCTCCTGATATTGTAGCTTTTGACGCAACGGACCGCATGAGACCGGGACAAATCTCACTGGACGACTTCTATAAGCAGGTGAGAAACAAATACCCTGAACAGCTTTTCATGGCTGATTGCTCAACTATAGAAGAAGCAGTACATGCCGACAGGCTAGGCTTCGATTTTATAGGAACAACTCTTGTAGGATACACTCCATACTCTGCTTCTGACCGAATTGAAGCTGATGATTTCAGGATAATCAGGGAGATTCTGAATCGGGTGAAACATCCTGTTATAGCTGAAGGGCATATAGATATGCCTGAAAAAGCGGCAAAAGTGTTGGAGCTTGGCTGTTTCAGCGTAGTCGTTGGCGGTGCTATAACAAGACCGATGCTTATAACCGAGCGGTACGCTCAGGCAATTAAGGAAAAGAAAATAACTGCTGAGAAGTCTTGATTCGCAGAACATTGAGGTGAACTCCGAATATGACAATGGCTGAAGCAAAACTGTACCTGGGAATCGATCTGGGCGGGACCTTTGTAAAGATTGGAATCGTTGATGATACCGGACACATCTGCCGCAAATACAGTTTCCCGGTAGATCAGGACGAATACAAAACTTCGATACTTGATACCGCAGTGATTTCAACCGAAAAAGTTCTCGAATCTACAGATTGTCTTTCATTATCAGCTTGCCCGGGACTTGCTGGAATAGGCGTATCAGCGACTGGTCAGATAGACCCACATACAGGAACGGTCGTAGGCGCCGCGGGGCATATCCCAAATTATATTGGAAGTCATATTGCCGAAAATTTCCATAAGGCTTTCAATCTGAATGTAGCTGTGGCTAATGACGCTGATTGCTCACTTCTTGGGGAATGCAGTTATGGTGCAGCCCAGGGTGCCCGCAATGTTATAATGATGACTCTTGGCACGGGGGTCGGCGGTGGAATACTTGTAGACGGGAAACTCGTGAGTGGTTCCAGGGGAGCTGCAGGAGAAATCGGCCATATCATAATCAATGATGATGGTGAGAAATGCAGTTGCGGCAATAAAGGATGCCTTGAGCACTACGCATCCACAAAAGCTTTAGTTAACAAAGTTCGAAAAGCAGTATCAGACGGCAGTATTTCTCCATCTTGCCTGAATCACGTCTCTACTACAGCGTACAATGACTTGTCGTATATCAACGGCAAGACTATTTTTGAAGCTTTGTCTGATAGCACTTGCAATGGTGGGTCTGATCGCAATGTACTGTTCAATATTGTTGACCAATGGGAAAACTATATAGCTGACGGTCTGGTGAGCCTTGTTCACATATTCAACCCAGATTCTATCATCATCGGTGGAGGCGTTAGCGAGGCAGGAGAAATGCTGGTCGGTCCCATAAGAAACAAAGTTCTCAATCGCGCAATGCCCTCTTTTACAGACGGCCTCAGTATAAAGGCTGCAGAGCTCGGAAATGAGTCGGGAATGATAGGCGCTGTTGTTAATTATCGGCATCAGTTTTGTGAATAATGCTTGACTTAAGACTTTGGAATTTGACACCTTAGATTTGCGCTTGCTTGGCATGAAAGGCATTGCATGAAAAACCCAGGTGATATCTGTATGAATACTCTGCTTAATGAGGATCAGCTCAAAAAGGATATGAAATTCTGGAACATCCCCGGTCTTTCTGTTGGAGTTATCAGGGACGGCGAGATCATATTTCAGAATGGCTACGGTCTGAGAAATATCGCATCAGACTTGCCGATGACCCATGACACGCTCGGAGGTATCGCATCATGCTCTAAGTCCTTTACATCGGCTGTTATAGCCTCACTGGTCGATGAAGGAAAACTTGGATTTGACACTCCTGTTATGGAATATATTCCAGGTTTCCGGCTTATGGATCCTGTTGCGGGCAGCGAAGTCACAGTGCGAGACATGCTCTATCACAGAACAGGACTTGCGAACCACGATGCAATGTGGCCGGATCCGTCAATCACACGCGACGAATTTATGCACAGATTCCGCTATCTCCAGCCTGACCGACCGTTTCGAAGTTCTGCTCAATATAACAACACTGTTTACTCTCTTATCGGTCATATTGCGGAGTGCGTATCCGGGCAGTCCTGGGAATCACTTGTTACAGATCGCATCTTAAAGCCTCTCGGAATGAGCCGCACCTGTCTTACCGTTGCTGATATGAGGCATGATTCGGATTGGGCCACGGGTTATCTTGAGCACAAAAGACACGGAAGTCTTGAAGAAATGCCAGCCTGGGAAATGAATGTCGGTTCACCGGCAGCAGGCGTGAATTCCTGCGTCAGCGATATGCTGAAATGGTTGCAATTCCACTTGAACAATGGCATTTATAATGGTACTCGCCTCATTTCGGAAAAATCTATGCGTGAATTACACCATGGCGCTGTGGATATGAGCACTCCCATTTGGGAGTTCCCTGAAGTCTCCTCCGCCAAAGACTATGGGATGGCTTGGGTCAATACAACATACAGAGGTATACATCTTATTTATCACTGCGGCGAAATCGAAGGCTACAGTTCTGTAGAACTCATGCTACCCGATTACAATACAGGAATGTTTATGATTGCTAACAAACACAAGCCCGTGATTCCATTCCTGTTTGCCGTTGTGTATACCATCATTGACAACTTAATGGGTTTACCGGAAATCAACTGGTTTGAAAGGATGGATGAATATGATCACCCCCGCTATAAAGGTGATCTCGTCTACGACGGGCTTGAAATTAATCTCATGCCTGAGCCAGGGATCAAAGGCACAAGTATATCCCATCCTATTAGCGAATACAGTGGTGAGTATACCAGCAAGTCATATGGGGCTTTAAAGATTAGTGAGAACGTCGGCCATCTGTTCCTTGACTACAAAGAATGGCATCTGCCTGTGGAGCATTTTCATTATGACACCTTCAAAGTGAAAGGTCTCAAAGAAGACACCTATTTCTATACCATTCCTCTGACCTTTACATATGACGAAATCAGCGGTCACATTGATGGGCTTACAATGAAGCTCGATAAAGATGTGGATCCTGTAAAATTTTTCAGGATCTGAGTTCTCTTAAGTACCTGTGCACTAAGGCAGATTCAATGCCTGCAAATAATAGTATTTCAATACAGTATTTCACAAGGAGGAAATCCGTATGAAAAAGAAAAGAGTTCTATGTGTGTGCCTGACAGCTGCTATGCTGACAGGTCTTCTGGGTGGATGCGGAAGCGCAGCATCCACATCCACAACAAGTGATGCTGCCGCATCGACTGAGGCAGGTACAGCAGCAACATCTGCTGCAGCTGCTGATACACAGGCGGCTGAATCTACTGGCGATAAGGAAACCGTAAATTTCTGGTATCTCTGGGGTGGCGATGAAGCAAAGTACATTGAACAGATTATCGCAGCCTACAACGATAGCCAGGATAAGTATGAAGTCGTAGGTCTCAGCACACCTGATCAGCAGAAGGTTCTAACCGGTATTTCCGGCGGCAACGGTCCTGATATTACCGATGATTTTGGTTCCGATATGGCCAATTATGCAAACGAGAACATCGCACTTGCACTTGACGACTACATTGCAAAAGACGGCATTGACACCAGTGCATTCGTTACCGGGACTCTTGATCAGCAGCAGTATGACGGCAAAACATATGCCTTCCCTATAAGTGCCAATGTTTTCGCTCTCTATTACAACAAGGATCTTCTTAAAGAAGCCGGCTATACAGACCCGCCTAAGACTCTTGAAGAAATGGAAGAGATGAGTTTCAAGCTTACAAAGTCAGAGAACGGTCAGCTCACCCAGCTTGGCGCGCCATTAGTTCCAACTTCATATTGGTATAACAGTATAACTTTTGACTATGGAACTGATTATGGTCAGGTCGGAAACCTTACACCAGATAATGAAGGCTTCCGCAATGCACTTACCTATCTTCATGATTATGTAGCTGAATTCGGCTCCGACGCCGTTAACAGTTATGTGACATCAGGTCAGTCCAAGGTAAACAGTGCCCAGGATCCTTTCCTTGCAGGTCAGGCAGCATTCCGTATAGATGGCACATGGTTCTACAAGATGGCTGAGGACGCAGGTCTCAATTTTGGTCTTGAGCTTCTCCCGGCAGCAGAGAGTCAGAACGGTCAGACATACAGCTATCTTGATACATCATGCTTCTATATTCCTTCTACTGCTAAGAATCCTGATGGCGCATGGGATTTCCTGAAATACATCACCATGGGCGATGGTGCAAAGATGTTCATAACTCTCAAGAAAGATCTTCCTGCACTCAACTCTTTGCTTGATGATCCTGATGTAACCAGCAACGGGGATTCATATAGTGTATATCTCAAGGTTCTTAGTGAGTCTACTCTGAAAACTATGCCCAGTATGCTTAACGGCTCAGATTATGCAACTGCTCTGAGTAATGCGGTTGATTCCGTAATGCTCGGCGGATCAGTTGACGATGCTATAGCAACTGCAGTCAGTGCTTCCGACGGACTTAAGTAATAAATCGCCACTAAATATATGCCTGTCCGCTTTCCTAATGATGAATGCAGGAAGGCGGGCAGGTTTTTTAGAACACATAAGCCTGAGAGGCGCATTATGAAAAAAACA
This sequence comes from Lachnospiraceae bacterium, assembly GCA_028706005.1. GTDB lineage: Bacteria > Bacillota > Clostridia > Lachnospirales > Lachnospiraceae > CAG-791. The sequence goes on from JAQWCI010000067.1 coordinate 6,324, forward strand.
AAAATGACAAACAGAGAAAAAAGAAACAACAAAAATGGTTTCTTATTTGTTTTACCCTGGATCATTGGATTTCTACTCTTCAGTCTGTACCCGATAATCATGTCGGCTTACTACAGTTTCACTAATTTCAGTGCCATAAAGGATCCGGAATGGGTAGGCCTTGATAACTACGCTTATCTTCTCAAGGATAATCTTTTCTGGACAAGTCTTAAAAACACACTTGTTTACGTCGCGCTGTCTGTTCCAATAACCATCATTGTTTCACTTATCCTCGCTGTATTGCTCAAGATAGTGAAAGTCGGCAAGAGCTTTTTCAGATCTGTTTTCTATATGCCGGCAATATTCCCGGTTGTTGCTTCAACAATTGTATGGCTTCTGATTTTTGACCCCATTAGTGGCTATCTCAATCGCGCCCTGCGCATGATTGGTCTTACCGGCGAGAACTGGCTCGGGAATCCCCCTTATACAAAACCGGCCCTTGTTCTTATGACTTGCTGGGGCGTAGGAACTACAGTCGTTATTATTTTGGCGGCAATGGGTGATGTTTCCAATGAACTTTATGAAGCCGCTGAAATTGATGGTGCTAACACATTTAAACAGTTTTGGTACATCACGATGCCTGGTATTGCACATGTCCTAGTATATCAGGTGGTCCTCGCTATAATTGATGGTTTCCAGTATTTCACACAGGTTTACATTCTGTGCAGCGCTCAGTCCGGCAATCTCAGCAGCGGAAGCGCCGGAACACAGAACAGTCTGCTGATGTATCCGCTTTATTTGTTCCAGAATGCCTTTACAAGACTGAAGATGGGTGTTGCATCATCAATGGCGTGGATCCTGTTCATTATTGTATTTGTTCTGACATTAATTCTTCTTAAGGTTTCCGATAGATTTGTGGATGTAAAGTAGGGAGGCTTTTATGGGCGACAAAAAAGTTACAGGCAGAGCAGGTCGGATAATTCCATTTATCCTGATCACTATTCTGGCTCTGATATACCTGTTTCCAATAATTCTGATGTTTTCCACATCGGTCAGGACAAATGATGAAGTCTTCAATACATCACTGGGTCTGTGGCCTCAGGAATGGCATTTTGAAAACTATACAAACGTGTTTAATGTCATGCCTTATTGGCAATACTTCGGGAACACTATGTTCGTTACCCTTATGAATGTACTCGGAACTGTTGTCTGCACACCGCTTATTGCGTATTCTCTGTCAAAGATACAATGGAGAGGCAGAAATGTACTGTTTGCCATAATCATGTCGACGCTGATGATCCCCTATACCGTAACTATGGTTCCCATGTATAAAATGTGGACTAAGGTAGGGCTGACAGGCACGTTCTGGCCCCTGATAATTCCGGCATTCTTCGGCTATCCGTTCTATATTGTTATCCTAAGGCAGTTCATGCTGACTATTCCTGATGAACTCATGGAAGCCGCCGAAATAGATGGTGCAAATTCACTTAAGGTTTTCATATCGGTGATTCTTCCTCTTTCAAAACCTGGAATCGCAACGATAGTTATCTTTTCATTTATGAGTACTTTCTCTGACTTCCTTGGGCCACTGCTTTATGCCAACAGTAGCGCCCACTACACACTTTCACTCGGCCTGTATTCCTACATGAATGAACATACGGTAGACTGGGTGGGCATGATGGCAGCGACAGCCTTGTTTATGATTCCCATCATGATTGTGTTCATATTCTGTCAGAAATATCTTATGGATGGCATCTCCACTTCCGGACTAAAAGGGTAAAAAGAAAGGACGACATGACAAAAATACTATATGTTCCTCTTGATGACAGGGACTGTAATTATGAATTTCCTTACCTGTTGAGCCTTATGACTGAAGATATTGAACTGCTCCGTCCTCCATATGAATGGATGGGCTTTCTAAAGAGGCCAGCAGATATTGATAAAATATGGAACTGGCTTTATGTAAATGCCGGTTCTGCGGACTATGCCATTCTTTCAGTTGATACTCTTGTATACGGCAACATCATAGGCTCTCGCATTCATCGCTTTGGGATTGATAAATGTACCGACAGGCTTTCCGGATTCCGTAAACTCAAGAAAATTAATCCTTCTCTGCATATACACGCATTTAACCTGGCAGCTCGTGTTGCAGCTTATGATGACTCACACGAGGATCCCGATTACTGGGAAAATTATGGCAAGAAAATATGGAAATACACCTATCTTGCAGACAAATCCGGACAAGGCAAAACAAATGAGGCTGAAAATAAAGAGCTTCAACTGCTAAAATCTGAAATTCCTGCAGAAATACTTGATGATTTCCTGAGCAGAAGGAAAACTGACCGCTTCGTAAATCTTAGTAGTGTAGAAATGGTAAAGGATAGCACATTTGATACTTTGACTGTGCCTAAGGACGACACTGCTGAATACGGTTATGCAGCTATGGATCAGGGCGCAATCTCAGATAAGGTAAAAGAATACTCTCTGTACAACAGGGTCTATGTTTATCCAGGCGCCGATGAAGCCGGAAGTGTACTTTTCTCAAGAGTGTTTTGTCAGATAAACAAGTACAGGCCGACCTTATATGTGCGTTATTCATCCATCAACGGTCCACATGTAATACCCCGTTATGAAGACAGGCCGCTTGGAGAGAGTATAAAATGGCAGATTACATCCGCCGGTGGAATCATTACGGAAACCCCGACTGATTCCGACTGTATGCTGGCTGTAAATGCTTCAGGAACCGAGCAGCTTGAAAGCAGTGAACAGGACAGCAGGGATATTGCATTCAAAAACAATACCAACTCAGAGGAACTGTTAAGATACGTCGAGTATTACAACGATGTTTATCAGAAAGCGATTGGTATCTGTGATGTTACAACAAGTAACGGATGTGACAATGAGTTTATGGAGAACGCGCGTTGTCATGGTATTTTTGATATTATTTCAGCAGCAGGTGGTTGGAATACGGCTGAGAACACCAATGGTGTTGTCATAGCACATACTATTATTGCTTCCTATTACAACTGTTTCAAAGGCAACGAGAGTAAAGCACTTATGTCTGACACTTTTCTCGTTCGTGCAATTACGGCAGACTGGCTCTGCCAGGCAAACGTTCTGCCTGAATTCTACTTATACTCGCAGGAAAAGGGCATAAATCCCTACTTTCTAAAAGACCATATGACAGAAGCGAGAACATTCTTTGAGAGCCACCTTTCAAGACTCATTTCAGACAAACTGGGTGGCATGTGTAAAGGGCGTAATATCACGCTCGACAAGGTGCGTTTCAACTGGGATGGCGCATTCTATTTTGCAATAGATCTGTCACTGGTTCAGCGCTCATCAATTTGATTTCCCAGAGCCATGTTCTTCCTGATTACCCCGGCTACCGCTTCAGCCGAATTGCGTTGAACCATTGCGCCGGGGTGACCAGCCACGCACAGATCATCATTCTCAGTCATCATATCAAGCCTCAAAAATTCACACTTGCTCTCTTTTGCTGCCTGACTTACCATTTCATTCAGATTCGTTTCAAATAATCCATACACAACAAGAACCGGAATCCCGGGATAATAATCGTGGAGCGAATTAAGAAACTTACAATATTCTGTTCTGAACTGCTCATTTCTTGATGGAATATTTCTACAATAACTGTCATCGTTCGTTCCCAGATTCACTGTTATCATATCTGGTATAAATGTTCTGAAATTATGCCTTATATGTCGTGTTCCGATTACCGTTTCTTCCAGGCTGATGTCTTCGTAAGGGAATATGTCCGGCATCAGATATGAAGTGTCAGGCCCGTTCTGATCTTCCGTCACCCACCTTGATATGACACCACCGCCACTCCACGCAATGATCTCGTACTCCGCATTCAGTTCTTTTGAGACAAGATAAGGGTACGCTTTAGTGGCGTCTTCATATGCAGTCGTGAACACCTCTCCATTCCTGCCTCCAATTCCGAATCCTGCGGATATCGAATCACCTATGAACAACAGTTTTCTCTTTTTGCTCTCTGTGGGTCGTATTGAATCTCCTGCTTCTATACCTGCAATTCCAACCTTATCATACTGAGCCTCTGAGAGCTTTATGATGTCAATGCTGACTTCCTCTTTGGCATTCTGCTCGAATACTTTATACCTGTGCTGACCATGCCTTACCTTTATCCTGCTTATGGGTTCCGTTCCGTCATTTACAAATACTCCCAAATATGCAGGTTCGCATATTCCCTTTGGCTCTGGTACCCCGTTGATTATTGCATATACTTCATTGGAAGACGTAATAAATGAAACACCAGATGCCGAGTATCCCAGGTACAATACGCCCTCATGTGTAATTGTCCGGCCGAAAGCTCTGCAATCTGTACTCACCATTTTGTTACTTTCTCCCTGATCTTCACACCGGTCGGGGTCGCCGCGAGGCCGCCTGTGCCGGTTTCGCGGATTGAGGTGCTCATGCCGTGACCGATGCTTCTCATCGCGTCTATGACTTCGTCAGGCGGAATGCGGCTCTTGATGCCGGCCATCGCCATGTCCGCCGCTGTCACCGCATTCACTGATCCGATAACATTTCTCTTAACGCACGGAACCTCTACAAGCCCCGCGACGGGATCGCAGGCCAGCCCCAACAGGCTCTTCAGCGCTATCGCGGCTGCATTTGTTATCTGCTCCGCGGTCCCGCCCATGAGACCCACGAGCGCACCCGCCGCCATCGCCGAAGCTGAACCTATCTCCGCCTGACATCCGCCATCTGCTCCAGACAGCGAAGCGCGTTTTGAAATCACTCCGCCGATGCCGGCCGCCACATAAAGTGCCTCGATCATCTGCTCATCAGAAAGTTTCCTCTCTTCCTGCATAGTGATAAGAACAGAAGGCAAAACACCACATGACCCCGCAGTCGGTGCCGCCACGATGCGCTTCATGCATGCGTTTGATTCTGCAACACGCAGTGCTCTTATCATGACACGACCGACAAAATCATCAGCCATCATTTTGCCTTCGTTATAATACTTCTCAAGTTTTGCCGCATCTGTTCCGACAAGGCCGCTTGCCGAGTGAAGCGCCGGGTCATAGTTGTTCACCGAATCCCTCATTGCCTCATACATAGCGCGCATCCTGCCAAATGACTTCTGTCTGTCAATGGCTTCCTCACGGCAGTCATCTTCCTGAATGACCTGCCAGAATTTTGTCCCGCTTTTCTTTGATTCTTTTACCACTGCCGCAAGCGAATCGTACATGACTGCCTCCTAACCTTTCAAGCTGTAATAGGTCACCTTTTCCACACCTTCAAGGTGCCGAAGCCACTCGACGGATTCCTCCGGAACTTCCTGGTCGCACTCAAGAACCATGACTGCGCTCCCTCCGCGGCTCGATCTGTACAATTGCATTGACGCAATATTTACAGCCTTGTGCTGCAACATCGATGTCACTTCAGCAACGTGTCCCGGCTGATCAAGGTTATGAACAATAAGTGTCGGGTAGTCTCCGCTGAAATTCGCCGTGAGTCCATCAATCTCGCATATTCTGATCTGACCGCCACCGATCGAGGCCGCAACAATTTCAAGTTCCCTCCCGCTCTCACCTGTGAGGATAAGTTTTACTGAGTTAGGATGAGCATTCTCTCCAAGATCTACCGAGCCGAATTCGTATTGCAAGCCTTCTTCTCTTGCCAGATCAAAGCTCGATGGAATTCTCCTGTCATCAACTGCAAGGCCCATGAGACC